>DYDH01000092.1:17538-17981 GCA_020717985.1 Herpetosiphon sp. | reverse complement strand
ATTTTCAGCGGGGTATCCTTCTCCGTGGTCAAGGGCGCGCGCATGGCGATTGTCGGACCGAACGGAATCGGCAAGACCTCGCTCATGCGCATCCTCGTCGGCGCGGACGAAGCCACCTCGGGCACGGTATCCCGCACACGCGGAGTCCGCATCGGGTATCTGTCGCAGGAAGCAGATTTCCAAATGACGGGAACCATCTGGACAGCTTGCGAAGCCGTCTTCGAGCATTTCAAGGCAGAGCAGGAGGAATTACATCGCCTTGAAGGGCTGATGTCTGACCCTGTGCAAGTGGAAGAGGTGATGGCTCGCTACGGAAAATTGCAGGAAGATTTTGAGCGGCGCGGCGGCTACACCTACACTACGAAAATTCGCCAGGTACTAACCGGTTTGGGATTCAGCGAAGCCGATTATCAACTTGACCTCGACCATCTTTCGGGCGGACA
>DYDH01000092.1:9020-17521 GCA_020717985.1 Herpetosiphon sp. | reverse complement strand
TCGCGCGCCTGCTGCTCGAAGACCCCGACCTGCTCCTGCTCGATGAACCCACCAACCACCTCGACATCGCCGCCGTGGAATGGCTCGAAGGATATTTGAGCCAATGGGAAGGCGCGGCGATCATCATCTCGCATGACCGTTTCTTTTTGGACAAAGCCAGCAACGCAATTTTGGAAATGTTCCCTGGCGCAACAGAAATGTATCGCGGCAATTACAGCGCGTATCTCAAACAACGCGTCGAACGCATGGCGCGCCGTCAGGAAGTTTTCGACAGCGAAAAAGAAAAACTGCAAAAGGAAATGGAATACATCCGCAAGAATGTTGCGGGGCAAAATGTATTGCAAGCCAAAGGCAAACTCAAGCGCATCTCGCGCATCATTCAAGCCATCGAGCAGATCGGCATGGAAGCCGCGCTCAGCCAAAAGTGGAGCGAGACCGCGGGCGAAGTTTCCGTCACCACATCCATCCTCAGCGTGGAAGAGGCGGGTCGCCGAGTCAACGGCTTGCAATCGCCTGTGCGCCAGTTGCCCAATTTGCATTTGCGCCTCGCGCAAGCCGCGCGCTCTGGCGACATGGTCATCCGCACTGAAAATCTCAAAGTGGGATTCTCTGACAAATTTTTATTCTCATCTCCAAACATTGATTTGCGACGCGGCGACTGTGCCGCCTTGATCGGACCGAACGGCGCGGGCAAATCGACTTTCTTGAAGACAATCCTCGGTCAGATTCCGCCCCTGGCTGGGGAGGTGACTCTGGGAGAGAGTCTACACATTGGGTATTTTGCCCAAGCGCACGAAAGTCTTAATCCAAAAAACAGCGTGATTGATGAAATCATGCAAACCACAAACTGGCTGCCACAAAAGGCACGCGAGTATCTCGGCAAATATCTCTTCTCTGGCGACGATGCTTTCAAGATGGTATCCATGCTCTCCGGCGGTGAGCGCGGACGTCTTGCTCTGGCGAAACTCGCCTTGCAGGATACCAACCTTCTTCTATTAGATGAACCGACAAATCATTTGGATATTCCCTCGCAGGAAATCCTCGAAGCCGTGCTCGATGATTACGAAGGCACGATCCTGCTCGTCACCCACGACCGCTATCTGGTGGACGCCATCGCCACCCAAATCTGGGAGATCGACACGGACGAATCGCATCTGGTCATCTTCAAGGGCATCTATTCCCAATTGAAGGAAGAACGCGAAAAAGATTTAGCCCGTCGCGCCACCGCACAAGCAGAGCGCGAATCAACGGTTGCCAAACCTCAAAAGAACGAAGCGCCAAAGGCAAAGCCTGTCAGCACGAAGGAAGAAAAACAAAGGATCGCCAAAGTGCAAAAAGTGGAAAAGAAGATCGCCGACCTTGAATCTCAACTTGCCGCGATCGGCGAGAAACTGGCACATCCTCCAAAAGATGCCGGGGAAGTTATAAAACTGGCGAAAGATTACGATCTCGTCCAAAAAGAAATGGATGCGACTCTGGCAGAGTGGGAAGGGTTGCAGGGATAACCTGACCGCTTCGCTCGGTGATTCGGTTAACTGAATGGGGAGGGTATAATTTCAGCGATGGAAGTTTTAGATTTAGTTAACTATGGTTATGAGCAGGGCAAGCGTGTTCTTGAGAAAAGGGAATCTGAAACTCTCAAGGAACATGGTCAGTTTTTAACGCCGCCAAATACTGCCCGCTACATGGCAAAAAGGTTGGGGAAAATTCAATCTGGCGCAACTATTATCGAGCCTTCCATCGGTTCTGGAGTGTTGGCTTGTGCTGTTATTGAAAAACTTATTTCAGAGAATCAACCTGTGGAAATTTGGCTGGACGCCTATGAAACAGACAAAGAACTCTGTGATGTAGCGCGTAATGTCCTGGCTCTTGCAAGTAAGCAAGCTGAACAAGGCGGAGTCAAAATCCATTGGCAGGTATTTAATGAAGATTTTGTATTAGCTTGCCTGCCCGAACACCAGCCATCTCTTTTTGGAGCAGAACAATCACGCCGAAAAGCCTATGATTTTGTTATCAGCAACCCCCCCTACTTCAAACTTAATGCAGAAGATAAACGCGTAAAAGCCATCGCTGGAAAAATCAACGGACACACCAACATCTACACCATATTTATGGCGCTTAGCACAAAACTGCTTGTTCCAAAGGGAAAAGCTTGTTTTATTGTGCCGCGCAGTTTTTGTTCGGGAGTTTACTTCTCTGAGTTTCGTCGTGACCTGCTAAGGGATGTGACTCCGCTGGCAGTTCATGTTTTTCAATCGCGCAACGACGTTTTCAAGGGCGATAAAGTTTTACAGGAAAACGTCATTTTCTCTTTCGAGAAAATGACCCAATCAAAAGAACAAAGATATTGGGCAGGCTCGGTTAATATCTCGGTTTCCAAAGACGATACAGAATTGAGCGAAAGTGTACTTAGTCGTAAAGTTTCGTTCAAGCACTTTCTAAATGATCGAGACGGACAGGTATTCTTTCGACTACCTACAGGCATTCATGACGAACAAATTTTGGATGCAGTTGACCTTTGGGATGGTTCCCTTGAAAAATACGGCTGGCAGGTTTCGACAGGGCGGGTTGTGCCATTTCGCTCCGAGCAGTTGCTCAAGGAGAAATTGACAACGGGAATTGGAACAGTCCCTTTGCTTTGGATGCAAAACGTCAAGCCTTACGCTGTCGAGTATCCACTGAGTGAATTTGACAAACCGCAAGCCATTTCCAAACAAGATGCCGCTTTGCTTGTTCCGAATTCAAACTATGTCTTATTGCGGCGGTTCAGTTCAAAAGAAGACCGCCGCCGCCTAATCTCTGCTCCATTGATTGGCAAGGATTTTGACTTTGAGCAAATTGGTTTTGAGAATCACCTGAATTTTATCTATGGTAAAAAAGGCGATCTTCTGCCGTCAGAAGCCATCGGTTTATCCGCACTTTTCAACAGCGCAATTGTTGACCGCTATTTCCGTATCGTTAATGGAAACACGCAAGTCAATGCGGCGGAATTGCGCATATTATCCCTGCCGCCTGTGGAAGTCATCAGGAGTATCGGCGAAAAAATCCAACAGATTCAAAGTCTCACCGCCGAACAGGCTGACAATGTTATCTTTTCAACACTTTGGCAAATGAGTTTGCTTGCCGAAGAATTTCCAATGATTCAGGAGACCAGACTAACGATGGGAAAAATAGAACAGGCTCAGGAAGTTTTGGAGGCGCTTGGTTTACCGTCCGCGCAGCAAAATGAAGTTTCAGCATTAACTCTTTTGGCGCTCGCCAATTTATCAGAAAAAATGCAATGGAAGGATGCTGCCAATCAAAGTCTGCGCGTCCACGATATTCTGGTAAAGATCAAACAGGATTACGGACGGGAGTATGCTGAAAATAGTCGGGAAACCATTCGTCGTAAAGTTCTGCACCAACTTGAACAGGCGGGGATTGTTATCCGCAATGCAGATGACCCATCACGCCCAACCAACAGCGGCTTGAATAACTATATTTTGTCCGATCTGGCTTTGGATGCCTTGCGCTCTTTCGGTACGCCGAAATGGAAGTCGAAAATCGGAAAGTTTTTTACTCAACAAGGTTCTTTGCTGGAAATCTATCAAAATGCAAGAGAGCAAAACAAAGTTCCTTTGCAAGTGGCGGATGGAAAAGTTTACAAATTATCACCAGGCAAACACAACAAACTTGAAGTTGCCATTGTGGAAGAATTTGCCCCGCGCTTTGCGCCGGGAGCAAAACTTATCTATCTTGGCGATACTGCCAACAAGGTTCTTGTTTTTGAAAAAAGTGTTTTTACCAAGCTTGGCATTCCAACCTCGGAGCATGGAAAACTTCCTGATGTCATTCTTTACGACAAAAAACAAAACTGGCTTTTCCTGATCGAAGCAGTCACGTCACATGGTCCCGTCTCCCCGAAGCGTCATTTTGAACTGGAAAAACTTCTTGACACCTGCACCGCTGGAAAAGTGTATGTGACAGCATTTCTCGACCTCGCAACATTCAAAAAGTTTGTGAATGACATTGCATGGGAGACAGAAGTTTGGATTGCAGAAACTCCTTCGCACATGATCCATTTCAACGGTGACAAATTCATGGGTCCGAGGTAATTCAAGCCCGCTTTGTGAAACCTCAGTGGACGATGTGAGGGATTTATTTGTATGATTGTCCGCTCCATCGTGGGCTTACCCCCCGATGGAGCATTTAAAATGCTATACTAATTTCAAAAAAAGGCTGTCTGGTTTTATTGCAAGGAGGCAGAGATGTCTTGGCAAAATCAATTGAGGGGCGATTCTGTATCATGGTTACTGGAGTCTGAGAATCCCGGTGTCCGCTACCTCGCGTTGCGTGATGTGGTGGGACTCTCCGCTGGGGATAAAGAATTGAAGTCCATGCGGAGGAAGGCGCACAAAGAAGGACCGATCGCGCACATCCTGTCCAAGATGAACGAGGAAGGATACTGGCAAAGACCAGGGACGGGATATGGACCGAAGTACAAGTCCACAGTGTGGGCGCTGATCCTGCTGGCACAACTTGGCGCATCAGTAAAAGAGGATAAGCGTATCCGACAGGCCTGTCGGTATTATCTCGACCACGCTTTGAACCCGGGCGGGCAAATTTCTGCCATGACCAACAACTCTCCCTCCGGAACAGTCGATTGCCTGCAAGGCAACATGCTTTGGTCGTTGATGGAGTTGGGGTATACCGATCCACGCATGGACTCAGCGTACGAATGGATGGCGCGCACGACCACAGGCGAAGGAGTCGCGCCAATGAAGGAGAAGCACGCGCCGGTCCGTTATTTTGCGGGCAAGTGTGGACCAACTTTCGCATGTGGGGCGAACAACAAACTGCCGTGTGCCTGGGGCGGAGTCAAAGTCTTGTTGGCGCTGAGCAAACTCCCCGTCGAGGAACGAAGCGAATTGATCGAACGCGCGATCCAACATGGTGTGGATTTTTTCTTCAGCGTGGATCCCTCCGCTGCGAAATATCCAAATGGCTGGGCGGAAAAACCGAGCGGCAACTGGTGGAAGTTCGGCTTCCCTGTCTTTTACGTCACCGATATTTTGCAGATCGCCGAAGCACTGATGGGATTAGGGTACGCCAAAGACCCGCGACTCGCCAACACACTGGAACTCATCCGCTCGAAACAGGATGAGAAGGGACGCTGGCCGCTCGAATACAATTACGATGGTAAAACCTGGATGAGATTTGGAAAGATGAAAGAACCGAATGAGTGGGTGACGTTACGAGCATTAAAGGTTTTAAAAGCGACTGGCTGATCTGTTCTGGGAAAATTCTTAAGACACTAATTGTAAAAATAGCACACAAAAAATCCTTCTCCTTTTGAGAGGGATTTTTTGTAAGTTTTGATTTGCCCAACTATCATACTTTTATCCCCTACCGCATTTGTTGATGTTCGAATAAGATTATTTATTCCAAACACAGCGGTCTGAGGTAAAAGGAGCAAAATGGAAACAATTTCTTTTAACGGTAAAACATACAACAACCTCGAAGAAATGCCCACCGATCAACGCGCAGCGTACGAGCAGGTCATGGCTTTTATGACAGACGAAAATCACAACGGCATCCCTGATATGTTCGAAGGTGATGTCATTCAAAAATTGATCAGGATGTCGGCAAATACAAGCGTTGTGGTCAACGGGCAGGAATTGCAAAGCCTTGACGCACTGCCGCCTGAGGTGCGCGCCAAATTCGACAAAGCCATGGTGAAATTAAGTCAAATTGGATTTTTCCCGCAAGGGACGCCGGGACTTCCATCTCAATCCCCGGCGCAACCCACACCCCAAATTGCGCAAAGCGAACCTGCATTTACGCAATCCCCTTCTTCATTTGTGCAATCCTCTCCATCCACGATCTCGGATGACACAAGTCCGCACACTGGAGTCATTATTGTGGTTGCAGTTCTAGCCATTCTTTTACTTTGCGCTTTAGTCGCAGTGGGATTTCTGCTCCTTAATCGTTAATCCAACCCCCTATCGCCATCTTGAAAATGAACGAAGAAATTATCAATTCACCGATCAACACTCAATCCATCCTTAGCCTGGTATTTGGCATCTTAACCATCCTGTCATTCTGCACAGGAATGATCCCACTTCCATTCACAGGTTTCATTTGCTTCCCCACCAGTTTCCTGCTGGGATTTCTCGCGCTGATATTTGGTGCCGTTTCCCTGAACCAGATCCGCAAGCACAATGAATCAGGCGGTCCAATGGCATGGATCGGGATCATGTCGGGGGGATTTGTTTTTATGTGTGTGATGTGCATGATCGTCGCATTCGCATCGTTTTTCATTTTCACGCCCAACTCAGTGCCGATGCCGCCATTCATCCAACAATTTCAAATTTAATAAAGCCAATACCTGGCATCCGCTCGTTACTTTTTACTTGTTACTTCTCACTCCCATTACTTTCCAACTTGCGAATCCACCCCCTCTCGGTTATCCTTGCAAACGGGAGTGGTTAGGTCCCGGTGGGCTTCCTGGTCTTCAACACCAGTGGCGGGTCGCGTTGCGGGCCGCGGTGGGTTCGTCTCCCATCCACTCCCGCTGTATAAGAAAACCCTAAAGGTCTGGCTTGTTTTTCTTCTGACTTCAGAAACGCAAGACCTTTGGGGTTTCCTACAACAATAAGGAAACATATGTCAATTCCAGAAATTGAAGTTCTTACAAATTATGTGGCGCGCGTCTTCCGTATTGAAGATGTGACCAGCGGCGACCTGCAAAAGGGATTCTTTGCGCGCTATCGCGGTCAACTGCGGGATGAAGATTCCGCCGCCCTCTACGACCTTTTGGCTGATTCCCTCGTCCCATACAATATCATCCCCCTGTTCAAGATCGAAGACGGTCGGCAGGTGATCTATCTCGCGCCAAAACCACCGGAGCCAAAGAAAGATAACATTTCCACGAATATTATCCTTTTCGTGCTGACCGTATTTAGTGTGATGCTGGTCGGCGCACAGCCTGAAGGCGCAATGCCCAATGACTTTATGGGGCAATTTATCATGCTCGCAAAAAGCATTTTCACCGGCTGGCCCTTCGCGTTAAGTCTGCTTGGCATTTTGCTCTCGCATGAACTGGGGCACTATTTCATGAGCCGCCATCACAAGACCCCCGCCACGTTGCCCTACTTCATTCCCTTTCCATTCAGTCCTCTTGGGACGATGGGCGCGGCCATCATTATGCGCGGCGTGCCAAAGAACAAGCGCATCCTTTTTGACATCGGCGTGGCGGGTCCCATTGCCGGGCTTGTGGTTGCGATCCCGGTTTTATTTTATGGACTGTCACTTTCCACATTGGGAACCATTGACCCAAATCCAAATGGCTTCATCGAAGGCAACTCTCTGCTCTATCTTTTTGCGAAATTCGCAACCTTTGGGCAGCTGCTCCCCGCTCCAATCGAACCACAGGGGATTTTGTATTGGCTGCAATATTTCTTCACCGGACGCCCCGTCCCCTTTGGCGGACTGGATGTGTTCATTCATCCCGTTGCGTTTGCAGGCTGGGCGGGAATTTTGGTAACGGCGCTAAATCTTATTCCGCTCGGAACACTCGATGGCGGGCATGTAATCTACGCGCTATTCGGCGACAAGGCAAAAAAGGCATTTCCTTATATTGTTGGTTTAATGGCAATATTCGGCATTTTTTGGAGCGGATGGTGGCTGTGGGCGGTGCTGTTATTCTGGCTGGGACGAGTCAACGCCGAGCCGTTGGACCAGATCACCACGCTCGACCCTACCCGACGCATGATCGCTTTTGCGATGATCATTGTCTTCTTTTTAGTATTCATGCCCGTCCCGTTTATGACGCTGGCTCAATAATTGCAATTTACGGTATCCGTGTCACCCTTCGGGGTTGGGATGCCTAAACACAACATCCTGACGGTTTCAAAATCCCGAAGGGATGACATTTTTTCTTCGAGGTTGGAAGTAAAATTACACACATGAAAAAAATATTCTCTCTGCTCTTTATCGCCTCCATCCTTTTGTCAGCTTGCGGCACAGCGGATGCCACCTCCACCAGTGAGTCATCCTCACTCACGGAGTCCACGCAGGCGGCGCAAACAAAAACGCCGAAGCCTGTACCATCTGTCGAAGCAGCGACCAGGCTCGGGATTAAGGAAGAAGCGCTGAAAGGACTGGAGATCATGGTCTGGCATCCGTGGTATGGGGTCGAATCGAGTCTGTTTGATTCATTCGTCGCAGAGTTCAATCAAAAAAATAAATGGGGCATCAAAGTCAGCGCGGAGAGTCAGATCAATTTCACAAATCTATATGAAAACGTAACGGCTTCCCTGCCGACTGCGGAGAAACCCGACATGGTGATTGCATTACCTGAACATGCGCTGGAATGGGATGCAAACGGCGTGGCCACAGACCTGATGCCCTATGCACGCGATCCGTTGTATGGGATTGACTCTAATGATATTCCCAATGTGTTTTGGAATCAGGACCATATCGGCGGGCGGCGTGTGGGAATTCCCGCACAGCGCACGGCA
>DYDH01000092.1:0-8934 GCA_020717985.1 Herpetosiphon sp. | reverse complement strand
CTGCCGCGCACAACAAGCCATGTTGAAAGACGAGTCACCGCAAAACGATTTCATGGGCGGCTGGTATGTGGATACGGAACCAATGACCGCCTACGCCTGGCTGCTTGCCTTTGAAGGCGGCGTTTTGGACGGCAGTGATTATCGTTTCCTCACGCCGCATAATATCGAAGCGTTCAGGTTTTTGCGCGAGCTCTCTGAAACCACCTGTGCATGGCAAGCGGCAAATATCAATCCAATTAATGCCTTTGCAAATCGTGAAGCCATGTTCATTGCGGCAGGGCTTGAAGATCTGCCAGAGGTTGCGCGCGCGTTTGCCAGCGCCAAAAATACCGATGTCTGGAATGTGATTTCCTTCCCCGGCGCGAATGAAGATGCTCTCAGCGTTTACGGTTCGTCTTATGTCATCCTGGAATCAACAAATGAGAAACAGTTGGCGTCCTGGTTATTCGCGCGCTGGCTGTTGGATAACGAACAGGATGCGCGCTGGGTGGAGGCAACCCACCTCTTCCCGATCCGCACCTCAACCATTGACCTGCTCGGCAGTTACGAGAAGACTCACCCCCAATGGGCGCAAGCCGTCAAGCTTTTACCGCAGGGTGAGATTCAGCCCCAACTGGCTTCGTGGCGCAAAGCAAAAATAATGCTCGGCGACGGGTTCACACACATGTACCGCGTCAGCGTACCCAGCGGACAAGTGCCCGCGATCCTGGCGCAGATGGAATCCATTTCACGCAGTTTGGGGAAGTAAGTAACAGACACAGGTGATTAGGGAATAGGAGACTGGCATCTTTTCCTCGGTCATTGATCTACCGTCCGTCGTCCATCATCCACCGTCCATCATCAAGTTATAATTCGAGCCATGAAAAATAGATCATGGCTCTTTCCTTTTGTGCTGTTTGTTGCAGTTGCTATTTACGCCTACTTCAACAATGTCGAAGTGCCTGGCAAGGGTTTTTCCACAATGGGTTCGGATACAGTCCGCGCGGAAGTGGCTCAGATCCTCGACGAGGGTGAAATAGATATGGGTGGTCACACGCAAAAGTATCAAGTGGTGCGCGTGAATATTCTGGAGGGTGAATACGCGGGCATCCCCATGCAAATTGATTATGGCAAACGTCAGGTGCGCTCGGATGATTACGATCTTAAGGCGGGCGACAAGGTCATGGTTTCCATTAGCAAGACGCCTGAAAATGTGGTCAATGCCTATTTTGTAGACTTTATCCGCACCACGCCGATTTTATGGTTGGCCATTATTTTCGCGGCAGCCATCATTATCATCAGCCGCTGGAAGGGCGTAGGCGCGCTGTTGAGCATGGGTTTCAGTTTGTATGTAATCATTGATTACATTATTCCGCATATTCTGGTTGGTGAAGATCCTCTGCGGGTGAGCATTATTGGCTCCATCATTCTATTGGGCGTGACGCTTTATCTTACCTATGGCTGGAATCTCAAAACCCATTCCTCCGTGATCAGCATGATCCTCGTTTTGGTTCTCACGGGTGTGCTTTCGGCTGTATTCGTGGTATTCACAAAATTGAACGGCACAGGCGACGAAAATGTGATGTTCCTGATGCAAGCCATGGATACACCAATCAACCTGCGCGGACTTTTGCTCGGCGGCATGATCATCGGCGCGTTGGGCGTGCTGGATGACCTTGTCACCACGCAGGCTTCGGCAGTGTTTGAACTACATCATGCCAACCCAAATTTTGGCTTCCGCGCTTTGTACAATTCTGCCATGCGCATCGGACAGGATCATGTGGCAGCGACGGTCAACACGCTGGTGCTGGCGTATGCGGGCGCGTCACTTCCCATGCTTTTGCTGTTCTCGCTCGCACGCGGAGATTATGGCTACCTGATAAATTTCTCTTTTATCGCCGAGGAAGTCGTGCGGACGCTGGTCGGCTCGCTTGGGTTGATTGCGGCGGTGCCACTCACAACTGTGATCGCCATTCTTTTTGCCCAAAGGTCAGAGTCGCTTGGGCGGTGGGAGCAGGTTCTCGGTCCGGAGGGAAGCGCGGAGGGACATCATCATTAGTTAAGTGCGTCGCACCTGATTTAATGGGAAAAATCCAATCGGGTAGATTCGCCTCCTTAATTAGCAGAATCCGACCCGTTTGGTGCGACGCACTCCCTCGCAACCTTTTTTCATCTCCTGCGTAAAAAGAGGTAGAAAGTCCACCAAGGAGCACGTGTGAACGAAGAGCAAGCCTGGGTCACTCAGGCTCAACAAGGCAGTGACGAGGCATTTACCAAACTCGTTGAAACCTATCAAACCCCGGTTTTCAACCTGTGCTATCGCATGTTAGGTGAGCCTGATCTGGCGGAAGACGCCGCACAGGAGACGTTTTTACGCGCGTTTCAGCACCTGCATCGCTATGACCAAAAACGTCCCTTTGCGACATGGCTGCTTTCCATCGCGGCGCACTACTGCATAGACCGGCTTCGCCGACGGAAATTCTCGATGTTTTCGATGGATGCGGAGGATGATGAGGGCAACACATTTGAAATTCCCGACCCCGACTCCCCCAACCCCGAAGCTGAATCCATCAAAGGGCAGATGCGCACCCGAATCCAGTCCATGCTCAAAGACCTGGACGACACCGACCGCGCAGCGATCATCATGAGATATTGGTACGATTATTCAGAAATTGAAATTGCCGAGTCGTTGCGGCTGACGGTCAGCGCGGTCAAGAGCCGACTGCACCGCGCCCGTAAGGAATTAGCAGGCTTATGGCAGGAAGAGGAAACCCGTGCCGATACCGAAAGGAGGACCTATGAATCACCAGCCTTTTGAAGAATGGCTATTGCTCGATAAAAATCTAACACCTGCCGAGACGCGCGAACTCGATCTGCACTTGCGGACTTGTACGCACTGCACAGCGCTTTCTGCAACGGGGCTGGCGCTACGCTCTGCGCCGGTGGTTGCGCCTGCGGCTGGTTTCACTCTGCGCTTCCAACAGCGGCTTGCCGCTCAAAAGATCGCAGAACGCCGCCGCAAATTATGGGGCATGATCGTTTTACTGTTAAGCGGAGTAGGTCTGCTCGGCTGGCTGACTGCGCCATATCTGTTCGCATTTTTCAGCGCGCCTGTGGAATGGGTTACAGCGGCAATAGGCTATTTTCTATTTGTCGTCACTTCCCTGCAGGCCTTAACTGAGGTGATGGCTGTGTTGCTGCGCATGGTGACTGAGTTTATTCCACCTTATATTTGGATGGTGCTTGTGTCCGCATTGGCTGGGCTTGGCCTATTGTGGACAATTTCAATTTGGCAGTTTAGCCGCACCCCGCAAGGAGTTTCAGCATGAAAACAAAATTACCAACTTTTATTCTTTTACTGGCGCTTTTATTTGTGCCAGTCAGCAGTGTACATGCACAAAGCCCTGACGGCAATGACGTGTTCCTACTGGGACAAAACTACACCCTGCACAGCGACGAAACACTCAATGGCAGTCTGGCTGTCATTGGCGGTAATGCATTGATCGAAGAAGGCGCAACCGTTAATGGAGATGTTGTTCTTATTGGAGGAAACCTCACGATCAATGGAAATATCTCTGGTGATGCAGCCATCATCGGCGGTAACTTGACCATCTCAGGCAAAATAGATGGAGATATTGCAGTCATCGGCGGACAGGCTGTGCTATCCGAAACCGCTGAAGTAAATGGCGATATTGCAACCATCGGCGGACAGGTGGAAAAAGACCCCGAAGCAAAAGTAAGCGGTGACATCACAAATAATGCTCCGTTGGTGGATATTCCCGCCATCCCGAATGTGCCCAATGTCCCAAATGTGCCCGATGCGCCGAACGTACCCAATGTACCTAATGTCAATGTAGATGTTAATCCGCTTTGGAACGTGCTAGGTGTGATCTGGCGCGCTTTAGCAGTAGCTGCCATCGGCATGTTGCTCACTCTTTTCCTACAGCCTCAATTGGAACGCGTTGCGGATGCAATTACACGTCAACCTGTGATGGCTGGAAGTTTTGGCTTGCTGGCGATTGTCGTGACACCGCTTGCCATGCTGATCATGATCGTCACACTGATATTGATCCCAGTGGCAATTGTGGTTGCATTGCTCGTTCCGCTGGCATGGCTGTTTGGCATGGTGGCCCTCGGTCAGGAAGTGGGTGAACGCTTCACAAAAGCCATTAACCAAATTTGGGCGCCCGTTCTATCAACAGGCATTGGCACATTCCTGCTTGTGCTGGTCGCCGGTTTCATTGGAATGATCCCCTGCTTTGGCTGGCTGCTCGCCTTCATCATCACGCTTTTCGCGATTGGCGGTGTGGCAATGACCTGGTTCGGCACACGCACAGCGCCAGGTACAGGCATATCACAGCCGGTGGAAGTGCCGCCTGCCTCGTAACGCCATCTCCACAGGTTTCATCAAGACAGAGAAATAAAAAACATTCAAAAAAACAGACCGCAAATGCTACGGTCTGTTTTTTTGAATACATCCGAGTGTATAATCCTGGCATCCGTTCCATGTTTCAGCTAGAGTGAGGTAACACATGACATTCCAACTCGTTTACTACTCCCAACAAGACCCGAAATGGAAACAAGATATTCTCGGCTTCGGCGATTCCGAAGACACCATCGGCTATGTCGGCTGTGCGCTGACAAGCGTGGCCATGCTGATCAGCGGGCATGGCTTCATCGAAACCCCCAGGACCCTCAACCAAAAATTAAAGGATGTGAACGGCTTTGCGGGCGCGGGCATTCGTTGGGGCGCGGTCAGTCAGATTTATCCCAAGGTCAATGTAAAAAGCAATATCTCCTGCCTCAACACAGACGCACCGCTCGCGCAAATTGACGCGTCCATTGCGGCAGGTCAACCCGTGATCGTAATGGTGGATAGCACGCCCGCGTCCGGCTTGCTCACGCATTGGGTCGTCCTGTATGCCAAGGAAGGCAACGACTACTTAATGCTCGACCCATGGCCCTATCAAACTGACGTCAACAAAAAAACTTATCTCATGCCGCGTTACAGTCAGGGCAATCCGCTCAGGCGTTCCATTATGCATGTGATCATCTACGAATCATTTAGCGCAAGTGGAGGGATCGCGCAACCGGGATCATCCACGACGACTGGCACGGGGCCGACTCCGCCGGTCACTGTTCCTGTGGCTACGCCAACGGGCAGTTTCTTCGCCCGTGTAAAAGCAGACGTCACCTGGGGCTTGAACATCCGCTCGAGCATTGACACATCCAGCCCAAGGAATATCGTTGTCTCTGTGCCTGCCGGGACTGTGTTCACCCTGCTCGGCGCGGATGATTATGCAAAGATCGGCGGCGTGAACCAATGGGTGCGCGTACGTGATGACAAAGGTCATGAAGGCTTTGCCGCCGCATGGTATCTGGAAAAAATTCAAACGGCAGCTCCTGTCATTGAAACAGTACCAGTTCCAACGTCAACAGAAGAAGCGCCTTCAACGGCATCCTATCAAATGATCGTCGTTGTCAAATCAAGGGTTGGGAGGTTTGGCGCAAAAGTGTATGAGACCGAATCTGTTAAATCTCATATTGTATCCACCGAAAAAATGAGCGCCAGACTGGTTGTGATCGAAGATGTGAGTAAAGCCAGACCCAAAATTGGCAAAACAGGCAAGTGGCTGAAAGTGCAAACCCAGGAAGGCAAAAAAGGATTTGTAAAAGCCGAGTTGGTGGCGCTCGCTGAATAATTCAATGATGTCAACGCGCGCTCATTTGGGGATCGCCCTGATTATCGGGATTGTATCCGGGCTGTTTTGCGCCTTCGCCCTCAGCCGCATTGGATATGGCGCAGGTGATTTCGGTTGGTCATTGCGCGCCGCCCGCGACCTGCTGGCTGGAAACGACCCCTATAATTATCCGCCTGGGCCCCTCGCATTTTACTATCCGCTTCCCGCAGCCATGCTTGCCATCCCCCTAACCTGGATGACAGATTTTATCGCAGGGGCAGTTTTCTTTGGCGTAAGCAGCGGAATTCTGGCTTGGTTAATTTTACGCAATGGAAAGCCCTGGCAGTTGCTGTTGTTTCTATCCTGGCCATTTTTCTATGCCTTGTTATATGCACAATGGACTCCGCTTGTTTTGTGCCTGTATTTCACGCCCGTTTTCCTGCCCATGCTGCTGGTCAAACCGCAAATTGCCCTGCCGCTGGCATTGACTCAGCGACCCAGTTGGCTGGGTTTTGGTTTGACTCTGGCGTTGGGGATCGCGTCACTGATGATCTACCCATGCTGGCCGTGGGCATGGACGGAACAGACATCCACCTATCAAGGAATTATTCCGCCTCCGCCTCTGTTGGTGCTGCCTCTTGGCCCGTTGCTTCTGTTAGCGCTTTTGCGTTATCGAGATCGAAAAACATGGCTGTTGTTGTTGATGGCTGTCATGCCGCAGCGGGTACTGTATGACCAGATGGCGCTGCTCCTGGTTGCGAATAATCTGCGTGGGATGTTGATCCTGGTTGCCTGCTCGTGGATTTCATTGCCCGCCTTGATGATATTCGGTGGATGGCTCAATCTTCCCGGCGGGTGGAAATTATGGATATTGATCACACTCTATCTGCCGGCGCTGGGAGTTATTCTCGCGCCAACCCTCGCGGGCTGGGTTAAACAACGGAGAATTCAATTTGAAAACTGAATCTGGGAAACTCAGCCTTTTGATTCTGGTCTTTGGGCTTTTGCTGGGGGCATACGCGCGCTTCCTGCCAACGCTCATGGTCGGCTTCCCCGTTACCGATGGCGGCTTGTTTTATGAAATGACGCGGGCGCTTCAAGCCAATCATTACATCCTGCCAACTTTTGTGGAATACAACGGCATTTCGATTCCATTCGCCTACCCGCCGCTTGGATTCTACGTCACGGCTCTGGTCTCTGACCTTCTTCACCTGCCGCTGATCGAAGCATTCCGCTGGATTCCCGCTGTGGGAAGTGTGATCTTTTCCATCGCATTTTTTCCAATGGCATCTGCCATTTTGAAATCGCAATTAAAGGGAACATTGGCGGCTGTCTTTTTTGCGCTCCTGCCGCGTTCCGTTTCCTGGTATATCATGGGCGGCGGAATCACCCGCGTCTGGGGACATTTCTTCCTGATGCTCATTCTTTGGAGCGCTTATAAATTATTCACCGCGCCATCCAAAAAATATTTAGCGTTGACCATTTTGTTTGGAAGCGGCGTTGTTTTGAGTCACCCCGAAGCGTCGTTGCACACCGTTTTCCTGTGCCTTGTTTTATGGCTGTTTTATGGAAGGTCAAAAGAGGGAATCAAAAACGCCCTCCTGACCGCGCTGGGAGTGATCGTGCTGACCGCGCCGTTTTTCCTCACGGTAATTTCGCGCCACGGATTACAGCCCTACCTGAACGCGGCACAAACGGGATTCCAATCCGCGTGGGCGTGGGTTGCGATTCTGACCGGCACTTTTGCCGACGAAAAATTTGTAACCTTGCTCTCGGCGCTGGCATTATTGGGATTTGTCGTCACATTGGCAAGGCGCGAGTTCCTGCTGGCTGTCTGGCTCTTTCTGCCTGCGATCATTGACCCGCGCAGCGCAGCATCCATTTCGATCATCGCCTGGGCTATGCTGGCGGCTGTCGGCTTTGTGGATATTGTCATCCCTGGTTTGTATGCGTTGACCAACAAAGCACAGGAAAATCTGGATCTCGAATCAAACTGGGCTGATTATTTTATGAAAAGCTCCGCAATCAAAATCGCATTGACCGCCTTGATCTTTTACGCTTTTTTCGGCACGGTGCTTTCAGACCAGGTGTACCCAAAAGTGAGTCTCGCCGCCTCTGACCGCAGCGCAATGGATTGGGTCGCAGGCAATATTCCCCCGCATAGCCGCTTTGTGATCCTGACCGGCGAAACCGAAGCGTTTGCAGATTCCGTTGCAGAGTGGTTCCCTGTTCTCAGTAAAAGCAACAGCATCGCAACCATCCAGGGCTACGAGTGGATGCCGGACAAACTCTTTCAAACAAAATTGGACGAATATTACGCGCTCCAGACGTGCATGAACAAAACTTATGTCTGTGTCGAAAAATGGAGTTCGGACATGAATCACGATTTTAATTATGTCCTTGTTTCTCAAAACGGTTTATCAGCCAACGGAAATTCTCTCGCAACATCGCTGACGAAATCCGCAACCTATCAACTGGTCTATCAGGAAGCGGATGTTATCATTTTCAAGCAGGGTCCCTAATTCACAGTTGGGGACGACCAAACCAAATCTTCACTTTTCAGGAGGAACACCCCATGTTATTGCAAGGCAATCTGCAGGGACTACAGCATTTGGGTTTACCAGTAACAGACATTGAACGCTCGAAGGCTTTTTACGCACAGTTGGGTTTTACCGAAGCCATGCGCATGGATATTCAACCCCATGCTGATGTAATTCGTGTGGCCATGATGCAACAGGGAAATTTCACAATAGAACTGTATCAATTGGGCGAAGAGAAGCGGCAGGAGATTGCAAAGCGCGCCGACGGTCACATTGATCACGTGGCGCTCAACGTGCTGGACATCGAAAAAGCCTATGCGGAGATCAAGTCTGCGGGGCTGGAAATTTTGGAAGACGACGCGCCGGTCTTTTTACCCTTTTGGGAACACGGGGTAAAGTATTTCACCGTTCGCGGGCCAGATGGCGAAAAAGTTGAATTTAACCAAATCTTGAAATAGCGCCTACCCCACGCTGTTCAACGCATCCACAAAGACTTCCGCCATTTTTTGGATGTTAATCTCTTCGGAAACAATCCGAAAAGATTCCTTCCCCATCTCTTGTAAACGCGCCCTGTCTGACAGGGCGTTTTTCATTGCAGAAACCAGCGCGCCGTAATCTTCTGGTTGAATCTGCCAGCCATTCCCCTCGCGGACAAGATCATCCTGCGTGCCGTCACCTTTTGCCACGATGACGGGCAGACCGTAACTCATCGCTTCCTGGACAGCCAGCCCGCC
>DYDH01000352.1 GCA_020717985.1 Herpetosiphon sp. | reverse complement strand
GACGGGGTTTGTCCGCCCGGACCAGCGCCACGCTCCACGGCGAAAACCGTTATGTGGCTCTTGAGTCAGTCTCATGGTTTGTTGAAACAATTTAAATTACTGGTACAAAAGGAGATCCATTATGGCTCAATTGATTTACTCGGCAATCTCGTCACTCGACGGCTACATTGAAGACAGGGACGGTAACTTTGATTGGGCAATGCCCGATGAGGAAGTGCATACGTTCATCAATAACCTCGAACGGACGGTCGGCACTTATCTCCTCGGACGACGAATGTATGAGATCATGATGGTTTGGGAGACCGACCCGAACTTGGCTGCGGACTCCCCGCTCACGCAAGATTTTGCGCAGATCTGGCAGGCAGCCGACAAAATCGTGTACTCCAAGACACTGGCATCTGCATCCACTCGCAAAACAAAGATTGAGCGAAACTTTGATCCAGAAGCAATTAAACAACTGAAAAAGACTGTCCAACATGATATCTCAATAGGTGGTCCTGAGCTTGCTGCCCACGCCTTTCGATCCGGGTTGATTGACGAGTGTCATTTGTTCCTCACACCGATCGTAGTGGGAGGCGGCAAACCATCTCTGCCTGAAAACGTTGGATTGGAACTTGAGCTTTTGGAAGAACGCCGCTTTGGCAACGGCATGGTTTTCCTCCGTTATCGAACAAGGTAGGGAAAAGCACCTAACAAAGCGTAGTGTTGTGTCCTGAAAAGTCATCATTTGACCACTACACCTCGGCTTTTTTCCGCTCGGACGGGAGGCTGCCAGCCCCAGCGCCACACTCCGCGGCGCTAACTGTTGGGATGCTTTTCAAAGCGAAAAGAGTGTACTATGAGACAAGTTGTTGAATTTGTTGTCAGGGCTGCCCTTTTAGTGCTTATCTGGATTTCCTGGTGGTGGACGTTAAACGTGCCATTTTCAAATGTCATGAATCTATTCGTCATTGTGGGTGGGGTATTGTTGACATTTCCCCTTGTTTGGCTCGGCAGGAAAATATTAGACCAACACCAAACAATAAGCCACGCCGCCTGGACAACGACGTTTGTGCATTTTGGTCTGGGTTTTACATTTGGCATTCCCATCGTTCGGGCGGTAACCACTTATCAAGATTGGGTTGGTTGGATACTCCCAATACCTCGCGGAATCGGACTGGCGCTGGTCATTATTACCGGGGCCGCTTTTTTTCTGGTAGTGGCAAACCTTGCCTTGAAAGGATTTGGCGCGCCCTTTTTCATCGCGCTCAGCCGAAAATTGGCGGTGGATTGGCTGTATGCCTGGACGCGTAATCCCATGGTGCTTGCAGGACTGGCTTTTCTCCTGTCGTTGGGAATCTGGTTTCAGTCAACGCTGTTTGTACTTTGGGCGCTCATCCTGTTTGCGCCAGCATTGCTTGTCTTTGTGAAAGTGTATGAAGAACGGGAACTAGAGTTTCGCTTTGGAGCATCGTATCTGGAGTACAAATCCAGAACGCCGATGTTGTTTCCACGAAGACCAAAAAGTTGAGTGATGTGCTGCCGAACACATCGTGCGCTGGATAGGTGGGATGCTTCGCGCATGTGTGGCTTCGGTTGATTTTTTGCTCCCAAGCATTGTCCACGCCTGACTGGTTGTTGAGCCTGTCGAAACACACCTGTTTAACGCAAATCATTATCGAAAATTATGATTTTTGACTTTTGGGGGATACACCTGAATTCTTTTTTGAATAGCATTTTTATACCTTCGGGATTATGATTAATGAAAATCCTGGAGGTTCCCCATGCGAGATTTAACAAATGAAATCCTCGAACTGATCCGCCGCACATCATCCAGCCTGCCGCCAGATGTGGAGAAGCGGTTGCGTGCGTCCATTGAAAAGGAGGAGCCGGGTTCCCCAGCGCGCGGGGCGTTGGAGACCATCCTCAAGAATATAGACCTGTCGCGTGAAAAGTCCACGCCGATCTGTCAGGATACCGGCACACCGATCTTTTATGTGCATTATCCGGTGGGAGTATCCACGATAAAACTCAAAGGGCAGATCCGCTCTGCGTTGGCAGAAGCAACCAAACGGTCATTTATGCGACCGAACGCCGTGGATGCCATCTATGATAAAAACACGGGCAACAATCTCGGCGGCGACGACTTCCCCTACGTCCATTTTGAAGAAGTGGAAGGCGACGATCTCACCATCGAGTTGATGCTCAAGGGTGGCGGATGCGAGAACGTCGGTCGTCAATACTCATTACCGGATAATTCCGTCGGCGCGGGACGTGACCTGGCAGGGGTGCGCAAAGTGGTATTGGATGCCGTCCAGAAAGCGCAAGGTCAGGGGTGCGCGCCTGGTATTTTGGGCGTCGCCATTGGTGGTGACCGTGGCTCTTCATATATCAAATCCAAGGAAGTGTTGTTCAGCGAAATGGGCACACGTAATGCAGATCCCAAACTCGCCGAGTTGGAAGAACGTCTGACCAGCGAGTCCAACGAAATGGGAATTGGCCCGATGGGCTTTGGCGGCAAGACGACAGTGCTGGATACAAAAATTGTGGGGTTGAGCCGTTTGCCCGCCTCATATTTTGTCTCTGTTTCATATATGTGCTGGGCATACCGCCGCCGCAAGATGACGGTGAGGGGCGAAGAGGTCATTTACGATTAGTAACTAAAAAATGAAATGCTTGCTTTTTGTACAGGGATTTTTTACCACAAAGGGTCACTAAGTATGTTAGGGCTTCCCTTTGTGCTCCTTCGTTGCCTTTGTGGTTGAATCCTTTTGGTTTCGGCTTGTCCGAGTTAGGAGAATATGATGAAACAGATAACTACCCCAATTAGCGATGAAACGATCCGTGACTTGAAAGTTGGCGATGCGGTCGCGCTCTCTGGCATGATGGTCACCGGACGCGATGCCGTCCACAAGTGGATGATCGAAACTTTTATTAAAAAGACCCGCGCTCCCCAGGGCGACGATCTGCAAGTATATGAAGAATTGAAAAAAATATTGAACGGCTCGGTCATTTATCATTGCGGGCCGGTGGTGTCGGGACTCGATACAAAGGACTATAAATTTGTGGCGGCGGGACCGACCACATCCATCCGCGAGGAACCATATCAAGCCGACGTGATGAAGCACTTCAACGTCAAAGGTGTGATCGGCAAAGGCGGCATGGGCGCAAAGACCCTCAAAGGCTGTGAAGAAACGCCTGCTGTTTACTTCCACGCCATTGGCGGTGCCGCCTCCTACATCGCGCAGACTGTGACCAAAGTTCACGGCGTGTTCAAATTGGACTTTGGCGTGCCCGAAGCGATCTGGGTGATTGAAGTAAAAGAATTCCCCGTAGTTGTCACCATGGATTCTCACG
>DYDH01000351.1 GCA_020717985.1 Herpetosiphon sp. | reverse complement strand
TCAGAGAGGGCGGGCGGCATTCATGGTGGGGCAACCAAAACCAGAACAGGCGGTCATCGGTTCCGAGACATAATGAAATTGACGACAACCTCGCAAAGAAAATATGCAAAGACCTTGGAATAAAACTACCATGACAAAGTCAAACCAAAGCAAAAAATGGAAACGCATAATTTCATGGGCGTCCCCCTTCGCTCCTTCGCTCACACATAATAAGCTGAAATAATTTGAAAACTTTTATTTTTTACTGCATGGCCTAATTATTGCTTGTATTAAATTTTTATAAAACCTAACTTAATTTCAAACAGAAGGTGTAAATGAAAAAAATCGAACTTGTTTCTATGCACAGAATACTGCTATGAAAAGGCATTTCTTAAAAGCTCGCCAGAACACTAAATAGAGAAAAAGGAGGAAGGTTTATGAAGTCACGGCTATTGAGTGTAATTAGTGTTGGTATCTTTCTGTTTGGAATGCTCACGACTGCAAATGCAGCTTTAGTCTCGCGGTTGGGTGGACAGGCCGTATATGACACAGATCTGAATATAACTTGGTTGCGGAATTCCAACCTGGCGAGGAGCAATACATTTGGAGTGGCTGGTATTGATTATGATGGCGGCATGAGTTGGTACACTGCCAATAGCTGGATAAATTCGATGAACACTTCCGGTGGTTATGGGCACCTGGGATATAGCGAGTGGCGGTTGCCTATAATTTCTGAGTTGTCGCATTTAAGTAACGATGAAGGCATTTATTGGGATGATCCTTCTCCACCAATGATGTTACACCCTGACTGGATTGACTATTGGTCCAATACTGAATATACACCCGATACCAATAAGGCGTGGACTTATGGCTTCGATCTTGGCGGCCTGAGTTTTCACGATAAGAACATGAGTATGCTAGTTTGGCCAGTGCTTTCGGGTGATGTTAGCGCGGTGCCGGTTCCATCCGCAGTATGGCTCTGCGGTTCTGGCTTACTTGGTCTAGTCGGTATGGCACGGAGAAAGAAAGTAGCTTAACCATTACCTCACCCGTATCAGCAAATGTTTTTGAGGGTGTTTTATCACTGTGTATTTCTAGAGTTGGCTGAAATTAGTCGTTGGCATTTTGGCGGTAAAAGGAAATACTTAATAACAATCAGGTAGGGCAGACACGCATTTCAGGGGCGTTGACAATACTGGTGAGGCTATACGCGTGCTGCTCACCCGGGCCGTTATGTGTACTAAGCAAATGTATTGCGCTGGTAAATAAAAAAGGAGATTAATCATGAAAACATTATTTGCTCTTATTGCTCTTGCGATTCTTCCTGTATCTGTGAATGCAGAAACGGTTACCATCGATTTTGAGGAGTGGTCTGAGTATACATTAGTCAGCTCGTTTACGAGTAAAGGTTACCTGTTTGTCAATGATAACTCGTCCTTGGTAATCCATTCGCATGATCTGATAACTCCTGGTTATGGTTATGATTTGTTTATTGATAATTATGGCTCCGGCCTCAATGGTGTCATTATCACAAGTGGAAGTGGCGTTTCCTTTTCGATGCAACAATTTGACGCTGCAAGCTATGAGCTCAATGGAACTAACATATACACTGATTACTTAGTTGTCGGTACACGAGCTTTAGATGGGAGTCAGGTTAGTTTTGTATTCGATGCTAATGAAGGTATGGTAACCTACTCACCTGGCGGTTTCACACTTCTTTCATCATTGGCATTTTATGCGCCTGAACGTATAGACAACATCGCTGCCGGTTTTCACCTGGACAACATTGTTCTTAACACTGTTCCTGTTCCTGCTTCAGTTTGGTTGTTGGGTAGTGGCTTGGCATGTTTGCTAGGATTGGCGAAACGCAAGTAATAATACCATCATCATGCGCTGTGCAATTAACACATAACCCTTAGAAGGCTTCCCCGTGTCAAGGGGTAAAGCACTCCGTTAATGGTGTCTTTTTGTAAAACGACCGCCTTCGAGCGGATCGATCTTTGACAACGCATTCTGTCTTGCATTTCATATTCGGCGACAGACAGTGAGGTGGTATGGAAAAAATAAACGGAGTTAGATTAATGGCTTGACAAGTTATTGAACTAACTCCGTTGCTTCTTGTTCTTGCCATTGCCTAGACATGAGATGCTGTGTCATCTGCATGGACATTTTTTTTTTGCTTCAAGCCCCATTCGGCGCGAAACAAGGAATGGAATGGAAGACAATAATGGGGATGTCCTCCGGAATCTTGCGCCGGACCGGGCGCGAACCGAAACGACATTGAGTCTTTAATCGAAGTCCGGCTTGAATAACCCTGTAGCCACAGGCCTTACCAGGGGTAGGTGGGTATTCCGTAATCTCGGAAAAATCAGATTATCGGAATGAAATAATTGAATGTCGTTATGTGCAACTATTCGAAATAATTTATTAATTTACGATTGCGCAAGGTTGGCACACCTCTTGCTAGTATTTAACTCTATTGTTTGGTGACTTTTGGCGGATGCATAATAGGGAATGGCAACGGAGGGGGAGAAGATCATGCGGAATGTGTTGGGTGGACTGTTGATAGGATCGCTTGTGCTTGGAATGGCAGGGGTGAGTCACGCAATTCCTTTCCTTGAAATAGAAGGGGGCTTCGAGGGTTCCATTCCTCTTAATCCTAACACGCATGATGTGGCGGTCACCAGGGGCGCTTCCGGATGGTATGGCGCAAATTTAATCGCGCTGGAAAATGTAAACCTGACTTATAAATACTTGGGGTATGAAGCTGGTTGGACTAATTCATTTCAGGTTGACGGGAAGTTGGCCTTCATGAACTATAGCTTGAATGGAGATGCCGCTTCGCTGGCGGGGAGTAAGGTCTCCTCGACCGCGGCGGCCGGGTCGCTGCTCGATTTCGCCTTCAATATTCTTGTCGGCGGGAATGCTGGCCATGGTGTAAAAAACGGAAGTAATGTACTTCCTTACGGGACACCCAATACACCCGATAATGGATATAGTTCCCCCAACTTTTTCATAGGGTATGCCGATGCTTCGCATCAATCCGTTTACATCGCTCTTGATGATGGTGGAGGTGCGCATTGGTCCCACGATACACTCGCTGATGACGATCATGATGATCTGGTAATCAAGGTTACCGCGACGGCGGCCCCGGTTCCGGAGCCAGCCAGCATGCTTCTTTTCGGTACCGGTCTCACATGTTTCGCCGGCTTCAGACTTCGCGGAAAGAAAAAATAAAGATATTTTCACGATTTCAATTCGTTACGGATTTTGCGCCACGACGGGTTTCTGGCATCGGGATCGCAAGGGGCGATTCGAGAGCAAGGAGGGGGACGCCCTCCTTGCTCTCGAGGCGTCAATAAAAGATTGATTGCGGGCGCGTTGTTTTCATCGGAGAAGCCGGT
>DYDH01000091.1:1678-18090 GCA_020717985.1 Herpetosiphon sp. | reverse complement strand
CCACATGTTCGCCGAGCAAGTTGACTCGTCCGGGCGCGCGGGCAATATGGGCGGGTTTGTGTCCAAATTTTTCGTAATAGCGGGTTGCGAGTTGGTCAATGAGGTTCATGGAGTTTATGGGCGGTTGAATAAATTCATGGCGGGCAGGGCACGGTTATCGAAGTCGAACAGCGCCTGGTTTTCCCAGTTATTGCCAGCAGTCGGGTGGAACGGATCCCAGCCGTTGCCCTCCACAGCCGTCCACGTGGCATCCCACCACATGATGCCCAAGCCGTGTCCGTTCGGCACTGCGCGGACGATGGTCATGATATCCGCCAGCATCCTTGCCTGATCTTCGGGTGAAAAATGATAGCCGGGTTTTTCCTGAACGGTGATGATGTTTTCAAAGTTGTCTTTATCTTCCGATGTGAATGCATATGAGGTTTCAACAACGATGATGTCTTTGTCGTAACGGATGGCGATATCGTTCAGGTTGGTTTGCAGGTCGGCAAACGTGCCATGCCAGTAGGGATAGTACGAAACGCCGATTAGGTCAAAAGGCACTTCGCGTTCGATGATGCTGTCAAACCACCAGCGGTACATCTCGTTTTTGCCACCATTATCCAGATGCAGCATAACCAGCGTATCAGGCGAACAATCCTTGACGGCGCGATAACCTTCTTTGAGCAGGGCAGCGAGGTTGTCAAAGTTTTTATCGTTCTTGCCATCATCCCAGAGCATACCGTTGGTGATTTCGTTGCCGATCTGCACCATATCGGGCGGCGTGCCTTGTTTCTTCAAACTGATACAAACATCGTATGTGTGATCGTACAAGGCTTTCTTGAGACCATTAAAGTCGAGATTTTCCCACGCGGCGGGTTTGGGTTGTTTGCCAGGGTCTGCCCAGCTATCGGCGTAATGAAAATCAACCAGCAACTTAATTTTATTCTGCTTGAGTCTCTTTGCCATCTCCAGCAGTTGTTCTTTTCCGTGATAGCCATCAGGCGAATTTACCCACACGCGGATGCGCGCATAGTTCAAGCCGTGGTCGTGTAATATTTTGAGCGCGTCATCCGTTGTTCCATCTTCGTAGGCATACACGCCGCCTTTGTCTTCGGACTTTTTCAGACTCGAAATATCGGCGCCCATCACTGTCAACGCCGCGCGACCTGGCACCAACTCCACATCATCGAAACTGACCCACTCATCCGTTTTCGCATCCGAATATAAACTGATCGTGCATTGATGCCTTGTCACCTTCGCAGAGACAACCACCTGCAGCCACTTTTCACGCAGAGTCGGCACCGAAGCCTGCGCGTCTTCTCCGCAATCCTTCAATGCAATATATGCCTCTTTTTGTTTGCCAGTTGACCTGACCCAAACTTTCAGCGTGTACCAACCATTGGGGATGTCGATCAGCATTTGGGTGGATTCGACGGGGGCATTTCCGCCTGGATGAGTTAATCGCATCTTTCCCGTATAACCATCTGATTCTGTCACCCCAAGCGTTTTCCATCCGTTGAGCGAATCCTCAAAACCTGGGTTGATGATGGTGGGTGGCACTTGCGGCGCTTGATTTTGTTGGATCATAAATATGCCTCCTGCAAGAAGGACAAGCAAAACGAGGACGAGGGGTGGAGGGAACGGATTGCTTCGCAAAGCGGATAAACCGATGATGAAAACGGATTAATTTGAGTCGTCCAGTTGGATGATAGCTACGCCTGTTGGGTCAAGGTAAATGGATTCGTTGAAATTTGCTCCAGTCAGCAAATCACGTCCGCGCCCATCAAAGGGGATGGTCACCTTTTCGGCGGAATAATTCAATGCGAACAGCCACGATGACTTTCCATTTGTGCGCTGTAACAACTCAACGCCAGCGGGCGCATTCATGGAAACAGGCTGGATGCTCGCGGATTTGCAGACCTGTTCGATCAACCATTCCATGCCATCCGATTCAGGGATAGTGCCAACATAAAAGGCGTTGCCTTTACCAAATTGGTTGCATGTGATGGCGGGACTCCCCGCGTAATAATCGCCCTCAAATGCGGCAAGGGCTTTTGCATTCTCCAAGTGAATGACGTCGCTCCAAAACCCGCATTTAAATTGTTTATCATCTACTGTGCAGATCGAATTGGATTGCGTTTCTGAATACGGCGCGAACTCTTCCACGACCAGTCCAACCATCTCTCGGAATGGGGCGGGATACCCACCCAGGCGGATGTGCTCATTCTCATCCACGATGCCGCTAAAGAAAGACATCAAAAGCGTGCCGCCGTTTTCAACATAGTGGTTGATATTCGCAGCGGCTGAGTCGGTGACGAGATACAAATTCGGGGCGATGACCAGTTTGTAGCGCGAGAGATCAGTTTCGGGGTGGGCAAAATCCACGGTGATGTTGCGTTTGAAAAGCGGAGCATAATATGCCATCAGTTGCGGCATTAGGCGCAGGTCGTTGGATGGCTTGCTGTCCAAATCCAGCGCCCACCAACTTTCCCAATCCATCAGAATGGCTGTGTCAGACTGCACCTGACTCGATAGAACTGGAGCCAGTTTCGGCAATTCGTTTCCGAGTTCTTTGACTTCGCGCCAGACACGCGAATCGGCTCCGATATGAGGGTACATGCCGCTGTGGAATTTTTCCGCGCCTGCCTTGGACTGACGCCACTGAAAGAACATGATGCCGTCTGCGCCGCGCGCAATGGCTTGATAACTTCCCAGCCGCATCACACCTGGAAGTTTGGTTGCGTTCCGTTGCCGCCAGTTAACGTGTGTTGTGGATTGCTCCATCAAAATCCACGGACGGCGGTTCCCCAACGAGCGCATCAGGTCACAGGTCATGCCCGCTTGTATCATCCATTCGGAATCAGATGTATCTGGATAATTGTCGTTGGAGACAACATCTTCGTGCGAAGCGAACTTGACGTAGTCGATCCCTTTGTGAAATCCCATGAAATTGGTTGTGACGGGAATCTGAGGCGTGACGGCTTTCAAGACAGCTTTTTGCTCGTCAAAACAAGCCAGCCACGAATCGGAAGTAAAACGCGCCCAGTCCAACTGTTGAGTGGGGTTGGGAAAAGAAGGTGAGCTGCGCGGGGGGGGAATTTCCTCCCACTCTCCGTATTGTTGTCCCCAAAAAGCTGTGCCCCAGGCAAAGTTAAGTTTGTCGAGTGAGGTGTAACGCTGTTTGAGCCAGCCGCGAAAAGCGGCAGCGGAGTTGTCGCAAAAGCACTCGCCGACATGACAGCCGTATTCATTGTCAACATGCCACATGACCAGAGCGGGATGCTCTTTGTAACGCTCCGCTAATTTGGCGGCAATGCGTGTGGCATATTGATGATAATCAGGATTATGCGGGCAATAGTGGCGACGCGAGCCGTGCCAGAGCGTGACACCTTCCGCAGTGACGGGCAACATTTCTGGATGCAGGCGCACCATCCAGGCGGGCGGCGAGGCGGTGGGTGTGGCTAAGTTGACGGAAATGCCGTGTGCATGAAGCAAATCCATCAGTTGATCGAGCCAGGCGAAATCGAAAACGCCAGGTTGCGGTTCCAGCTTTGCCCAGGAAAAAATTCCCAACGAAACCAGGTTGACCCCAGCCTCTTGCATCAGGCGCGCATCCTCCTGCCAGATATCTTCAGTCCATTGGTCGGGATTGTAGTCGCCGCCATAAATCATGTGGGGAAAATTCATTGTGCTCCATATTAATTATTATTGCAGGGGCGTAGCATTGCTACGCCCCTACGGTGGGAAATCTAAAACTCGGTAATCCGTATCACTCTATCCCGATACTTATCGCGGAATTGGGTATTGAGGCGTTTGACTTCTTTTTCATTACCAACAAATGAACAACGCAGACAGTAGTATTCATCCTTGTCTTTGTCGTAGAGCATGTCCATGTCGATCTCGCGCATCATACAACGCGGACAGCGGTAGTTTAGCTTGCCTTTGCGACCTTGAGCCATGTGCGCAACTCTCCTTTCGTTTTGACGGTTTTCTTGATCCCCAGTGTGTACATGGGCGAAAAGGCAAAGCCTTCGCGGAAGTATCCGCTTGCGGCAGAATCCGCGCGCATCGAAAGGCGTGTATCTACTTGTGGGATCAGCGCTTCGGTACTCTGCACATTTTCGACTTCGACTTCGCGGCACTGGTAGGCATAATCAATGGATTCGACGGCGTCAGAACCTGTGAGCCTCAAACGGATGCCGGCCATATCTTCGGGGTATTCGGTGGTGCCGTAACAGGCGGTGATGTATTCGTCGATGGAAATATCAGCATTCGGGTCGGTGGAGTCGATCACTTTGCGGATGATCTCAACTTCACCCGTCCCCTCAGTCAGTCGGAAAATCGTCTGCAATCGAATGCTGAACGAAGCAAATTCAATTGTGACCGGGTCAAGTGTCACGACGCGAATATCATCTTCTTCTGAGAACGATGCGGTTGTTCGGCAGGTGCATAAATCCACTTCTTCGCCGGCGTGGCTGACCTTGCAACTTTTCACAGCGCCTTCGCCTGCATAATGTGTAAAGTATCCTGCCCGATATAAAGATTGCACCAAAAATGGGTACGAGGCATCCTGCATGGCTTTGGTACCAACCCCGCATGGGCGTTCCAGCTTGGCAGCATACGGGCGCAGGTCGATCATCGCGCCGCCTTGATTCATGTCGAGACAGAATCGCATCCACGGGTCGGCATACCAGAATTGCTGTCGTTTCGAGCCGTAGAGAATATCCTTCCACAGCGTACATTCAGGTTGGGTATAGGGACGGTTTTCGCGGTACGCATCAGCAAACTCGCTCATGGTCAGGTCTTGTAATTCTCCCTGCTGTTTGAGTTCGCCATAGTAAGCCATGCCGTCTTTGTAGCTTTTGAGCAGCAGCGCATAATCCGCTTCCCAGCGACCACCCTTGCTCATCCAACCTGGTCCGACAAACATCATGTTGTAGGAGTAGCCACGATTATATTTTTCCATTGAGCGATACTGGTCAACGATGTTTTTGAAATAGGGGATTTCGCCATCTTCATAAACCATACCGCGCAAAATATTCTGCGGATGTGTCCCGTAATAGGAGCCTGGTCCGTCGAACACAGCCATCAAGTCACGCGAAAGATGCGGGATGGCGACAATGCCGATGTCGTCGGCTTCATCGGATGCGATGCAATGGATGTTTCTTTTCGATGGTATCCAGGGATTCCACGGACCACCGTCCAGCAATGTGTACCAGGAATTATTGGCGTTCCAATAAGCCTTGGGTCCTTCCTCCCAACAGGTCGCCACAGCAGCCTTGACCATTGGATATTTTTCTTTGATGTAGTTGACCAGTTCCGCATCCATATAATAGGAGCCAGTGGATGTAGGATAAAAACCGAAAGCCTCATGGAATTTACCAAAGACTTCGTCGACAATTTTGCGTTTGTCATCCATCGAGAAAAGCCAGATGGCGAGTTCTTTGGATTTGAATTTCTCGCGGAATTCCTTGCACTGGATTCCCAAAAAGGTCGAGCCGATTTCGTCCCCGTAGCGGATGTGGTGTTCTTTGGCAATTGCCACCGCCTCGGCATTGAACAGGCTGGCGTACGTCATCTGGATGGTGGTTCGCAATCCATTGTCGTGGGCAATCTGCTGTTGGGCGCGGAAAATGTCGAGAGATTCCTGCAAGACAGTACTGCGCGTCAAGTCTTCTTTTTTGCCTTGTTCCGCTTCCTTCTGAATGTATTCAGGTACCATTTCAGGGCGGTGGATAATAGTGACATAAAAATTATTCATAATTATGATTTCTGTTCTTATTTGTAGCGGGCGACCCTTTTGGATCGCCCGCATCTGGTTATTCTTTCACTGACCCAGCCGTCAAGCCGCTGATGATGTATCTTTGAAGCGGGATGTACAACAAGATGATGGGGATTGCCGCCATGACCGAACCAGCGGTGATGACGCCGAAATCCTGATCGAAACGGTCGGAGCGGAAGAGCATGATGCCGACCATGACTGTGAGTTTGTCTGCAGATTTGAGGAGGACGCGCGCGACAACAAAATCACCATATGCGGAAATAAAGGACAACACGCCAACTGTGATGACAATGGGAATAATCATCGGGAAGATGATGTGACGGAAGGTCTGCCAGTGAGTTGCGCCCTCCACCATTGCGGATTCGTCCAATTCCATCGGGATCGAATCGATATAGGATTTGACCATCAAGGCATTGATACCCATTGCGCCAGCGACATAGATCATGATGACTCCGCCGTGCGTATCCAACCCCAGCCAGGAAATGTAGAGTCCGAATTGCTGCATGGTCGCAAACAAGGCGACGATGGCAAGAATGGACGGGAAGATATTGAGGATGAGGATTGCGGTCATCACTGTCCTGCGCCCCTCGAAGCGGAAGCGGGAGAGCGCATACCCGGTGGAGCAGGTGATCAACATGGTAAGCGTGGACGTGATGCCAGCGATCTTGAGCGAGTTCAACAGCCATTTTCCATACGGGAAGAACTCGTTATTCAGCAATTGAACATAATTTGTGAAGCCCGGGTTCTTGGGCCACAAGGTTCCGCCGACCAATGATTTTGCCGGGTTGAGCGAAGACGATACGACCCAGAGCGCCGGGAGAACCGCAAACAGAATCAGGAACACTGCGATCAAATAGCGGCTTCCCATACTAACGATACGCTGGAAGCGGTAGGACTCCCAAAACGGAATTTTTTCGGTTGAGGTGTTGGGCGTGGTCACTCGACCTCCTTGAACGTATTGGTGAAGAGGGTTTGAAAGAGAACGACACTGCCGATCAACAGGAACAGAAGGACGCTAATCGAAGCCGCCAGTCCATAATCGGCTACGTTGGATGAGATAAATGCCAGGCGATACACGAACGAGATTAAGATATCCGATTGCCCCATAGGGACGATCGTCCCCGACATGGATGGCAGACCAAAGTTGAAAATATAGATCACATTGAAGTTATTGAAGTTGAAGGTCAGCGAAGCGATCAACAACGGCGTCAGGATACAAAGCAACAACGGCAGGGTGATGTAATAGAATTTCTGCCAGGCGTTTGCTCCGTCCACAACAGCCGCCGAATAGATTTCTTCTGGAATGGCACGCAGTGCGCCGGCAGTGATGACATAAAAATAGGGATACGACAACCAGACATTAACCAACACCAAACCGACCCTTGTCCAGAACGCGTCCTGAAACCAGTTGGGCGATGAACCGAAAATGAATTCCAACATTGGGGCTATAAATCCCAGGTCGGGGTGAAGCATGTAACGCCAGATCAGGATGGAGATTAAGACCGGGATGGGCCATGGGATGATGAGCAGGGCGCGGATGATCCGCTTGCCGGGCAGATCGTCGAACATGACAGTCGCAATTAATCCCACTGCAAAGCTGAAGAACACCGAGAGAAATGTAAATGAAATATTCCACAGCAGAATTTTGCCCATTGGTTCCCGGTAGCCCCTGTTCCCGAGGAAGTCGGTGTAGTGATCCAAGCCGATGAATACGATATACCCGGGTGTTAATGTCTCGCCTGATTCCGAAGTGAAGGTCCCTTTGATCGGTTTGTAGAGTTCGCCTGTCTGCTGGCTTACGATCACATCGCGGCTCGCGTCATATTTGTAGAGCGGCGCTGACGCTACAGCTTCCCCCAACGAACGGATGCGGACTGTCTCAGGCGCGGCGCCAAATTCGAGCGCGCTCAGGTCATTGATGATGGGCACTATTTTTTTGCGCGGGAGGCGTTCGTACCCATCCAATGTGGTTGGGAACCCGTCTTCATCCAATGCTCCTACGCCGCCTTCGCCGGGTGTTGGAGTTTGCAATGCTTCACCCGCTTTTGCCAGCAAGCCTGCGCCATCTTTTGGAAGAAGCCAGAGCGCATATTCGCCCTCCGCATTTTTGTAAGCCGCCCATTTGAACGTCTCGCCGTTTTCAGGCAGGAATTGTTGTGCTTCGAGGCGGCTGATCGCCTGGGGCTTGGACATCAAGTGTCCGCTTCCCATGTTGGTGAAACTCAAGTACAACGTGTAAACAATGGGATAGATCGTAAACAGGGTTGCCAGCGCAATGCCAACGCTCATCCAGCGGAAAGCCGTCAGGCGCGGACGCAGATATACCATTGCGATAAAAACAGCGATTGCCCCCAACACCGAGGCCAGCGGGTATAGCGCATCTGCAAATAATTTTGAAATGAACCACAGAATAAATGCGAGAAAAATTCCCACCCCAAAAAAATTGAGTATGAATGACGATTTAGAGGTTGCTTGATTTTTCATAATCTGTTGATTCCTATCCTGTCGCCATTTTTCTTCCTGCAAATACAGACCCTAAAGGCTTTTACGGCAAACCAGGCACAAGATTTGCAAAAGAAACCTTTAGGGTCTTGCGCTGAGAGGTGACAGTCACGCCTATTGTATAACGTGACTGTCACTCAGTACACCTAATCAGGGAATGGCTATTTCTTTACTTGAGCCAGAACCTGTTCTTCGGCGGCAGTCAAAGCATCGGCGGCAGATAGCTCACCGCTCAGGGTCAAGTTGCCAGCGCCAGCCCAGGCATCCCACACAAATCCCATCGCGGGGATGGAGGGCATCGGGTCGGCATTCACGCCAGCGGCGTTAAAGCCAATCGTATCGTCGCCGGTAGCAGCTTCAAAGATCGTCTTCCACGCAGAGGGACGGGCTTCCGCGTCGTAAATGGCTTGATAGTTTTCTTCAGTGGCGAGGAATTCAGTCAGGAAGGTCTGGGCAAGCACAACATTTGGACGATTGCCGTTAATCACAACTCCCTGAACACCCATGAACGGATAACCAGCTTCACCACCCTCGGTAGCCGCAGGGAAAGCAGAAATGGCATAGGGAACGCCTGCGGTCTTGAAGCGATTGAGCGCCCACGGACCTGTGAAGATGAATGGGGATTTGCCGGTTTCAAACAGAACATGTGAGGCTTCCCAGTCAATTGTGGCAGAAACGACGCCCGCATCCACCAGACCCTTGACCCATTCCAAAGCTGGAGCCATCTTGTCCATGCCCATATCATCAACTGTGAAACTTCCAGCGGCATCGCGACCGAAGACATAGCCGCCGAAGGCTGTGTGCAGAGGATAGATGTTGTAGGTCATGTCAGGGATACCGATCGCAGATTCAGCTTTGCCGCTCTTCACGAGTTCGGTACCGATCTGGGCAACTTCATCCCATGTTTTGGGCGCATCGGGAACCATGTCGGTATTGCGGAAGAAACCGATATTCTCCACAGCCAAAGGCAGACCATAGAGCTTTCCGTTATAGGTGAACCCATCAATTGCGTTAGGCAGGTAATTACTGGCTTTGTCGCCAAGGTCGATTTCGACGGCTGAACCATTTTCAACCATGGGTCCCAGGTTGTCGTGAGGGATAATAACCAGATCAGGACCCTCGCCGGAAGCCGCGCCCAAAGACATGGCGCTCTTGATTTCATCGAGCGTTACAACTTCCACATTCAAGGCGACGCCGTACTCTGCCTCGAAGTCCCCGCCCAACTTCTTGAGCACTTCAAGGCGACCATCGTCATACACCCATAGGGTCAGGGATGCAGCTTCTTCTGCCGGGGCTTCTGTTGCGGCTGGCGCCTCAGTTGCTACTGCGGGCGCTTCTGTAGCTGCGGCAGGCGCCTCTGTAGCGGGTGCGGCTCCACCACCACACGCAGACAGCAAGAGTCCGAGCATGGCGATCATCGAAAACAGTGTTCCTAATTTTTTCATGGTATTTCTTCTCCTTTTTGGATCTGGTTTTTGAAACGATGACAAGAATCATCGCCTAACTGACAGAGGGCATAATTCACCCAACATCCATTTTGATTATAGGGATAAGGCATTCAAAAGACTTGCCTAAAAACTGGATGTTTTTGTCGCTAAACTGGATTAAGCGCGTTTGGACGCGCTGACAGTCGTCAGCGTGGACTGAAAATCGTCGAATGAAACTGGATGGGTCAAACAGTAGTCTGCTCCCAATTCCCTGGCTTTGGCTTCGTCTGCAATAGATGAACAGACCATGATCGGAAAGTCCAGACTCGCGAGTTCCCCCACAAGACTCTGGAATGATTCAAGAATTTCCAGGGATGGAAAAACGATCATTACCGGGCTGACGGCTGTTACCTCCCCGGTGGACGAATCTTCCAGGCTGACGACCAGCCGGTATCCGCAACGTTCAGCAAACCTGCCAAATAGGTAATTTAAGGCTGTGTCATTGCCGATCAACAGGATGGTGGGCAACTGATTTAAACTCATCTTTTCTCCAATGCCAATCTTAGATACCTACATTATAAAAAAAACAGTATGAAGATGTCTTGCCGAGAAGCAGGGGGTTTTTGAACTATACCGAGATTTTGCCGGCTATTTCTCCCCAAAAAGCAACCCCACGATTCTTTCATGGGGCATATATCTTTAAATACCGTCCCGAAGGTTTGAGTAAAAAAACAGGCTTAAATTATAGAAACCTGCGGGACGTTCTGCGTAAGATGAGTCTTTAACTTTGTTTGTTATTTCGAAATGCGCGCGGGGTGGAGCCCACTTCGCGCTGAAATGTGCGGGTAAAGTGTGCGCTGTCTGAAAAACCAACCATCAAGGCAACTTGTGTAATAGATTGGTCTGAATTTCGTAAAAGTTCACATGCCTGGCGAATGCGATAACGACGAATATACGTAATTGGCGTGATGCCCAGTTCCTGCCGGAAGCAGTCTGTCAGGTAATCTGCGCTGATGCCGATGTGATCGGCAATCTCTTCGCGGGTAAGCGGCTCGGAATATCGGGCATGGATGAATGCCATTGCCTTACGAATAAGCTGCTGGGTTGCCCTGTTCAAAGTATGCTGGCGTGTTAACGCTGCTTCCACATGCCCCAGGGTTTCTTCCGCGCTGAACAGCCCCTTTCCCAGAATGGTTGCAACACCACGATTACATCGCTCAAGGTCGGCATCTGAAAGAAGACGCGCAGTCAGGATAATAACGGGAATATCCCGTGTGGATTCTCTCGCGCGCAACTCATCCAGCACTGCGAAACCATCCATCTCAGGCATCATCAAATCCAGCAGGATCAAATCGGGAGTTTGCTTTTCGACCACCGCTAAAGCCTCACGCCCATTCCGCGCGGTGATAACTCTCCGACCTGTTTGCGCAACCAAACGGCTATGTAAATCAAGAATTCCCAGGTCGTCATCCACGATCAAAATGGTTTGAGGCTTATCCCGCAAGGTACTGAAATATTCCAACTCTTTTGAAAGTTGATTCAAGTTGAGCGGTTTGTGAAGATAATTCAACTCCAATATCTGTCCCTGATTATCTTCAGGATTCAGCGAATAAGCCAACACGGGAATACCCTCTGTGGCAGTTTGCCTCTTGAGCATTCCAGTGATCGCCCAGCCTTCACGCACCGCAAGATGCTCCCCAAGAATAATTGCGGAGGGCGATATCTGCGCCATTTTCGACAGCCATTCGCTATCTTCATCCACATGACACACACGGATATCAAACCCGCGAATTTTTAGGTACTCGGATAGCTGGTTTGTGGCATCATTACTTTCAGCCAATATGATTACCAGGTTATTGGTTTTCGTCAGATGGGGCGGGAGTTCCATCTGCAAAGTTGTCTCAGAAATAATTGGCAGGCGGAAGGAGAAAGTGGAACCGCTCCCAAGATCGCCCGGCGAATGTATCTCCACCGTCCCCCCATGGCGTTCAATCAATTGTTTTGTAATTGCGAGTCCCAATCCCATACCGCCATATCCGGATTGAATCGCATCCTGGGAGCGATAGAACTCGTCAAAAATCGTACCCTGTTCGGCGGGCGGAATCCCAATCCCAGTGTCACTAATGGAAATGACGACATCCTTTTTATCGACCTTTACTTCAAGTTGAACCTGACCCGCTGGTGTGAACTTTACAGCATTGCTGATCAGGTTCAATGCGATTTGCCGCAAACGCGTACGATCCCCCACAACCCAGGGACTGTGAGGTGGAAGATGCACACTCCAAGCCAGTCCTTTTTCGTGAGCCAGTTCTTCGCCGATCCTTGTTGCTACTTGTAACACCTCAGCCAAATCAAGCGGTTCGCGCAGAATGTGAAGTTGCCCTGCTTCGCTGCTGGCTAGATCAAGGACATCACCGATCAGTCGAGCCAAATGCTGCGCGCTGATGTTGATCTGTTCAATATCACGCAACTTTGTCTGCGGCGGATGCGCATCATCCCTTTGTTCGCGCAAAACTATTTCACTTAGTCCAACGATCAGGCTGAGGGGTGTCCGCAGTTCATGGCTGACCATCGAAAGGAAACGGCTTTTCATGTGATTAGCTTCTTCAGCCATGCGACGACCTTCAATCGCGTCATTATATAGTTGACTGGTGCGTAAGGCCGCGCTGAGGTTGTGTACAATGGCGGCGCACAATTCAGGGTTGGGCGCGCTAAATGCCGCAAAGCCAAATGTGCTGTTATCGACTTGCAGCGGCAGGATGATGAGATGGATCAGTTTGTTTGGCGGATAGATGTTGAAGGCGGGAAATTTGCGCGTCTCAAATTTGTGCCCGTTGGTGATACCTGACAATCCGGCCGTGAGCAGGATCGAAGCTCTGGAAGTATGATCTTCACTATCCTCATCATATACAGCGACTAGAACGTTCTCGATTCCTACACTGGGGAGATGGCGGGCTAGAATCTCAGAAATATCTAGGACGCTCATCGCTGTGAGCATTTCAGCGGTGAGCATACCGAGCTGCGACATCATATCCATATGCCCGATCATGGAACGCGTCGTACGCCTTTGGATCTGGTTGCTGATCTCGATATGAATCCTATCTATTAAATTGGCAAGGAATATTTGCTCTGCCTGTGGAGCAAGTTGAAGTAAGGTATTCGCCCGTTGAGACAAAACTGTCAAACCTGTCTGCCAGATATGAGGATCTTCATCTCGTTCATCAGTCCAGGCAAGTATGCGCTTGACATCTTTCATGATGATATTGGCATTCTCAGATTTCAAACTATTCAGAAATGCGTTCAAGAAAGATGTATATTGCCCCTGCAAATCTTCGAACAGACTCTTACGCGCTTCCATCAAAGAAGCCTCTGCCATCATACAGGAGAGATCGTCAAGTTGCAGCGCTGCGTCGTTGGAATTTGTTGATAAAAGAGAAACGCTATTCCCGTCCGCCTGACACCCACAAGATTGGCGAATAATCAACCTCGGCGGCACAACAACACGCTCGGTACGATCTGTGTCTCCGCGAATATGATTGAGTAACGTAAGGACGGATTGGTAACCAAGGGAAAATGTAGGGTGACGGATCGTTGTCAGCGAAGGGGAGAGAGATCGAGCATCGAGAATGTCATCGAAACCGATCACAGCTACATCATCGGGAATGACGCGCCCCGATTCCTGTAAGCATTCAATCGCTCCAAGGCAAGAGAGGTCATTGCTGGCGATCAGTGCGGTAAAGGCTTCTCCGCTATCGATGATCTTCTGCATGGCTGTTTTGCCACCGTCGCGGCGATGTTCGCCAAATTCGATCAGGTTTGGGTTTTCGGAGATTCCCGCATCTTTCAGGGCAAGACGATAAGCCTGTAAACGCTCTTCACTGTCCCCTCCGTGTCCGACATTGCCTGCGATAAAGGCAATCTGTCTGTGATTATGTTGGAGCAGGTGCTCAAAGGCCTGACGAATGCCGAGAGTATTATCAACTGCCACGATCGGGCCCGTCCCTTCCGGGGTGGTAAAGATAACAGGGAAACCCGAGTCCAATAGATCTCGAACATATTCGGATTGTTCTTTTGTTAATTCATCGGGAACGATGATCAATCCATCAGTATTCCAAGGACCAACTGGGACAAAATTGATGTTAGTCCCTGGCACAGGCCAGAAACTCGGATTTTGCGGGTTATTGCCGGTGACACTGAACCCGCAACCCAATAAGAGATTGCATGCATGTTCGTTCGCGGCAGCGCTAATGCCTTGAATTAAAGAATGAGCATACCTGTCTATTGTGGTCCCCTGATAGACAGGCCAGGTGGAGATAAAACCAATCGTAGGTTTGCGCCTTATTTCATTGGGCATTATTTTGCAATTGTATCATTTGACCCAGACGAAAACTTATACAACTGGTACCATAACTTGATTGAGTTGCAGGCTGCTAAAAGAAGGGTAACAGTTCACACAAAAGCAGGATGATGCAAGAAAGGTAAAACAGGTGTACCCATCAACTGCGCCAATTTTTGAAATGTGCTCTGTCCATTTTGTTTGGCAGTGTTCAAAACGGTTGCCAAGGCTGCGTAGCCCTGCGCGCCCCAATCAGAGCGGAACTTCTCAGATCACAGATGAGCGCAAAGCGCGTTCACAAGCATTATTGTGAGCAGGCCATCCGTGCGATGCAGAATGATAAAGAGCGGATTGCGAGATTTTCGATAACGCTCCAACAGGTTTCTCCTTCGCCTTTTGAAGTTTTCCGACCGCCATATTTAGGCATAACCAACCTTGCCGACACCAAATATTGTGTTCCCTTGGGATTACATCGCCAATGCGATGTTCGGATGGGCGAGGGCAGTGGCAGAAGAGGGTTTCATGGCAATTTCTCGTTGAAAATCGGTGATTTTTATGGCAGTTTAGCACAAAACTGATGGTTCTCTTGCGCTAACATTGCAGGCTTCATGTTTTGGGGAAACAAGTTAAGTGTACCATGTTGGAAATTGCTGTATTTCATACGTACATGGATTTATAATCCGCTCCATGCCCCGCCTCACATCCCAACTCCTCGATAACTTCCCCTACTCCAAATACGCCACCGCGCAAACCATCCAACGCGGACGCGCCTACTACAAAGACGGGCGCGCCTGGGATGTCAGTATCCATAGCGACCAGAAAGCCGTCTGCCTTGTAGACGGCGATACAGGCGAATACACCGTTGAAATCAAAATTGAAAAAAAATCTGGCGAACTCACTTTTGAGTGCGAGTGTTACTACGCCGACGAGGGTAACTTCTGCAAGCACATGGTCGCCGCCGCGCTGGAAGTGAGTGAATATTTACGGGATGATGATGAAGAGGAGGAGGAATTTGAATCGCCTGTGCAAACGATTAAAGAAGCCATTGGCGATTGGAAAACAAAATTAATGCAAAGCATGGCGCTTATGCCGCGCCAGTCTGTAGGGGGAAGTCAGGGGAAGCGCTATGCCATTGCCGTTATCCTTGAAAGAGACCGATACAACTTCTATAACTATGGCGGAAACTCGCCTTATTCCTATTCATTGGAGCCGTTTGTCATCAAGGAAAGTGAATGGGCTCCGCTGCAAGAAGTGAAAGGCTTCGACCCTGAACAGGTCAACCAGATGTTGGAAACCTCCAAAAATTGGATAAAAACGGAAGGACAATATTATCCATCATTCAGCGCAAAGGGATGTCTCAATTTAACTCAGGAAGCCCTTTCTTTTGTCAGTCTACTTTTCAACGTCACCCGTATGTATGGCGGTCAGGTAGGCAATAATTTATCCAACTTGCTGCCCATGCTCGCCAGGCTCGACATTCCTGTTTTTCTCGGTAACACGAACTACCCCGAAAAAGTTGAACGCCGTCTTTGCATTCTGCCCGACCCAATCCATATCCAAATTGACATGCAGCAGGATGAAAAGAAACTCAGCTTGCGGGCTGGTTTCGACAATAAGGGGACCTTCACTCACATCCAAAAGAAAATCGAAGTGATGACCACGAATCCCACCTGGGTATTCATGGACGACACCATCGCCCAAATTGAAAACAGCCGCGCCCTCGATATTCTCTCCGCCTTCCCCATTGAAATTCCCAACGGGCAGGTTGACCTTTTCCGCGAGCAATATTTTCCGCTCATCGCGCAGACGCTGCCCATCAAAAGCGACCTCGTCAAATATCAAGACATCCACGCCGCCCCCATCCCGCGCCTGTATTTGCACGACGACAACAAAGAGAAAGTATTACGCGCCGCACTTCAATTTGGTTATGGCGATTACAACTCCCCGCTTGCGAAAAATGAACCCTACGCCCTTACCAGCATCCCCGACACATGGGAACTCGTCCGCATTCACCGCCAGCCTGAGCGCGAAGAATATTTTTACCAACTGCTCACCGACCCCATCTACCGCCTCAAACGCGCAGGCTCGCAGCATCCGCATGGCACGCTCGAACTTCGCGCCCGTGCCCACCCTTATGATTTTCTCATGCACTCCATCCCCGCGCTGCTCAAGGCGGGTTTTGAAATTTACGGCGAGGAAAATCTAAAAGCGGGGCGCATCAACCGCAACACCGCCACCCTGCGCGTGCAAATTTCATCAGGCATCGATTGGTTCGACCTGAAAACAGTCGTTGAGTTTGGCGACCAGCAGGTAAACTTTCACGACATCCGCAAGGCGCTCAAACGCAAAGAAAATTACATCAAACTTGCCGATGGTTCCATCG
>DYDH01000091.1:0-1648 GCA_020717985.1 Herpetosiphon sp. | reverse complement strand
ACAAACACCTCTGGGGATTGGCGGAAGAAACTGCGGATGGATTCCGCGTCAGCGATTTGCACCTCTCGCTGTTGGATTCTCTACTCGAAGAGGACGCCTCGATTCAGACTCCCGCAGACCTGATTCAGCGCCGAGAGCATTTCCGCCACTTTGAGCGGATTGCGCCACAACCCCTGCCCCAAGGTTTCACTGGCGAATTGCGTCCCTACCAAAAACACGGATTCGACTGGCTGCACTTTTTACGCGAATATAAATTCGGCGGCATTCTCGCCGACGACATGGGACTTGGAAAAACGGTTCAGGTGCTCACCTATCTCCAGTCGTTGCAGGAACAGGCTCAGGCGGAGTCTGCCGCGCTGCTCGTCGTCCCGAAAAGTCTCATCGCCAACTGGCAGCGCGAATCCGAAAAGTTCACGCCCTCTTTGAAATTCCTCGAATATATGGGCAACTTCCGCAACAAGGACGTTTCCATTTTCAATGACTACGATGTGGTCATCACAACGTATGGCACAATGCTGCGCGACATCGAGATTCTGCACAAATATAAATTTCATCATGTGATTCTGGATGAATCGCAAGCCATCAAAAATCCGCTGGCGAAGAGCGCCAAAGCCGCGCGGCTCTTGAACGCCGAACATCGCATTGTGATGACCGGCACACCCGTCGAAAATAACACGTTTGAGTTGTGGTCGCAGTTTGCCTTTCTCAACCCCGGCTTGCTCGGCAGCATGGACTATTTCAAGAGTCAGTTTGCCAATCCCATCGAAAGCGCAGGCGACGAGAAAGCCGCCGAACTGTTGCGAAAACTGGTCTACCCGTTTATCTTGCGCCGCACCAAAGAACAAGTCGCGCTGGAATTGCCACCGCGCACTGAAAGAATTGTGTACACCGATATGGACACGGCGCAGAAAAAGTTATACACCCAAACCCGCGAGCGTTACCGCGCCGAGTTGATGGGGTTGATCGAAACCGAAGGCATGAACAACGCGCGTTTCAAAGTGTTGGAAGGGTTGCTGCGCCTGCGCCAGATTGCCATTCACCCTGCTCTGGTGGATAAGCAATACAAAGGCGAAGCGCCCAAGTTTGAAATTTTGTTGGAAACACTGGAAACTCTGCAAGCCGAAAATCACAAGGCGTTGATCTTCTCGCAGTTTGTCGAAACGCTCAAGCTGGTCAAGAAGGAACTGGACGCGAGAAACATCAATTATGTCTATCTTGATGGGCAGACCCCCAATCGTCAATCGCGAGTGGATTTATTTCAGAATGACCCGTCCATTCCCTTCTTCCTCATCAGCCTGAAAGCGGGCGGCGTGGGATTGAACCTGACCGCCGCCGATTATGTGATCCACCTCGACCCGTGGTGGAATCCCGCTGTGGAAATGCAAGCCTCCGACCGCGCCCACCGCATCGGGCAGACCCGTCCCGTTTTCATTTACAAAATCATTGCACGCGGCACAGTGGAAGAAAAGATTTTGGAATTGCAGGAAAAGAAACGCGCGTTGGTAAAAAACATCATCTCCACCGAAGCCAGTTTCTTCAAGTCGCTCACGCAAGAGGATGTGAAGGGGTTGTTTGAGTAGGTGTACTTTAATGAAATATCCGCCAATCGGTTTGTGCTGTTGGTGGTTATTGCTCTGTATTAATTTTC
>DYDH01000350.1:1689-3363 GCA_020717985.1 Herpetosiphon sp. | reverse complement strand
CTCGTCCCGAATCTCTCGCCCGATCTGGTTGTGGATCTGCTGAAAAAGCATCTCGCGCGACGCGGCTTTGACGATATCGAAGTGATCTTGACCGAGACCGGCGAAGAGGTTGCGCGCTCGCCACTCGATTCGGCAATCGTGCGCGCGGCGATTGACGCGGCAACGCGCGTCTACAATCAACCGCCGATTGTGTATCCGACGATGGCGGGCAGTGGTCCAATGTATCCGTTGTGTCAAGCGCTGGGAATTCCAGCCGTCGGCGCGGGCGTCGGCTGGCACGATTCGCGCAGTCACGCGCCGAACGAAAGTATTCGGCTGGTGGAATAGACTTTATCGGAAATAGCCCGCTCGCAGTTGCTGGCTTGGTGTCGGATGACGGAAACTGATCCGCCAGTTGTGTAAGGCACAGGCGATACGCATCACCAAATCGGAGAATCCTTCCTTGGTATTGCGCAATACATCTTTCACAATCCGACAGCGTTTGATACTGGCAATTACGTGTTCGACGCGGATCCGCACGCTGGAAATTAGGCGGTTGAAGAACAAATCCGCAACACCCAGGTTTTTGCCTTTCGGTTTCTTCTTGGGTTGGAACGTGAGCACGCCAAGTGGCGCATAGCCTTGAAATCCGGTATCTTGGTCTAACGTGGCGTGTCGCGGATACTGGATCGCTTCCGTGTCAGCGATTTTCTTGTCGTGGGTTTTGCCGCCATAGGTCTGGCTCAGATAATCCACCCGCGCGGTATGTTCGTTGATCAGAATCACGTTTTTGTCCGTGTGGGTCTTTTTTTTCCACTATACGCATCCCGCTGTTTTTCAGAGTTTTTCGGGCGTTGACGCCGCCGTTCCGTTCCGTCAATGATCAAGTCGGTCGGAACCCCCGGCGTGACGCCGCTCGTGGCAAAGGCCGCCCCATCGCGTTCGGGCATTTGCCGCAAACTCGCAAAGGTGTGATCCAAGATCGGCGACAAACGGTGAATCCATTCATTGGTCTGGGCTTGGCTCAAGTCGAATTGGAGCCCATGGGCCGTTTGAAGTGGATAGGTTTTCTGATAGATCAGAATGAAGAGCAATTGATCTTCCGGTGTCGCGAGGCGTGGCTTGTTTCCGCCACCCGCTTTCCGCCGTCTAGGTTGCCCCGCCCGTGTGTGTGTCAAGGAATACGACTTGGCGGATTCTGCAATGAAAGTAGGAACCAATGCGTCAAACTCGGGGACCGTCAAGCTCGTCATGCTGATAAATCGGCGGGAGTTCTTTTTCAAAGTGGCATAGGTTATCATGCCCTGTAGTATACACTATTTCCGATAAAGTCTAATCTGTTATGGAATACAAATGATTCTGGTCTCGCGTTAAAGAAACCGGTCGAATAGGTGGTGTAGATTTCCCAAATCATCCAAATCTTTTGGATTGATACAAATCAATTCCAGCCCTAGTTCTTTTGCGTGGTTGATTTTGGATTTTGTTTTCCTATCGTAAACAGGCTCCCCAGCCAGCCCCAAGTACTCGATAAAAGTATCATTTACCAACCAGTCTGCCCGCGACTGTCCACTTGGATTGTACTTTGAATGACGCGGATAATGTGGCTCGCGCGCGTGCGGAATTCGGTTTTGGTAAAGCCAATCATCAATCATCTTTTCTGCAAGTGAATGACATTCGTGCCCGTCTGCTGCAACA
>DYDH01000350.1:0-1680 GCA_020717985.1 Herpetosiphon sp. | reverse complement strand
CCACGCGACGTTTCAAGAGTGTCGTTGTCTAGAAGACCAGCGGCAATCAACGCTTTAAGCCAAGACCCAAATTGCTCCTTGTAGTCTTTTAGTGGAAGAATGCGTCCCAGTACTCGTATCAGTTCGGGCCATCTATCGCGTGGTATTTGGAGTAGATAAGCTGCTCGTCCCCAAAAATCGCGTAAAAGTCTTGATGATGGTAAAACACCACTCGCTGCTACCAATTCTCTCAAATCCGCCAGCATAGGTTCACGACTTTTCTCTGTACGTGCATGGATATAGAGGTTCCCTCCAAAATACAAGGCAGAACACAAGCAACGGTCACAGAAATCTATTTGTCCTTTGAAGCTGCGATAGAACGGTTCCCTCGTATCAAGCAAGCTATAATTGTTTCCACACAATTGACACTTTAGAGGGCCCGCGTGCGCTCTTAACCAGGAACGCATGATTTCTTTGATATGGGGTTGCCTCAAAGCCCAGCAACATGCATAATCAATTAGATAGTGTGTGACACCTCTTTTCACATCCCACATGCGGGGATTTTTTTGAATTTTCTTGGCTTCCTTCGGAGTGACGAAGTCGAGATACGTTTTTCCCATTTGCAGAATTTGTTGCTCAACGAGGGAAGCAACAGTGCGTTCGTAAACCAAGAACCAGAACCACCCGTCTTTCGTAATCGTTGAGCTGACCGCTTCCTCATACTGGCTATTCCAAAGAGGAGCAACAGCTTCCAAATCTTCAGGTGAATTACGAGGACGCCCGGAGAAAATTTGGTAATAAGCATTAAGCGGAAAATTCACGAATTCAATATAGTATTCGGAAACAACAGGTGGTACCTGATGCCCTTTGTTACGGAATTCCCACCCTATTGTCCGTATGTCGGCAGGGAGGTGGATTTTGAATATATCTAGGATCTCCCAAACCTCATTATCGGTGTACCTGCCGCAAAGCAAATTTTTCATGAATTGGTCTGATGACATTTTGTCCCCGATGTATCATCTGCTTTTGATGATTCTGAATCACATTAGGCAAGTCAGCTTCAAGGGGAAACATAACGCAAGTAGTGAAACAAAAATGGCAAACTGATCCATGTTTACAAGCCCCCCTTATAACCGATGCAGCAATTCAGAAAGACGCTGTGCTTGCACGATTAGAATTGTCCGTTGTTGAAGGTAGTTGGCTTCGGCAAGATCTTTGGGAGGCTTGAATGTTGGATACTTGGTCAAAATTGTCTTTCGGAACCGGATGTAATCAACTTGTTCGAACTTAGCAGATCCTTTGGGGATTCTGCCATCTACAATTCTCACATCAGCGGCTTGGAAGATACACACTTTAAGATTGGCGGTCGTCACAATCACTGGAACATATGTCACGCTCTGGTGGGTTTTTCTTTCTTGTTGCAGTAGATGTTCCTCCTCTGCTAGACATTCCGCGGACCGGAGGAGTGTCCTACTCTGTCTTTCTAGTAGCGGCCTATTTTTGTCATCCTGTTCTCTAACGCAGAAGTCAGACTCAAAGGTAACAAGTCTGTAGTCCGAATCCTTCCATATAATCAAAGGTTTGATACTACTTTCTACTTCCCTGCAGTGATCAAGCGACAAACAGCAAACTCGGTTCACTGTAGGCTCTCCGCCGCGTTCGATCAAGAATATCCAATCCTGCGGTTCTTTCGGGCATTTG
>DYDH01000090.1 GCA_020717985.1 Herpetosiphon sp. | reverse complement strand
ATCAGATGATCAGGGCATCACTGAAGAAATACTCAGGTGAAGGTGCGGTTACCCCCGCCGGCATCCCACCCCGCACGGACGTGCGGTATGTCACCGGCAATGGGGAGGCGTTGCGGCGCGTGCATCCGTACGATCAACGACTCCCAAACCCCAACGCACGGCCGGCACGCCTGGCCGTATGGTAAGCGGCGACCAGGCCAAACCGCAGCCAGACCCCCAACACCACTAACCACATCAATACCCCGGGGTATTGATGTTGGAAAAACTTCCGATAAAAACGTACCATGCCCCGATGCTTATGCCACTCGACAAAGATGGGGCAGGAATGACTGCACCCACCCTTGTGATGTACGACTTTTGCATCCGGAACGAACAAGATCTTCCATCCTTTCTGCCGGAAGCGCATACACCAGTCAAGATCCTCACAATGGAGAAAATAACCTTCATCCCAGAGGCCAACCGCCTCCACGGCTTCACGCTTGACAAGCATGCAGGCACCGGAAATGGCTTCCACCGAAACCGGCGTGCCGGGAAGAGGTTCCCGATGCAACAGGAAATCAGACATCAGACTCGGAAAGACCTTGCCCAAGCGTGAAAGGCCGAAGGCGCGCATAAAAGCCCGACGTGGGGTGGGAAAGACTCTCCTTCCCCCCGGTTGTTCCAAGCCATCTGGTCCACGAAGAAATCCGCCTACCATGCCGAAGGAATTATGGCTTTCCAAGACCGCGATCATGCGCGCGAGCGCCGCGGGTTCCAGGGTGCTGTCCGGATTCAGGAATAACAGATAGCGACCGCTCCCGGCCATTGCCCCAAGATTACAGGCCTTGGCGAAACCGAGGTTTTTGTCATTTCTAATAATTCGTAACCAAGGCTCGGCCGGAAAATTTTTCTGGAGAGCGGCAAGGCTCTGGTCGTGAGAGGCATTATCGACCACGATTACACTGTCGCCCCCTCCAGCAACTACTGAGGCAATACAGGAACTCAGCAGGTTTCCAGAATTGTAATTGACGATGACTACGTCACAATCATGCATTAGGCTTTACCATCCCGGATAACGTATCTGCCAGTGAGGCAAAAAGCGCGCTCTGGACCAATTTCAATCAAATGCCCCTGTTACTCGTTTCAAGTTTACCCATTCGCCCACGTAGCCCATGCCAAACCCCTTTTGCCATCATCTTTAAATAGGCCAGTCGAGGCGAAACCAGGCATACATACACAAGAAAACGAATAAATATTGTGCGGATGAATAATAACTTCCAACCCACGGACACGTAACTTTTGAACAACAACCACACGGCATTACGGAAAATATAATAGTGACGCAAGGGTCCATGGTGTATGAACTTTTGCCCAAATAAACTTTTTGGCGCCTCACCGAGAGCATGATACAATATCGCATTGCAAGCCCCAAACAATGAATAGCCACGTGACCTAGCCCTGAAACACCACTCCAGATCGACTTGATCAATAAATAAGTCATTCAAAGGCCCGCCAACTTCTGCCAAAGTGGCCAGAGGAATCAAACTGCCGGAGGAAATAATGAAGTCAGATTCGACAATTTCCTCAGATGGCAGGCAAGGGCTTTTGTCAACTTTTAAACCTGAAACCCGGATGAATGAGGGGTGTTCTCTATTCCGCTCATCCAGGTAGCGAGGCCCAACAGCTGCCACCTTGATGCCCTGTTTGGTAAGCTGACGTAGCGCGAAAAGCAGACGAAATACCATGTCCGGCGCTGGAATGCTGTCCTGGTCCATCAGCAGAACGAACTCCACCCGACGATCCTGTGCCCACTTAATACCAACATTGTGCGCAGCCGCAATCCCCTTGTTTTCACCTAGAAGAATCAATTCAACAGCATGTGTTTGGTGTTGATTATGCCAAGCACTCGAATCCACATTAGATCCATTGTCCACCACTAACACAGAATTAACCTGCGGGGCGAGTGCATCAATAACCTGCTCGAGAACTTCTAGCGTAGGTTGATAGGTCACAACGACAGCTACGATGTCTCGGGTATACGGGTGTGTCATTGGCAACACCAGCTCAGTAATCAGTATGCGACTTATTCATCTATAAAAAATATCTCTGCCTCAGTTGCCAGCTTCACCGCCTCTTTCTAGATTTCCTTTGTGCTTCCCAAGGGAATCCCCTCCATACTGAACCTCCGCTTTCTGCATCGACCGCGAACACTTTCCGCCGCAAATAATAGTTTGGGTCAATTCTATGGCTTGCATACTTTCTTTAATGGCGAGGAATTTACGGTTTTCATGTCATGTGGACTATGCACCGTCATTAAGTAAAATGGCAATCCTAATAATCGAGATAACGCCCCAATGATTTGAAACAGCAATCCAATCAGCGCGCCGTTTTGAATCAATGCCAGATGGGAAAGCAAAAAATCAAATGCCGCAGTGCCCACGCCAAAACCACCCGCTACTCCAAATACTCCGCCAAATATAGCCAACGGAAAAACAATAAAACCTTTGAGGGGTGATACAGCGTTACCAACAGCAATCGCTATACACAGTAATGAGGTGCACCAAAAAATATGATTCAACATGGACAAACCCAAAGCCGTAAATAGTATCTTTGGATTTTCGCGTAGCGAATTAAATGCACCAATGAGCTGTTTAAAGCGCTGTCCCCACACATGAGACAAAAGCCAACGATTAATATGCTCATTGTTATAAAGACGACGTGCGCCAGCAACACGAAAGACAATCAGAGGGCCGATGCCAGCGGCAAAAGAAATGCCAACGACAAGGTGACGTGACGGCAAATCGTTTAATAAGTTCCAACCGATTACGCTGACTATTGTAGCGAGCAGAAATAAACCCAACAGGCCGATAACTCGGTCAAAAGCAACCGCCATTACAGCTCTTGTCCTTAATCCCGCACCTACATGTTTAACTACATATCCTGCCTTAATGAAATCACCACCATTAGAACTTGGCATGGCAAGATCAAAAAAAGATCCAATCATAGTCCAGCGCAATGATTGTCCTAATTGAACATCAATGCCTTGACTGGAAAGAATAACTTTGAAACGATAAGAAACAATGCATAAAGGTGGTAACGAAAGAAGGAATGCCGCCATCAGCCACGGCCATGTTTCAGTTAATGAAGCGAGAACCGTAACATCAATGCGGTTAAAGTAAACCAGCAGCCAGATAATGCCGGCAGCAACCGCTAGTTTAAACCAGACGGAAGTTGTAGTGCGACGCAACCAACCCTCTCTAATCACGTGTCTCCTCAATCGTGACGACGCAACTCAAACCAAAGGTATGCAATCAACCGCTTACCAGTCGGCCAAATCTTGAAATGCGTATCGCCATATCCACGCGATATCTCCATGGTTGGGAATTCAATTCGTGGAATCCGCAATTTGTAGGCACGCACAACCATCTCAATGTCAATTGACAAGCCCACATCTTGTATCTGCATTCGAGCAAATGCCGAGCGCTTCCAGCCTTTAAATCCATGGAGCACATCGCGCACCCAAACTCCTTCATGATGCCAGACAAGAGCGGCAACGGAAGCCAATCCAAATACAGCCCACTTGCGAGGACGCCAAAAATGTACGTCTTCCTCGTTAACCGATCCGGGCAGTTGTCGGCTTGCGATAATTAACTCGTTCCCATTTTCAAAGAGGGGTCTAAACTTGCCTAAGTCTTCAGTTGATAACGTATTTTTAGCAAAAAAAACAACGACGGCATCACCCGTTGCGATGTGATTAGCATGAACATAGGCCGCATTAAGACCCTTTTTAGGCTGAAGATGGACAGTTATGCCTTGGCTTTCAAGATATTCAACAGTTCCGTCTGTGCTACCACCATCCACAGCGAAGACTTCATCGAACTCATCAAGGGGAAGTTTTGGCACATCGGCTTGGCAACCTCGCACTTCGTTCCATACTAGCAAGCAAAGAGAGATTTTCATCCTTCAACCTTATTACTCAATTTGTTTGCTAATTGCATAGCTGCCGCAACCGCAACATCCGAATTCATATGCTCCCATTGTCCCCAACGGCCGAGCCCTATAATGCCGTTATTTTCTCCCCAAACAAGAATTTTTTGGACTACTTGAGGCTTGTCAAGCGTGTTGATAGGGTAAGCAAATTCGTTGTGGAACCGCACACCATCAGTCTGCAACGACCGCGTGGCATTTGCCTCCGTCCAATAACCGCGTGCGCCGGGTGCGAAATTTGAACGCAGTAAAAGGCGGTGATACGTGATCGACTCGTCCGGCTCATATATCCAATGAGCCGGACTGTTTAAAGTTTCTGCATGGAAATCGACGTCGATTGGCGCATTTTTCAGACTTGTAATTGCCGTCAGAATATCTTTCGGTAACTTGCAATAGTCGCCCCAAGAGGTCCACGGAATGGTGGAGATAATCGTTTGGGCTTGCCACCGACCATTGACCGTGCGCGTAGCCAAATCAATGTGTTCGACAGGGCAGTTCGTAACGAGCGAATCACCAAGTGCCTCGCCCATGCGTCGCCAAACCTCGCCATAACCGAACTTCTTTGGGTACAGAAAAGTCCCATGTGCCGGCAATGCCCCCATCGGTTTACCTTCAAGGCAACTCAACAGAGTTTCACGGAAAGAGACGTTGGGAAGCTTGTATAGCCAATATGTGCCAAGTTGGGCAGGATCAATTGACCAAATTTTGCGATTATAAGGTAGCATGTATTCCTGTGCGATTCGTTCGCCCAGTTTCCATTTAATCCATTCCGCAAAAGTTTCTGGCAATTTTTCTCTACGAACACAACCTGCCTGCGCGATTGATTCCAGATAATCCGCCTGTACTTCACTAGGGAATTGCCAAAGATTTGCTTCAAGCGGATGATCTATTTCCATTCCGCGGATACGAATCTTTGATACACGGTCGTAAAGATCCCACTCATCTCGTGGCATGAAGCGAAACAGAAAGTCCAGTACTTCCTTGCGTTTCACATCCAAAAAATGTCCTCCACCAATATCGATCGGGGAGCCATCCACCATCTCAGAACGGCATAATCCGCCAGCGATACTCGCCTGTTCTATTATGATGATGTCATGCAGGGTATGACCAGCATTAATGAGTGCATGCGCAACAGCCAAACCACTTGGTCCAGCGCCAAGTACTATAAATTTAATTTTTTTCATTATATTTTAAGAAAAAATATTCATCCTTAGAAAGAAAAATTGATGCCGGTTGACAAATGCGGATACAAAAAGTTTCAGTCCAGGAGAGGCACACAAAGCTTAAGGCGGATGTGATGTAGAACGTAGTGTTCACCCAGCGATTCCCGGCCAGCCCCTGAACCTCAATGATAGCAAGGGAGTTGGTGTAATGCTTTCGCAAACTTTTTCCAAATCCCGGCACTGGCCCATGGCTATAACATATTGTTTTTACAGCGATAATTTCATGTAAGGTGATACACTTTTCTCTTGACAAGTTCCTGCGGGGGTGGTCGCAATTTACCTTGTGCAATCAAGCACTTACAAGGAGAATCGCCATGTCTGCCCTCAAGAGCTGCACCAAACGGAACCACAATGCAATCAAAAAACTTCGTACCCTCAAAATGCGTGCACTCCTGAACGCCGATGCTCTGTTCGCCACCATCCGCAAAGATTTTGCCTTGGTGCCCGATCACCGTGCTGACAACAGTAAAATCCCGCTGGCCGACGTCCTCATGAGTGGCTTTGCCATGTTCTCGCTCAAGGACCAGTCCCTGCTCGCCTTTGACAACCGGCGCTGCGAGGGGCCTGAGAGCCTGTACGGCGTCTACGGCGTGGGCATCATTGCGTGCGACAGCCAGATACGCGCCATTTGCGACGAGGTCTCACCGGAGCACCTGCGCCGCCCTTTCGTAGCATTTTCAGTAAAGCCCAGCGCGGCAAGGCCCTGGAAATGATGACCTGATTCGACGGTCATTACCCTGCTGGCCTTGGACGGCACCGGCATCTATTCCTCCGAGGCGGTCAATTCCGACTACTGCCTCACCAAGAAAAAACGCAACGACACCATCGAATATCACCAGCAGATGCTGGCCGGCGCCATCGTCCATCCCGACCGCCGTGAGGTCTCATCCCCCTGTGTCCGGAGATGATCCGCTGGCAGGACAGCGCGACCAAGAATGACTGCGAGCGCAATGCCGCCAAGCGCTTCTTTGCGGACCTGCGCCGCGAGCATCCGCATCTGAAGATCATTATCACCGAGGATGCCTTGAGCGCCAATGCCCCGCACATCAAGGAACTCGAACGCCATGATCTGCACTATCTCCTCTCGGTCAAGCCCGGTGATCACGGCTTTCTCTTCGACTAACATCGACGAGGCAGCCGAACGCGGCGAGGTAACGGATTTGTCATCCCCGATCAAAAACACGAGAACCGCAGCCATTGCTTCCGCTTTATCAACGGCGTCCCTCTCAACCAGGCCAGCCAGGCGGACTTGCAGGTCAACTTCCTGGAGTACTGGGAGGTTCTCGACCGGGAGGGTGAAGAGCCCGAGATCAAGCAAGCATCGCAGTTGGGTGACAGATATTGCCGATTACCAGCGAGAATGCCCGCGAGCTCATGCGCGGCGGCCGCGCCCGCTGGCGGATCGAGAACGAGACCTTCAACACCCTCAAGAACCAAGGCTACAACCTCGGCCACAATTACGGCTTGGGCAAGAAGCACTTAAGCGCCGTATCGTGCACCTGACCATGCTGGCCTTCCTGGTGGACCAGCTGCAGCAACTCTGCTGCCCGCTGTTTCAGCCTGGCGGAAAGTCGGCTGCAAGATAAGATTGTGGGAGTTGATCAGTGCGCGTTTCCATTAGCCCCTTCGATGGAGGCGATCCTGCGCAACTACGTTGCTGGCGGCGGCAGGGTACCATTTCCTGTGCCCGGGGTAGCAGGACGGCAAAGAGAGTACCAAGTTTTCAAAGAACAGGAGCCTTCCGGTTTAAGCCCGGGATGCCGAACGGTTACGTATTGCCGAAAAAGCTGGATTTGGCCGACTCTTCAGCATATTATGGCTTGCCTGTCCCGTTGCCCAGCCATAAAGGACAATCAGGGATAGTTCAAAGGATAAATTTTCCAACTTCATCCTTGAGCACCCTTCAAAACGGGAACGGCTGGTGTTCACCCAGCATTCGCAGAGAGAATCAAACCCTTTGATCGAAATATTTTCCACACCAAAGTACTACATAATAACAATATAACAAAACCTAAGGCAACCAAAGTCAAGGATAATTGCCAATAAGGTGGCCTATACCAAAAATGGACATTAGTCATCCCAGCATTTTCTAATTTAACCCCCCTGAACACACCGTCCACGCGCAGTACCGCTACTTCGACTCCGTCAACAGTCGCCCGCCAGCCTTTGGCGTAACTATCAGTCAGTGTAAGTATACCTGGCAGAAAAGCATCATAGGTTATCCAAACGTCATTTGGACTCAGTGTAAAAGACTTAACTTCCCCATTAGATACCTTTGGGATGCTGTTTTTTGATTCCTCCATACTTGCATCATCTTTTTCTAGCCATACATATGAGCGAAGAACTGCTGTTTCTGGAAGATGTTCCAGGGCTTCTTGCCAAGATGTTGCAAAGCCAAAATTCGGCGCTAAAAAAACTCTCGGGCCTATGTCGGGATTTTCCCAAATTCGTATACCAGTTTCTTGGTCTTCATAAAATAACGTGTACCCGCCAACCTGTTCAAAAATGCGAAAAACAAATTCTGTCTCAGCACCTTTCGTATGAACGTAGGTCGCAATCAAGGATCCCTTAGCCTGAGGTATAAATTGCAACTCCATGCGCAATTTTTTCCCCTTCACGTCCGCAATTGCAGCAAACTTAAATTCATGAAAACTGTTATCAATTAACGAAGACGAATCAACTTCGCTTTGCCTAAGCAGGGTTTGCCGATCTTGATCAAAAATGTTTAACGTCACTTTGCCAGGATTTGCGCGACCATATGTGCCAAGCAGCACATCAACCGAAGACAAGCTATCAGTTGGGGATAACAGAAAAGCTTCGACAACATTATCTAATGCTTGAGGTGTAATGCTATCACTGGGTATCAGGCCATCATGCAAAATCTTCCTTGGATCAGTCTTATCCGTAACAATATAACGTGTTCCAATGAGATCGAAATAGCGTCTATTTTCCCACAATTCACCAAATGCAGTCGTTGATGGCTGCCTTGGAGAAAAATTCCCGGCGAACCAAATTGGCGGTGTTCCACGGTCCAAATATTTATAAGCAAATTCTGCAGCACTGGTTATCGTGAGAGCCTCCAAGTTTGCTACATTCGAAAGACGCAACGCTGACGAAAAGTTTGGGAACGGAGCACCATCTACTGAATAAGCGCGATACAGATTTTTATTCTGAAGCTCTTCCAACACCTGCAAATATGGTGGCTTCGTAAGGGGGTCATATCTTTTAGGAAGTCCATGCAAAAATGAGAAAGCAGCAAAAAGAGGAAGACTTCCAACAATTATCAGCCCTATGCCAACATATTTATTTGTTATAACCACTTCTTTTAGGTGAGATATGATCGTGACAAATGCCACAAAAATACTAAGTCCAATAAGAGACAATAGTGCATAATTTTTGTCTGAATATCCATTGGCAGAGTATGCAACACTCTGAAGCAAAATGGCAAAAATAGATGTCGCGTAGAATAGTTTTGTATTGGCAGAATGTCTGGCCTTAACAAACCACAAGCAGAGCGGTAATACAATTGCCCACAACAATCCCAACGATCCATATAAAACGAAAGTCATGACCGCAACACTGGTCACTGTACTGCCGCTAATTACTGACCAGACAGGCCTAATCCCTAATGCAAAAATTATCGCTACCATTAAAAACCAGATCGCCAATAGGTGCATCCACTTTGCTGCTTCTAACCTTGACAGAATCATTGCTCCATGCGCAGCAATTCCTGCAAGCGGAATCATCAACAGAAAAGCAGCATAACGTGGATATACCGCCCGATCGAATATCGGCAACTTTCCTATATCATTGACAAGCGGAAATCCCCATATCTTCGCGAACACAACTAGCGAAGTAATAATAAAAAACATCAACCAAAATGGTCGTGAACGCCAAAGTGACCTGATAGCAGCAGTCCAAAGAAAAAGACCGAGAATCGGGAACCACCCAGGAGAATAATCCCAATGCCATCCTTCAATTATTCCAAAAGGAGCGGTCTGCAGTCGCCCGTAAATATAGGGGAAAAAAAAGCTTGCAATACTTTCGAGTTGAAGATGCCTTGCACCAACGCCTCCACCTGCAGGATGAAATGAATATGCACTCGTAAACGCATACTCTGCAAAGTTGAGCCAGACAGGGGCGGATATAAGCAAACCTGCGACAGCGCCAGGTGTAACAGACCATATAACTCGCCAAAATCGATCATTACTAAAAATTGCACGAATAACTGCATAAATAAATATGGTCAACAAACTAAAAAATGTCACCTCTGGCTGACCGCCACTAACGCTACAGAACACGCCGATAGCTAATACGATGTGCCGGTAGCGCCAACGTTGGTCCTGAGCGCACCTTTCTACCCCATAAAGTAGAAGCGGCCACCACGCTGCTACAGCCAAAACCTCACGCATTGCCATATACATCTGCGCGTAACCACTTGCAAATATTGTTGCACCCGCAAGCAAGGCCGCCAAAATATCAACATGAACCAGTCGCAGGAAGGCATAGGTAAATACAGCCATTAAAAACCAATTCAATAAGAAAACGAAATCCCACCAACTGATTGGAAGTATTAAATGCAACCAGTTAACTGGATAGAACACTGCAGACAAATAATTTGCGAGAAATGGCTGACCTAGACCTTGGTAGGGATTCCAGTAAGGGATTTGCCCCTGCTTTAGCACTGTTGCTGTATACATATCGAACGCGTGAGATGCATTGTAAGCACCATATGGGTCTACGGTCGATGTCCAGTCGGTACGTGGCCCTTCATATCCGTAGGGCAGCCCCTGCTTCAATGCAGCTGTTGATGTAATTGGAACGAGCGTTCGGTTAGCGAAAAAAACAGCGCTATTCATGGTCACCAAAAACAAAGCCAACAAAAATAATGGCAAGATGCGTTGCGCCAGTTCAGGCCAAGTTTTCATATTCATGAGCGGTTTGATCCTGTTAGCATTTTTCAATGAATTAATCGTATGTCTCAGGTCAGCCGGGAATTCAAGGTCGCAGGGTGCAGCAACGGCGACCATCTGCTACTTAGTGTTAGAATAAATAGTTGCGATTCACTTAGGTTGACTGTCAAATGTCAAACCGTTGCCAACAATAATGTGCTTATGATCTGAAGGAAGTTTGCTCGAAGCCTTTAATCCAGGCATCCTCCTTAACCAAGCTATGGTACGATCGAGTCCATCGGGCAGTGACACGATAGGCTCCCAACCTAAATGTTGGCGAGCTCGACTGATATCAAGCACATTAACAGGCACATCGAAGGTGCGCGCATCCACGTAATTCATCTTGGGTGACTGTCCGCTAAGCAACTCTATGGTGGCTAAAATTTCGTTAATGCTGTGACCGATTCCAGAGCCAATATTAAATACTCGTTGCTTCCCTTCATAGGTAAGTGCTTTTAAGAAAGCAGCTATCACATCACTGACGTAGACATAGTCTCGTACAACTGAGCCATCTCCCCATATGGTGATGCGCTCTTCCTGTAATGCCTTGTAGGCGAATACAGGTATGGCCCCTTGGAGACGAGTAGGCAACTGACCTTCACCATATGGGTTGGCAATTCTGAGCACGCAATATGATAAGCCATGCATGTACTCGAAAAGGTGGAGATACTTCTCGATTGCAAGCTTGCTGACACCATAGGAACACATTGGTTCTGTAGGATGATTTTCCTTGATTGGTGTCACTTGTGGGGTGCCATAGACTGTCCCCCCGGAAGATGCGAATAAAACTTTTCTAACGCCATGTCGGCTAGCCGACTCCAAAAATCGTACCGTAGCCAATAAGTTTGATTCTAGGTCGTATACAGGGTTTTCGTTGGAACTCTTGGGTAACGTTGTAGAAACCAGATGGAACACAGCGTCGCATCCAGTGAGAGCCTGCTCCACGGAGGCTGAGTGCAAGAAATCTCCACTAACAAACTCTATGTTATGTGGAAGTTCCAGACACGGGATGCTTCCCGGCCTCACTAATACCCTTACATCGTGCCCAGCTTGTATGAGGGCTCGGCATAAATGTGAGCCTATGAACCCAGTTCCACCGAGTATCAGTGTTCTCATGAAATCCGCCTAGATAAGCTGCGAACCTCATCAACAAGACGCTCAGCAAATTTATCCTCAACAAAATGACGCAAAAAAGTTTGTCGTGATTCGATACCTATACTGGCGAGGCGCGCTGGATCTTCTATCAGTCTTAGAATAGCCTCTGCTAACGCTTCAGGGTTCGAACTGGGCACCACGAAACCATCTTTTCCGTTAGTCATGAAATTTGAGGTTCCAGTCGTATCTGTAGATATCAACGTCTTACCTAAACATAGTGCGTCTAGCGTCACCAAAGGTAAGGTGTCATCACGTGATGGACACACAATCACGTGAGACTTGCTCATTAGTTTGAGATATTGGTGATGTTCCACCTCGCCGTGAAAAAAAACATTCGAAAGACCTTCTGCCATTTTTCGTAACTCAATTAGCCATCCTTCATCAAGCGTACGACCGACCAGATTAAATATAGCCTTCCCGCCAGCCCGATTTCCAAGGAAGCTTATAGCTTCCAAAAAAATGTCTTGGCCTTTTCGCGGCTCGATAGTTCCAAAAACCGAAAAAATCATCGGTTCTATTGAAGCCAATGATACATTTTCACCGCAATAGATATCCGGAACTCCGTACGTTAATATCTTGACGAATTGATTGTAAGGCTGAGAAAACGAAGCAGAACGTTCACTTCCAGCATACACATGCTTTGCCTTTCGTAATGTTTCCGACACCAGATGATTTTTGTTGGCCAGTTCTGGAATTAAATGGCACTCATGTAGATACCACATAACTGGCACTAATGTTTCTTCAAGCACCTGGCAAACGATTGGCCAAGAGGCTATTGTATTGGCTAAAACGCAATCAAAGTTGCTTGCAAGCTTTTTCACGGATTCATGGCGGGTGAGCAATAATGGATCGATGATCACAGGTATCCCTAGTACGGTAAACAGCGCCCGCATCGGTCCATCCTCGGGAGAAGCTACAACCGGGAACGCACCAGACTTCAGCAGATGCTTTGCAGCTAGATAAACAACCATCGGTGCCCCACTGCCTGACATATCGTGGGTGACTAAAAGAACATCAGGGTGGTTGTCTACCAATTCTGGTCGATTTTGACCCCACATACCGATTGGCTCAAGTGAATCATGATAAAGCAGGCCACGCATATTGTCAGTGAAGTATGGATCGTAAGTAATGTAGGAACCCCACCGTTTCAAGAGGAATATGTCAGCCTTGTCTTGGCTGATTTTGGTCAATTTTTTATCGAATTTCCTTAATGACTGGTGCCCAATATGCAGAAGCGTAGCATGGGGCGTATAGACACAGCGTAGTCCTTTTTCGCGCACCTTAAAGCTTAGATCCACATCAGAGTGCATTATCGGAGTATTAACTGCGTCGAAACCACCAACGTCGAGAAAGTCGCACCTCCGCATAGCAAAGCATGCTCCTGATACAGCGGAGACATCCCTAACCGATTGGGCGAAATTAAAGTGTTCGGATGTATTTTCTGGGCGACAATGAAAAGCTGTCCCTACCAAACCCCGCACTCCTGACACTAACCCCGCATGCTGTATTCGTTGGTTCTCGTAAAGCAATTTAGGCGCAACTGCACCCACTTCCGGCAATGCTAGCAATTCGACCAAATTGTCCAACCATACGTTAGATAATGGGCGAACATCATCGTTGAAAAAAACAACGATTTCTCCAGACGCCTGCCTAGCGCCCTCATTACATTTATCAGAAAAATTATAAGGCTTGTCGTAACGACAAAATGTGAGCGGCAGGCAATCATAACGCTGGGTTAATAGATCTGCTAGTTTGGAATTAGTAACGACAATAATTTCCCAAGAAGGGTAGTCAGTCTTTTCTGCTATTGCATCAAGACATGCTGTTAAATTCACTTCTGAGTCAGTTGGTATCACAATGGAAATGTTAGGCTGCCATCCAATAATTTTAACTCGATTGGCCGTTGGCAGCTCAATTACTCGAGCCGTGATACCCCTCCGATCAACAGCAGCCTGTAATGCTGCCAAGTTTGATACGCGAGCATATGGTTTGCCGCCTTGCGCAGCAGAGCCATCTGCCTGTCGCCAGTGGTAGAGGATACGTGGTATATGGCGGATTGCTTGAGCCACCTCTGTTGCCCTAAGAGCCAGATCATAGTCCTGCGAAAAATCATATCCAGAACGAAAACCACCGACTTGATTAATGAGCGCCTTCTTGTAAATGGTAAGATGTCCCATGTACATGCAGTTGAACATGAGCTCTGGGCTCCAGTCCGGCTTAAAGAAGATATCGGTGCGACTACCACTTGGACTAATCTTGTCTTCATCGCTATAAATAACATCGGCAGCCGGATGGGTGTCGATTTCTTTTGCTACCCAAAAAAGAGCATCTGGTGCCAGTTCGTCGTCATGATCAAGTAACGCGACATATTCACCGGTCGCAATAATTAACGCACTGTTTGATGCAGCTGAAATATTTCCGTTCTGCTCGCGGAACACCACTTTGATACGCATGTCCTCTCTTGCGTAGCGTTCCAAAATGGGGCGGATGGCTTTGTCAGAGGAGGCATCATCAGCAATGCACAACTCCCAATGTGGGTAAACTTGCTTGCGAACGGATTCAATAGCTTCATTCAACCACTCTGGATGCGGGTTGTAGGTGGGCATAACTACAGAAATCAGTGGTTGATGAGAAAAAGTGGAAATTATCTCGCGCATGGTAGTGCATGTTTCTTCAGTTAATACCTCGCCGAGTTGAACATGCTTGGCACAGTCATCACGATTAAAAACTAATGATTGAGTGCGAGGGAGCATCACATGAGAATGCAAAAAAAGCACTCTACGCCATACACCAACCCACCCTTCATGCGTAAACACAGACCAAGCTTTGCTCATGGTTCGTCTGACATTACCACTGTGCTTTAACGTCAAGGGCAAAACAGAAAGTAGCAATCTGGCTCGGTTAATATTATGAACAAGAAAATTGCCAGGCAACGCGGTTTCTTGAACGTTCATGGATCCACTATTACACGTAAAAAAAGATTTAACTGCCCTCAAGGGTTGCGTTATTCGCCATGAGGTTGAAGCCAAAATGTGTTGAATGACACTGTCACGTTCGACTGCAGATTGGTTGAGGCTAGCAATCTGCCCATTGCGTTCGGCTACGGCTTGGTTGAGGCTAGTGATCTGTCCGACGCGTTCGGCCAGGGCTTTGTTGAGGCTAGCGATCTCTCCGTCGCGTTCGGCCAGGGCTTGGTTGAGAATGGCGATCTGCCCATCGCGCTCGGCCACGGCTTGGTTGAGAATGGCGATCTGCCCATCGCGCTCGGCCACGGCTTGGTTGAGGTCGGCGATCTGCCCATCGCGGTCGACTACGGCTTGGTCGAGGCTGCAAGCGTGCTGCTTTAGTTGGTTTAAATCAAAACGTTCCAATTGCCGTGAGCCAAGCGCGGCAAAGTACTTTGTCAATCTTTGCTTTTCGGCTGAGCCGGTTTGAAGCCATTCCAGCTTTTTATCATCTACTGCATTATTCAGTTGCAACACACCAAGCCCGTGTGAATGGACAAACTCTAAGTTGTTCGGGTAACTCATTTGAAGTTCTTCCCAAAGTTTCCAAACGCCAAATTCGCGCTCGCGAACATTGATGTCGTGAAACATGATAACAGCACCGGGGGCAAGCTTGGGTAGCCATGTTTCAAAATCATGGCGAACCGCCTCATAAGTGTGCAGCCCGTCAATGTGTAATAGCTCAATTGATTCGTTGGCAAAATAAATAACGGCCTCATCAAAAGTCATCCGCAACAGCCGAGAGAATCCGGCATAGTGCTCTTGGTGATGCGCGTTAACTTTGTCGAAAACCTCATCGTTATATTGACCGGCATGTTCATCGCCATGCCATGTATCAACGGCATAACATTTAACTGAAATGCCAGCCTCAACAACTGATTGGCAAAATGAGAAGTATGAATGCCCCCAATGGGTACCCAGTTCGACAAATATCTTTGGGGATGCCTCTTGGATCACCCACGCCGCAAAAGGTAAATGCCCCAGCCAAGCACTAGGGGCTTGAAGTAAGTCCGGGGTAAACGATGCTGCTGTAATTAAACTGTTTAGAGTCATATCATCGTTTCTAAAGTGTGTAGTTTTACTTCTAGCATTGGAATGCCTATCAGACCAGATGCAACGCTACTTGATTCTGATTTAAATAAAACGGCATCGTGTATCCAATGATGCTGTTCATGTATTTCTTGGGTGCCGTTGGCTATGGCAGTCGCAATGCTGTATTCGCCAGCAGGAAGTAACGGCATATAAAAAACAAAGTTCGCTTGAAGCTCGCTTCCCTCTTGGCAACGAACAGGATGCCCTTTATAAAAGAGGAACGTATTGTCTCCAAACAAAGTTTGCCCGAGACGATCTTTGACGTAGAAACCGATAATAGGCGAATCGAGTTCTTGATATGCATGGACAACTACCCGTAGCGTGACTTTTTCTCCGCCTACAATCCAAGCAAGCGGATGTTCGTTTTCATCCAGAAGACGAACATCATGGATCTGCGCTCCACCCTTGCCAAAGGATGCCGCGTCAGGGTCGAACTTGAATATCTGCAAATCATTGCGCAGATTACTGGTGTTAATAAACTCCAGTCGCTGATCTTTAATTGGGAGTGAATCGTCTGGTTTCTTGAATGCTCTGATTTTGGTTGTACTGCTTTTGCCTTGCTGCGCTTCGTAAAACGCCTCAAGATATAGCTCGCACACCCCCTTGGGCGACCCTTCCTGGATCACCTGCCCCTTCTCAAGCCACACGGCGTAGCTGCACAAATTTTTTATGCTCCCCGTATCATGACTCACGAACAGCACTGTTCCATTTTTCATAAAGTTGCGCAAAAACCGCATACACTTTTGGGAAAAGAACGAATCACCTACCGAAAGTGCCTCATCCACCACTAAAATGTTCGCATCCACATGTGCAATCACGGCAAATGCCAGTCTTACAATCATCCCGCTGGAATAGGTTTTCACTGGCTGCTCGATAAAGTCGCCGATATCGGCGAAGGCAACAATATCGTTGAAGCGCGTGTCGATTTCTTCGTTAGTCAAGCCCAGCACCGAGGCATTCATATACACGTTTTCGCGCCCGGTGAATTCGGGATTAAAACCAGAGCCAAGTTCCAAAAGGGCGGCGATGCGCCCGTTGGTTTGAATGATGCCGTTAGTTGGGTTGAGCGTGCCGCAGATCATTTGCAGGAGGGTAGATTTACCCGAACCATTACGACCGATGATGCCGACGGTTTCGCCTTTTTTGATTTCAAAAGAAACGTCTTTGAGTGCCCAGAATTCGCGGAAGTATTGTCCTGCCTGCCGACCGGCCAGTCTTTGTAGGCTTGGGGCAACGAATTGCTTGAGTCGATCACGCGGGGAGTCATAGATCTCGTAACATTTGCTAAGATTGGTCACGCGGATAGCGATATCGTTAGAGGACATCGGCAAACCCCTTTCTAGTTTTTTGGAACCATGCGTACCCAACCCAAGCGACTACAGTGGCGAAAAGGGTATAGACGCCTAAGCCCATCCAACTCGGCAAATGCCCCCATATGAGAACTTCTCGAGCTTGCTCAATGATGAAGGTGAGCGGGTTGGCCATGATAACCGAGCGAAACCTTTCCGGTACGGCGTTTATCGGGTAAAAAACCGGGGAGAGAAACATCAACACTGTGGAAATAATAATAATGGTTTGCCCGACGTCGCGCAGAAATACACCCAGGGATGCCAGCATCCAGGCAAGACCGGTGGTGAGGATAACTAACGGCATAAGTACCAAGGGGATGAAAATCGCCGTCCAGTGCAGGTAGCCGTTAAAGACCGCAAAGGCGGCCAGCAGTACGCCAAGACTGATGAGGCAGTGGAAGAGCGCCGAACCCATAACCACGACGGGCAATATTTCAATCGGGAACACCACTTTTTTGACGTAATTGACGTTGGCAAGAATCAATCCGGGGGCGCGGTTGAAAACCTCGTTAAACAGGTTCAACACGATCAAACCAACAAAGAGCACCACCGCAAATTGAGTTTTGCTATCGTCACCACCAATTCCACCCCAGCGGGATTTGAAAATCTCGGAGAAGACGAAAGTGTACACGGTCAGCATGAACACGGGGTTGAAGAACGACCAGGCCATGCCCATGACCGAGCCTTTGTAGCGGCCTGCCACTTCGCGCTTGGTCATTTGTGCGATGAGCTGGCGGTTGCGCCACAGGCTACGCGCAAGCACCAATAGCGAGGTGGGTTGGGGGGCGTGGGGGTTGGTACCCTGGTGAGTGGTGCGTGGTGCGTGGTTAGCGGGGATCACGCGAAGCACTCCGCTTGTGATAATGGTTTGGCTTGGTTGTCTTTTGCAGACAAGGTTGGCTCACCTTCGATGGGCCAATGGATGCCGATGGCCGGATCGTTCCAGGCGATGGTGCGTTCAAATTCCGGAGCCCAGTAGTCGGTGGCCTTGTAGAGAAACTCCGCTGTTGCAGAGAGCACGACGAAGCCGTGGGCAAAGCCTTCCGGCACCCACATCTGGTGTTTGTTCTCCGCCGACAGAACTTCACCCACCCATTGCCCGAAGTAGGGCGAGGATTTGCGGATATCCACCGCCACATCAAAGACCTCGCCAGAAATCACTCGTACCAGTTTGCCCTGCGGCTGTTTGATCTGATAGTGCAGCCCCCGCAACACGTTTTTGACCGAGAGTGAGTGGTTGTCTTGCACGAACGCAACTTGTTTACAGATGGCAACTTCGAACCGCGCCTGGTTGAAGCTCTCGAAAAAAAATCCCCGCTGGTCTCCGAAGACGCGTGGTTCGAAAAGGATT
>DYDH01000349.1 GCA_020717985.1 Herpetosiphon sp. | reverse complement strand
ATATTTCTAGAAAAAAAGCAAGCCCCGGAACTCTGCGCAACAATCTGCGCTTTGAGTTCCGGGGCTCTGTGTTGCTACGACGCTTTGCGTCGCTTACTTCTTTGTCTCCTTTTTGGGTGGCGACTGAACGGTTTTTACTGTCTGGTTAACCGTCGTCGTTTCGACACAATTCTTCTTGCCATCGCAATCAGTGAATCCCTTGATGGATTTCCAGATTGCATCATTGTGACACTTGCCACAATTTTGCGCCGACGGTACTGCATTGCCATCGCCAACATTAATCAAGTTGATGTTATAGGTGCAGGCATGCACCGTGTTATTGCCGTTGCCCTTGATCTTGACCGTAGCTCCCTTGTTTGAAGTCACGGCCTTATACTGCTTGGTGTGGGTTGTGACAGTGTTGTTGTTCCCCTTAACCTTCACGATGCCACCCACCTGCTTAGTCTGGGTATTCTGCGAATCAGGAGATTTGACCACTGACTGACCCATCGCGCCATCGGAGACTTTCTCCGCTGACACCGTCTTCGTCGCTGATGATGCTGGAGCAATAACAACATGCGCCCGCTCATCACACCATTGACTCGAGTCAACCGGATACTGAGTCGGGATTGGAGTGCCTGTAAAAACAAAATGGGCACCACCAGACTCTGGGATATCACTGCTCTTGTAGGACATGCCCATGCCTGCCAATCCAGCCGTCTTCACACGACAATCCGGAATAGCCAACCATGGATTGCTAGGGAGAGATGTTTTGCGGAAATTAAAAGCAATCATCCCATCCTCCCGAACCCCAGCCATGTCGAGCTGAAACTTCATCGTGCCACCAGCATCCTCGAAGGATTTGATGGTGATCAAGTTCGGTGCGCCCGCCCTCATGTTATCTTGGTTATACTGCTTGATGATCCAAGAGCTTTCACCCTTGGCCTTAACCGTGACAACGCCGTTTTGTTCGATGGACACCAATGTATGACTGTCCGCAGAAGGAAACACATTGGATCCGGACGACACAGGAGCAGTTGTTACCACCCGCTCAGTAGTCGTCGTAGTCACTGCTGGCGCCTGAACTTGCGGTTCAGGTTCCACCACTACAGCTGTCACAGTTGCCGGAGCAGTTGCCATCGCTGGCATCCTCAACGTTTCACATGTTTTCGTAGCACAGCCCACACTAATGAAAGTGAGTGCTGCTACCACTGCCATAGCCGACAAGCGTTTTGCTGTCTTCATTATTGCTTCTCCTCTTCAAAGGTTTTGTCAGAGATTTTTATTCCTCCGACGGTATTTTGGGCAGCGGGCAGCGTAACATACGCATCCCCGCCAGTTGTCTTCGCCAATTGCACATCTTCTACTTCTCCGGTTGGCATTGGCACTGTTTCCCCGGAGATTTCTTGTGTCACAGACTTTTCGCGACTCTCGGCGTCCAGCTGTTGTAAATAGGAGTTGAACTCCCACCCAACTGAAATACCTAGAACCGGACTAGCTGGCAAGAACATGTAGGACAAACCTATTTTCCACTGATTGCGGAATTTAAGTGTCAAACCTGGTCCACTGCCAAAGACCGACTCATCGCTGCCAATCTGCTCCATAAAGTTTATTCCGTACTGAAGTTTCCAGTCGGAGTTAAACCGGTGTTCATCCATCAAGCTAAATCCAAGATATGTGTCATCTGGGAAATAGCTGATGTCAAACGCTCCAATGAGCACATCGTTCCGACCCAGTATATGATCAAACTCCAGGTAAGCACCAGGAGCAAAACCACTCTTGTGCTCGCCAAACCGGTATAACGGGCGCAACTTCAGCAACATATAATTGCCCATCACTCCGATCTCTCGGTAGTAATCGAGGTTGGGACCGATCTCAGCACGAGCATCGTGCCAATTATCACCCGATCCAGCCCAACCCTTGAAGGTAACACCCAGGCCAGCGTTTCCAGATTCTTGCTCCCGCCAGCGGATATACTCCGCCATGAGCCAATCGCCGTTTACGCCGGAATCGATTCCAATGGTGTGCCCATATACAGCCGCCCACTCATTAAATCGATTATACTTCTTTTCATTTCCCGACGGTGGCGCAGTCATCGCCATCCTAGCGACTTCCTGCTGAGGAGAACCTGTAACAACTGCAGACTGAATTGGTGCAGTCACGGCAATCACTTGCTCATATTGCTGCACCGTCGATTGAGTTTTTGACTCGTCTACCTGAGTCTGGGTTGGCACAATTGCCATTCCTGCCCTTTCAGCCCGTTTCTGGAAGATGATGGCCATGTAGGCTTCCGCTTCCGCACTAGGCTTCAAGTTATCTGCCATCACCACCGAAACATCGGCGATAATGATTGCAAGACAACTGAACAAAAAAGTTCTAAGTAGTCGCATACGCGCTACCTCCTTTTGCCTTTGAGCGCTTCGTCGCGCTCTTTTTTGAGTTGCTCATTCTCCGCGTTAAGCTCCCTAAGAAGCGCTAAGCGAAGCTGACCAACATAGTTAATAATCGCACCCATCAAGTGCCTGTTTGCCAACTCAGACGAATAATCCCAGCCTTTACTGGAGGCATTCATTCCCTCAAAAACTGTGAGGGCTATGCTTGCCACTGTATAGACCGGATTAGTTGAAAGAGTTGCATGTCCATCTGCTATCATTTTTTCCAGCGGTGTATAGCCAGGGTTGATGCGCTTAATGCGCTTAATGTCTTCGACGCCGTAAGGAGAAAAAATCTTTCCCTCCTTTTCAAAATCATAGATATTCCACGCCTTGACTACTCCAGCAAACCCAAAGATTTCTCTTCGAGCCCCGATCTTGGAACCGTACTTGCGCACGATTTCCAGTCGGTAAGCCTTGCCTTCAAGTTTTTCCTTTTCAATCTGATATGTGCCACCAGACAGATTAGAAACAAACTCTCCAACAGAACTTAGCTCCACCACTTTCGTATTTGGTGTAAGTTCAGACCTCTCCCCTTCGATGATGATGGCATACATGAATTCCCCGGTTTTGTAGATGCCGATTCTGACAAATTGTACAAAAAATTCCTTGTCATTATCTTCATTTACAGCCAGACCATTATATCTGATCCGACCCGGATATTCCTCTCCCATCACACTGTCAGGCAATGGTCCTTCGAAAACCGTCACTGCGCCTTCTTGCAAGGCGGGAGTAATTTTAACCCCCAATGATTGATACGGAAGCACCAGGAGATTAGTATCTCCACTGCCCCGTTCGTCCGTTATCGGACCATTCTCCATCATGACTCTTTTTGAACTGCATCCTCCAAGGAAGAGCAGTGCAGCAGACCCAGCCATAAATGACCTTCTGGTTATCTCCACGGCAAACCTCCTTGTATTTTATTATGCTTAGGTTATT
>DYDH01000348.1:136-3253 GCA_020717985.1 Herpetosiphon sp. | reverse complement strand
ACAAATTTCTACTTTCGGACGCTAGACAAGTACAGAATCCCAGCCATGTCCCTTTGGCGCAAGTTCCTGTCTGTGATCGGTTTGCGTCCCATACTCTCCCCGCGAAAATATCAGGTCAGTGAAAGTATGCAAATCACCCTGTCCACTCTTGCGCAACATGAAGGGCGGTCTGAAGATGAGTTGCTCCAGGATTTGGTCGACGCGGGACTTACGCAATATTATGATTCCGAAGATCTATGGAGAAAATGGCGCGCCCTTACTCCCCGCGAACAGGATGTCGCTGCGCTGGCTTGTTTTGGATTCACCAATCGTGAAATCGCTGTACGTTTGAGTATTGCACCCGATACAGTTAAGTCCCGCCTGCAAAATGTTCTGCGTAAATTCAATGTCCATAAACGAACCGATCTTCGACTGATGCTGGCAGATTGGGATTTCAGCGCGTGGCAGTAAGCAGAGTTTCGATCCATCCCACTTGCCGGTGGCGCGGTGGATATATTTCCCACCATATCTGGTACACCCATCTTTCACCCGAAAGTCCCCTCGATGGGGACTTTTTATTTCAAGGCAAGGAACGTATGCTGTTGTGATGGACCTTCTCCCCCGCTTGAAACCTGGCTCGCTGATCGTATCCCTTGCGCCACACACAAGACACTCATCCATCATCCCTGAAATCATTGCCGAACTTGCCTTGCGGGGACCCGTTACTGTATTGGATGGCGGCAACTGTTTCCCTGCCTACCACGTCGCCCAATTGATCCGCAGGAAGAGCACGCAAGTGAATGCAATATCCAGGCGCATCTTCGTCCAGCGGGCTTTTACCTGTTACCAAATCGTCAGCCTGTTAGAGAACGTGCCTGCATTAGGTTATCCAATCATCATCCTAAATCTATTAGCTTCATTTCAAGATGAGCAAATCCAGCCTGCGGAAGCGGACAGGCTGCTTGCATTGTGCCTGTCTCACATCGAACGCCTGCGCCTTTCTGCGCCAGTGCTTATCACACTTGAGCCTGTCATCCTTGCCGAGAAGGAAAATCTCCTCAAGCGAGTCTGTGAACGCGCCGATGAAGTTTTCCTCTTTCAACCCGGAAAAAGGCGGCAGGAAGAACAGCTCTTTCTATTTCAAGGCTTGTAACGTGGGACGCACCCTCGGCACCATCACTCAGTATCTCAACGAAACCGAAGCCTTGCTGTCGTCATTTCGCCGCGCCCTGCGCAGGAGCGACCAATATATCTTCGACGGCATCTTTGTCTCGGCGCGCAAACACATCACTGCCATCAGCCAGACCGATTCGCTCCTGCCGTTTGAAACCATCCTGCTGGCTGTTATGCTGGAACAGGCAAAAGAGATTGCCGCGCTTCGCCATGAACTTGAACAACTCAGACATGGATGATGAGATCACAGGCTGGCTCTTTGATCTATACGACCATTCGGAAGACGGTATTGTCCTGTGGATTATTACGGACAGCGGCGAACGACTTCGCTTGCGCATGAAGTTTTCGATTGTCTTTTATGTCGCGGGAGATTTCAAACTACTGCGCGCTGCCTGGATTTTTCTCAAAGACAAGGCACAGCTTGCACGCACAAAACGCCGCGATCTATTCCTCGGCGAACGCGATGTCATGCAAGTCATACTCAACCATAACAGCACGGTCATCCAGGAATTGCAGTCTCACTTCCCTGCTTTGGATTATTACGACGCAGACATTCCCAGCACATTGAGATTCATCGCACACACAAATGTCCATCTTCTGGGACGCTGCCGTCTCAGACTGAACCGCGAGTGGATTCAGTCCATCGAGCCTTTGGATTCCCCCTGGCAGTTGTCGCCAGAGCCGATGCCCCTGCGCGTGATGGAGATCACTCCCAGCGCGGATCCTGCCTATCGTCCGCCGAGCAGGCTTGGTCTGAGTTTTGTCGAGGGGTCGAAGCTCCGAAAAGAAAAAATGGACATGGAACCCTTGCGTCCTTTTTTGATCAGTCTGCAATCTGATCTCCTTCGCTTTGACCCGGACTTGATCCTCACCGATCATGGAGATGGATGGTTATTTCCAAGATTGGACGAATGGCGCAAAGTGACCGGGCTTCCTCTGGATATAAATCGAGACCGAGAGCGCGGGATACAAACAAAAAAGGCAAACAGTTATTTTGCGTACGGACAGACCATTCATCGCGGCGCACAGAGTCATTTATTTGGGCGCTGGCACATCGACCGCAAGAACGCGATGATGTTCAATGAATATGGTTTGGAGGGCGTGCTGGAGCAAACGCGAGTAACAGGTGTGGGTGTGCAGGAGATGGCGCGCAAATCGCCAGGCGCGGGGATCACCGCCATGCAAATGGTCACGGCGTTGAAGATGTATGTGATGATCCCTTTGCACAAACAGCAGGCAGAGAGTCCCAAAACCCTCGCGGATTTGATTCAAGCAGATAAAGGCGGGTTGATCTACCAGCCGATCATTGGTGTGCATCGCGATGTGGCGCAAATTGATTTTGCTTCGATGTATCCAGGCATTATGGTGCTGCACAACATTTCGCCTGAAACGATCGGAAAAGAAAACGCCGCTCCGGGATTGATCCCGCAGACTTTACAGCCCTTGCTTGAAAAGCGCTTGATGCTCAAGGAGTTGGTCGCCCAATTGGATGAAAGAGACTGCCAGGTCAAGGTTATGAAACAGCGCGCCGCCGCTTTGAAATGGCTGTTGGTGGTGTGCTTTGGTTACCTTGGATACAAGAATGCCCGCTTTGGAAAGATCGAGTCGCACGAGGCTGTGACGGCTGTCAGCCGTGAGTTGATGCTGCAAGCCAAGGAAGTCGCCGAGGATATGGGCTTCACTGTCATCCACATGTATGTGGACAGCCTGTTCGTGCAAAAGGAAGGGTCGAGGGAAAAGCGGGATTTTGAGTCGCTGCTACTTGCAATAACCAAACAAACAAGGATCCCCATCATGCTGGAAGGTGTGTATCGCTGGGTGTGTTTTCCGCCTTCGAAGCGTGATGCAAGGATAGCGGTCCCCAACCGATACTTTGGTGTATTGAATAATGGGGAAGTGAAGTATCGCGGCATTGAAGCACGCCGCAGGGACACTTCACTCTGGGTGAAGAAAATTCAATTGGAA
>DYDH01000348.1:0-109 GCA_020717985.1 Herpetosiphon sp. | reverse complement strand
TCGCTGGATGAAATGCCGGAATATCTTGCGGGGGTAAAAAAGATTGTATTTCAGGCAAAGCATGATTTACGAAATGGACATGTTTCCCTGGAAGAGCTGGTGATCGTTC
>DYDH01000347.1:104-3360 GCA_020717985.1 Herpetosiphon sp. | reverse complement strand
TGTTTCGATAAAAGCCTTTTGCAGCGGATGTAAACCATCGGTCAGTTTCCAGCCTTGAGTGGGGTGCTCGCCGAGGGCTTCGATGGTGGCTACGCTGTGACCTTCTGCCTGCGCCGCAAGCAGCGACCCCGCGTTGACGGGTTTGCCGTCCAATAAAATGGTATCCGAGCCGCTCAACCCGCCTTCATCGCCAAACTTGACTCCGTGGAAACCAAGTCCGCGCAGGGCGGTGAGCAGGGTGGTGGATGGGGCGGTGTCGATGCTGTGGTCTGTGCCGTTGATCTTGAGGGTGATGTTCATGGGAACTCCTTTGGTGCCATTGAATTATTTCAACCGTGATTTTAACTCATGCAGATGCGCAAGTATGTCGGGATGTAGGTCGAACTTGCCAGCCTTCGAGATGGCGTTTTTCGTGATGCGTTCCAACTCTTCGAGCGTTATATGATTTTTCTTGATTAGAAAGATAATGTCATCAAAATCAGCGAGCAAGCCACGATCCACCTTGCTGAGCGCTATGCTGTATGGGTCAATCACATAGACATCTAAATTTGCAAATTGACCGATGAAGATGTGGCGCTGCTCGTTTCCGTCTGGCAGGGGAATAAAGCGTTCAATGGGAACTGCTTCAACCTGCAACTTCATTTCTTTGGCTTTTGCAATGAGTGCGCGATGTAATTCGTTCGGGTGAATGTCGTCGCCGACAAAATCAATATCGAGGGATGGACGCGGACTTCCAAGAAGTGTCAACGCGCTTCCGCCAAGTAAAAATAAACGAGATGCGGGCGGAACTTGCTCTCCGAGGATTGTTAGACTGGATTCGAGACTGGCTTTATCCATGACTACGCCTTTTGTAATTCTAATTCCTTTAACCAAACTTCTGCTGCGTGTTCGTATGTCCCAAGCCAGTTGACTTGTGACCTGCTCAGTTCCTGATGTCGTTTTGCCAGCGCGCGAAGACTCTTGTCAGGATCGGTGGTTGTGGTTAAGCCTAATTCTTCGGAGAACAAGTCGGGTAGTTCTTTTTGTGAAAGATATTTTTTTTCCAGCCAGACTGCCGCGCTGTAGAAGCATTTCAAAATCAACTGTGGTGCAGGGCTAAGTTTGTTGGCTGCCGCGCTGGCATGGATAAAAAATTCAGGGTGACGCAGGAAAAGCGGAATTAAACTCAACTGTAAACGCGCTTCATGGCTTTCGGCAAGAGCGGCAATTAGTTGCTCAGGTGGAATTACAGGCGGAAGTCCCGAGGGGGAGCCTAGAATGAATCGCACATCCCGCGCCCATAATTCGGATACAAGCTGATCTTCAGAAAACGGCAATAAAGCGGACATAACTTTTATGGACTTAGTTATTCATTAATATCCAGAATAATTTGCCAAAATGCGAGATGCGGTTGTGGAAGTTTGGCTTTTCCAAATTTTTTTACCCATTGTGCAATCTGTTCTTGTGGATATGTCTTGAATAACCAGCGCAACTCTACGCGATTACCGAATTGTAAAATCCGTTCGATGATCGTGCAGGAATCGGTTTGCGGATTTAATTTCGCAATATCGTATTCCTGAAAAAAAGGAGCGAGAGTTGATGGAATGGGTTGCATAGTTGTTTGAATGCTATAACACCTTTGTCACTTTTAATCCTGCCTTTGCTCCTTCAATCGCGGACTGTGAACCAATGACCGCAATCGCTTCTGATTTGGCGGCTTTTTCCAATACTTCGCTGAAAGCAATAAAGTCCTCGCCGTTGGTCGAGAGGATTTCGTCGCGTTCCTTTTGGCGCATTTCATCGGTTCTGCCTGTCAGGTAGCGCATCATGGATGTGTAGCCTTTTGCATCGGGAAGTTGATACGAGTCGAGGTCGCCGATGGCGCCGATGATGGCTTTGGTCAATTCGCTTTCGTTCAGGGATGCGGAGTCGAGGTTCTTCAAAAATGCGGCGGTGTTATCGTAATTTTCGAGCGTGGCGTCGAGATTGGGATCGCGATACGAAAGGTACGAGAATATGCCAGAGTTGGTGTCGAATGAACAGAAACCGCCGTACGCTCCGCCCAGCACGCGGATTTTTTCCCACAAATACGACACGCGCAAATAACCCGTGATCACTTCGGCAGAGCCGTCGAATTCGTAGCCGAGGTCGTAAAGGTTCGCGGCTTTAGCCACATAATTGACCTGCGCGGGGATGGTCAAGCCTTCCTTTTGGGTTGCAGGTTGAATGTTGAAGGGTGAAAGTTCAACGTCCTTTTCGGGCAGGGCAAAAATAAAGTTCTCGAAGTGCGGTTTGAAGTTTTTCCAATGTTCGGCGTCGAGCGTCACATTGCAGACCAGCGATTTACTGCTGATCAACAGGTCGCGCATGGTTTGAAGTTTCTTCAAAACGCTGTCCCATTTTTTATCAATGTCCTTTGCAAGTTCGCGCAGGGCGAAGAGATAGCTAATGCCGCTCATCTGGTCGTTGACCCAGCCCGCGCCGCCGAATTGCGCGCGCACGCGCTGGTTGGCGTAGATATGTCCGCTGGGGACGATGGAGGATTCAAGCCCCGACTTTTCTTCGAGCACGATCTGCTTGAGCCGCTCGCGGTTGTCGAAATTGGTGTTGAGCAGAATATCTTTCAGGATGTTCAACAACTCGGTGGATTGCCCAATGGTGGCTTTGCCGCGCATGAACAACTTGCTGATGTTCTCCCGCGACCCGCGAGCCGTGGTGCTGACCGCGCTGCCGTGGATTCCGCCTGTGCTTTTTCCGATGCGCTGCGAGAGTTTGACGTAATCTTCCTTGTCGGTTCCCATTTCCAAAAGGGCGCGGGCGAATATCTCTGTCAGTGGCAGCAATTCTTTGGGAAGTGTGTGCAGGTCGAAGCCGAGGTCGAGATAGACAATTCCATTCGTGAACAGGTCGTGATACAACACGGGCGTATCTTGAATCTGAATCACTTCGATTGGAATGGTCTTGCCTTCCTTCTCCAAATCAGAAAGTTTCAGGAAGGGCATGGTCGCCAGCGCTTCGGGCGAGTTGGGAGTCTCTTGCAGTTGCTTGAGCCGTTTTGTGTTTTCGATGCAGGCTTGAACCTCGTCTGCGCTCATGCCCTCGCGGATGGATGCCAGTCGGGTTTGCTCCTCTTCCTCGAAACGGCGACCCAGCTCCGGGTCGGGTTGGAATCGCAGAGTCGTGCGGTGGACATTATCCAGCAGGAGAGTCTGAATCAAATTCTCGAAATAGCGCGGGTCGGCGGCGAGTCGCGTTTTGATTTCAAGCAGTGGCGCTT
>DYDH01000347.1:0-97 GCA_020717985.1 Herpetosiphon sp. | reverse complement strand
GAGTAGTTTGAAGGGGTCGTCTTCGTGCAGCCAGGTGACGAGAGCACGCAGCATGACCGAGATGCCGCGCGGGAACGAGCCTGTGTTATTTTCGCGC
>DYDH01000346.1:164-3455 GCA_020717985.1 Herpetosiphon sp. | reverse complement strand
ACAATATCAGGCCGCCGCTGACACAATCTGTAGCGACCCGCAATGAAAAACACCCGCACCCGCAATAATGATAAACTGAGCCCACAATAAATGAGAATAAGGTTCAAGGCTCCATCTGGGAAAAGGTGACAGTAGAAGTTTTCGGTTTTGTAGGTTTTCTGAAAACGATAGATTCTGTGTGGCATTATCAACGTCCGGCTCACCGGAGCTGGGTTTTTTCGGCTTTCCGCGTAGAGCGAGAGACTATTCCTGATATGTCTATCGCTGCCGAAGACTACCTATCCTGCATTTTTATGGCATCATGACCTGTAGCCTGCAGCGGACGAAAATGACGTTTCTGTTGGTCAGCCCATTGTTTTACACTCCGACTTCTTCCAAATGTTACCTCACGATAATGCTCTTGCCATCGGTTAGTATTTTATGGTAAGCAAATAACTTAACACAGGATCACATAAAGGGGACTTACTCCCCATTCGTTCACGCCTATGCCCGGGGCGCACACAAACGGGCCAACACGGACTCACTTAAGTATCCGGTTACCCTACATGTTTGGCCGCCAACATCACACTACAAAGCGGACTCGCAAAAGCACTATCCCGTCCCACTGACCGACTGAGGAGATTATCATGCCAATGTATTGGCAACTTAAGCATTGGAAGAACAATGACCGCGAGCGAGTGATCGACCGCATTGGTGCGTTGAGGAAGCATATCGCCAAATCGGTGCCCCGGCGCACGGCGTCCGACACATTGCTGCTGGCTACCTGGAACATCCGCGACTTTGACTCGAACAAGTTCGGGGAGGGGCCACGGCTCGCCGAGTCATTCCACTACATTGCCGAGGTCATTGCAGCCTTTGACCTCGTAGCCATTCAGGAAGTGAACGAGGACATGCGGCCGTTCGAGAAGGTCATGGACCTGCTTGGCCCGAACTGGCGGTACATCTCCACCGACCTGACCGAGGGGCCATCCGGCAACGGCGAGCGGATGGTGTTCGTTTACGATTCGAACAAGGTGCAGTTCAAGCACATTGCAGGCGAAGTGGTATTGCCGAAGAACTCTCTAGTAGGCGGAGTCGATCAACTCGCCCGTAGCCCGTTTCTGGTGCGCTTCCAGTCCGGCTGGTTTAAGTTTAATCTATGCACGGTCCACCTGTATTATGGAGACGACTCGGGCGAAGGGAAAGCGCGGCGGGTGGCAGAAATCGACATGATCGGCAGATTTCTCAAGAAACGCGCGGACGAAGACGGGCAGAACTACATCCTTCTCGGCGACATGAACGTGGTGAGCCCTGAAGACGAAACCATGCAGGCGTTAAGAAAACACAAGTTTGTCCTGCCAGCCGACTTGACTGGAGACAATAACGCCCTACGGTGGGTGAGCAATTTGAGCGGTGACAAGCACTACGATCAGATTGCATTCCTTCCCCGCAAGGACGAGTTAGAGCTCGGGCCGAACGAGAACAACGCGGGCGTGTTCAACTATTACAGGGCGGTCTACACCGAAGAGGAAGCCGACACGTATTACACGCTCGGCAAGGAGAATGGGAAGTGGCCGGACGCGTCAGCCAAGCGAAAGACGTACTTCGCCAAGAAGTGGCGGACTTGGCAGATGTCCGATCACCTGCCGTTGTTCATCGAACTGCGGATCGACTTCACGGACAAGTACCTTAAGCGGATCCGCGAAGGCACTCAACCGGTGGACCCGCCAACGACCGACGCGACGGAAGGTTGAGGATTCGGTATGTTTGATTTTTTCTAGTTGTCCCCAGACGCCGAACCAGGCGCTGCAACAGACGGAAGGGTATGATTCGTTTCTGAGACTCACCAGCTCCCCGCCACTGCTGAGCTGAGTCGTTGAGACTACTTCCTGATAACCATCCATCTAAAAATTCATTTTAGTTGCTTTAGCTCACTGATCCGTTCTGGAGAGAAACGACGGTAGAACGTCGTTCGCCCAATCTCAAGCTGTTTGATAATGTCTGATATGAACGGGTAGTTTTCGGAATCTTTAGGCATAGAGTCAACAGTGCGAATTTATCAGTTAAAATCTGGCGAAGCGTTTATTCCTCATACTCAAACAACCAGATAATTTTTCCATCTTTGCTTCTTTTATGTTTGCGGCCAGAGGGCTTTAGGCGATTTTCTGCTTACTGAATTTTTCATTCTCAGACTGATATTCTAATAAGGCCAGCCGTGATTCAAGCTCCTTCAGCTTATCCTTCAGCAATACATTCTCTTTTTCTGTATTGACTGTTTTGTGAACAAAATCAATCAAGTCAGATAAAAGACTATTGTACCCAGTACCTCCCCCTAATATTTCGATTGTCTTAACTATTTTTTCAGGAATATCCGATGTGGCCTTCTCAGATTTTTGAGAAATATCATATAGTTTTATTTTATCTGCTGAGGTAACGGTAAAATCCTGAGATAATCCAGTCTCCTCCCTCTTGCTCCGTTCTAATACAGGGACTTCCACCTCATCCAAAATATTGCGCCCAAATGATAGCATTTCCTCAAAGGTCATTTTGAAATGATGGGCAATTTTATCCCAAACCTTATCTGACCCGCACTTTCGCTGCTTAACAATAGCATTCAAATAGCCACGGTCAATTTCTTGCTCAGAGGCAAGACGAGTTTGTGCTCCTCTGCCTTCTTCTTTTAACAGATGAGTCAATGCCGCGTGAAATTGGTTGAGGAATGCTTGATTCATTGCTCAATAATAGAGCAAAAATACAACATAATCAAGAAAAAAATTATCAATTGGCATTCTTGTTCGCTTTTTTATTGACTTTATTTTTAATATAGACCTAATTTAGACCATGATTAGTTCTAAAAAACAAACAACGAAGAAGAAAATAGCCGCAGAGGCCGGCATCAGCCCTGACTTTTTCAGTCATATTTTATGGGGTAGGCGTCGCTGTCCTGTTGCAGTGGCAATACGACTGGAAAATGTAACTGGTATTGATAGAGATATTTGGATTTCGAAACATCCTAAAGAAATCAGGAACATCGTAGAAGAGTATATCTATACTGAATGAGAATCTAATGGATATCAATACCAGGTTGATGGCAATCGAAGACAATCAAAAACTGATACTTGACCTTTTAGTTGGCAGAAAAACCAACATTTCATCTGTAATGACCTTGAAAGAAGCTGCTCAATACACAGGCTATTCTGTTGATCACTTCAGACGGCTTGCCGTAGAACAACGATTAATTCCATATTCAAGACCATCTGAACAACAAAAAGGGAAACTGCTTTTCCGAAAAGTTGACCTCGACATTTTTGT
>DYDH01000346.1:0-113 GCA_020717985.1 Herpetosiphon sp. | reverse complement strand
AAAATCGATCGTAATTTCGGCACGGTAGAAATGTGAGTACAGATAAACAAAACATCTGGCCACTGGCTCAATCCTGGGTGAGCGCAAACAGGGTGTTGATATGGTGCATAGCC
>DYDH01000345.1:737-3439 GCA_020717985.1 Herpetosiphon sp. | reverse complement strand
GCTTACCTTTGCCAAATTGTGACGCTGGCAAAGTTTCTGATATTCGGCTTACATATTCCAAAATACCTTCGTCGTAACATTCTTGTAAATTTTTAACCACTGCCCATTTCGCGGATGTGTTGTTACGTGGTTGTTTTTTCCACAAGAAAATAGCGGGAAATGTTGCTGCTGTTTGAAAGACAGGAAGTTCACCAAAATCTACGACCAATGAAAAGGCTTGCGAATCCAACAAGTGTTGGCGCAGTTTTTCACCATATCCCGCTCTCAACCATTTGTTGGATGAAATAAAACAGGACACGCCACCATTCTTCAATAACTGATGAGCACGAGCATAAAAGTACACGTATAAATCTGCTGTGCCGTTATACACTTCGGGGTAAATTGGCTTGAGTTCTTCTTTGTAATCTCCGAGCAATTCCTGCCGTACATAAGGTGGGTTGGCAAGCACAATATCAAAGCCGCCTTCCTTGGGCGCGGCGGTCATTTCCATTTGACCTTTGGTGGTATTCACCAAGCCAGCCATCTTGCCGCTCAACGTGCTTTCAGCGAGTTCAGGCGCGAACACTTCGGCAAAGTCCACCTGCCAGTCGAAGGCGTTGTAAGTCGGATTGGCAATCCGACCTACGTGCGCCCATTCTTCGATCTGCGTCCGCAGTTCTTGAATCTGCTTATCCAGTTTCTTCTTCTTTTCCGAGCCTGAATGAAGGCTCATGAACTCGTTCTTCAAACTCAGGAAATCCTTCACCTGTTGCTGACGGAACATATCGGGCTGGAGTCCGCCTGAAGGGTCGGGAGCAGTCAAAGAATCGCCCGATTCGATCTTGAAGTCCAGGTTTGGAAGCGGCGGCGGGTTATCGCCTTCAAAATCCACGATCAGCGAAAGCCACAACCGCAATCGCGCAATGCTCACCGCAAAGGGGTCCAGATCCACGCCGTACAGATTGTTTTGAATGATCTCCAGTTTGCGGTCGTAGATCTTCACCGCATCAGGCACATGCGCCGCAAACAGACACTCGCGCTGTTCCAGCAGTTCGTGCATCATGCCCAGCAGGTACGCGCCCGAACCGCAGGCAGGGTCGCAAACTTTCACCGCCTTCAACGCATCCAGAGCCAGCTCGGGGTTGCGTAATTTGGCGGGGTCGTTCTTATCCACGAACAGCGCCAGCGCATCTTCCTTTTCAGCAGGCAGCGACGTTTTCAAATAGCCCTTCAACGCCTCGCGGCACATAAACGCCACCACAGGCTTGGGCGTGTAATAACTGCCGCTCTCATGCCTGCCCGTCACCAACTCCTCGAAGATCTTGCCCAGCATCTCAGGGTCAACCGCTACTTCCACATCCAGCGGCGTGGATTCGGTCACGGTGAAGTTGTAGCAATACATCAATTCGCTCAGGATTTTCCCCGTGATCGAATCGGAGAAGAACCAGGTCTCATCATCGGACTCTTGATCGAACAGACCGCCATTCAAGTAGGGGACAGTGCCAATTTGTTTTTGGAAGATTTTATAATCGGGGTCGGTGGAGAGTTGGTCGCCGTGCTGATTGTTCAAGCCCTTGAAAAAAAGCACGTTCAAACGTGACCTGTGGAAGGTCACGCGTTTATCAGTCTCGTTTTCGTAATAATCTGCAAACAACGCCCGCAGGTAATCTTTACGCACCGTTGCGGAGTGCCCCGAAGGGGTAAAACTCATCCAGTTCTTGCGTTCCAAAAAGGCGATGAACATCATGCGGTTGAAGAAGCGTTGGGTATACAGCCGCTTCTGTTCGGCGTTCCAATCAAGCGTGATCGTCTTTTCCGCCTCCTCGAAGATGCGCTTGTAATCACGGAAGAACTCTTTGGTAACAGGCTCGACGCTGAACGCATCGGTGATTTTTTCAATGCTCGAAAAATCAGCCCTGCCGATTTGATTGATGAAAGTATGTGCAGTTTGGTCGGGCGAGACAAAATAGGTATAACGCCGAAAATTGCTGAACTCACGCTTTGCGCCTGTGTACTGTGCGGTGATCAAACTAAACCGAAAATGTCCCGCCTCATCGTGAAAGACGAAAATCCCCGCGTCGTAATAATTTTGTTTGAGAACCTTTTTGGCAATCTCGTACTGCTTTTGCTTGCCGCTGTGGGTGGTTAATTCTTTTTCCACCTGCCCTGCCAGAATTACCATCCGGCGGCTGTCGGCAAAGTCAATCGCGCCGAGTTTGGACAGGTCGCGGATAAACGGCGTGTTCTCGACCTGCCAACTCAAATCTTCCTTTTCGGGGCGGAACTTTCCGCATGAAGCGCGCAGGAACGTGATCAGGGCTGCGCGGGTGAAATTCTTGGTGAGCGATTCGAGATGAGGGCGATTGTCCATGTCGTGTTCCCTTATTCTTCTCCTCAAGCATACAGGAAAACCCGCCTCTGCGCAAGTACGAGGTGACGGTCATCTATACAGCGTTTCGCGCACTTCCGGCCGCGCCAATATCGCCTCGAGCACCCCGCCGCCGATGGCGAGCGCCTTGTCGGAGACCATCTGGCAGAGACGCGGGTCGCCGCGCGGATCCACGTCGCCGACTTTCATGCCGCGGGTCACCGTCAGGCCGGGATGGAGCAGGCCGCGCAGAACCCTTATAATCGGACGGATGACTGATGACCCTTCGCCTCCGCTCGGGTCAGGCTTGCCAGTCTTCCAGCATTAAATTTGGCACACGCTTGAATTCTTCGGT
>DYDH01000345.1:0-728 GCA_020717985.1 Herpetosiphon sp. | reverse complement strand
GATGAGGATCGCGCCATTGGACAGAGCTATGGAGGCGATCAACAAATCATACGGTCCAATAAGCTTCCCCTGTTTTTCGAGAACAGATCGTAATTGCCCGTAGGTTTCGGCAGCAGAGTCATCAAAGGGCAGGGACTCAAAGGATGCGGAAAATGTACTCACCAGTGCGAGATTCTTTCCGCGCCTGCTTTTATGAGCGCCATGATACAACTCTGCTTTTACAACTGAGCATAAGCGGATCTCATGCGGGCTGACGGAAGCCAGTTTGTGTGCGACGCGGCTATCGCGTTTGTTCAGGAGTTCGATGCAGGTGTTGGTATCAAGCAGGTAGGTCATTTGAACTCGTTTCGCGTTTCGTATGTTCCCTGCGGTTCGCGAATGAGCGGCGCGCCCTCCCATCCGCCTATGATTTCAGTGAAGAAATTGGCAGGCCATTCTATGATGGGGCGCGTTTCTGCAACCGGATGGACCACCAGCGTAACATCCAATTCGGCATTCTTGATGCCAATCGGGGTTTCGATTTTCAACATGCCATCCTTGCCGACGCGAGTATGTAAAGTCAGGCTTTGCATATGCACCTCCAAATTGATTCTACTCGATTTTTCTTCGCAGGATTGATCCAAGCGTCAGCCAAGAGCGACCGTCTGATCGTCACCTGTATAGCATCTCGCGCACTTCCGCCCTCGCCAGTATCGCCTCCAGCACTCCGCCGCCGATGGACAGGGCTT
>DYDH01000089.1:18341-18433 GCA_020717985.1 Herpetosiphon sp. | reverse complement strand
GAGTTGACCGCGCTCACGCTTGCCCGTTCGTTTTTCGAGAGCGAGCGCGGGCAGAATTCCGAAGTTGGCTTTCATGGGTTGAAAATCTTTCA
>DYDH01000089.1:13116-18326 GCA_020717985.1 Herpetosiphon sp. | reverse complement strand
TGTAATGACAAAGCGCGCCGAGCATGGTTTCGTGCGGAAGGGTGAGCAGGCTTTTTCCCGCGAGCAGGCGCGCGGCATTGATGCCCGCCAGCAGACCTGTGGCGATGTTGCCCATGTAACCCTCGACACCCGTGATTTGACCTGCAAAGAAAAGGTCATTGCGCGTGATGTGTTGAAGCGTGGGACGCAAAAGTTTTGGCGAAGCGATAAATGTGTTGCGGTGCATTTGACCGAAGCGCTCAAACTCGGCATTTTCAAGACCGGGGATCATGCGCAGGACACGTTTTTGTTCGGAGAATTTCAAATTGGTTTGGAAGCCGACGAGATTATAAAGACTGCCCGCGAGATTATCCTGACGAAGTTGGACAATCCCATACGGACGCCTGCCCGTGCGCGGGTCGCGCAGACCGACGGGACGCATGGGACCGAAGGCAAGCGAATCCACTCCGCGCTCGGCGATGATTTCAACTGGCAGACAGCCTTCAAAGAATTGACCCGCCTTTACGCCCGCGCGGATCGCGTCTTCAAAGGAACGCAGTTCGATGCGCTCGGCGCTTTTCAGGGCAGTAACGAATGCGTAGTATTCATCCTTCGTGAATGGACAGTTGATATAGTCGCCTTCGTCCTGATCGCCTTTGCCATAGCGCGAGGCGCGGAAAGCGATTTCCATATTAATTGATTCGGCATGGACAATGGGCGCGATGGCATCGAAGAAGAAAAGATGCTCTGCGCCGCTGAGTTTGGTAATGGACTGTGAAAGGCTTTCTGATGTGAGCGGCCCGCTGGCGATGATGACGGGCGTTTGCGGAATCTCTTTCATTTCCTCGCGGATGATCTCGATATTGGGGTGGCTTTCTATTTTTTGTGTGACCATGCGCGCGAAGGCTTCACGGTCAACGGCCAGCGCCGCGCCTGCGGGGAGTGCGGAGGCTTCGGCGCATTCGAGCAGTATCGAGTTCAAATGCCTGAGTTCGTTTTTTAGCACGCCAGAGGCGCGATCAGGCAGGTTCGAGCCAAGTGAGTTGGAGCAGACCAGTTCGGCAAGGTCGCCGCTGAGGTGCGCGCCTGTTGATGTGGATGGGCGCATTTCGTAAAGCCGTACTTTGAATCCGCTTTGGGCAACCTGCCAGGCGGCTTCACTGCCAGCCAGTCCGCCGCCGATGATGGTGATATGGGTCATTTAGGTATTTTACCATTCGAGGAATATGTCACTTGCTCAGGAGCGGATTGCTTGGGAACGGATTGCTGTGCGCAAAACGGATAAGCGGATGGGCATCTGTGATTTCTGTGGTTAAGTTCGCGATGTTATCTTCCGAACATCTCTTTGAGCATGGGGTTGATCGAATCCCAGTTCGGCGCGAGAACCTGCGCTCCGCCGTCGGTTTGGAATGGCGTCACCATCTCAGGGGTGATGGTTCTGCCGTCAATCCCGAAGAGGACCGATCTCAATAGTGCAAAAAGCAATCGGGGTAACTGCCAAAGAGGGATATCGGTTTCGAGCACGTCGGGCAGGGAGCGGAGAAAGGATGGAAGCCGCGGCCAGGAAGAGGGAAGCAACAATCTGCCAAGGATCGCCTGGAGCACAGCCTGCCCGCCCTGCATCCGCCCGAAATCGTCCCCGATGGAACGGTCACGGATGAGGGCTAACGCCTGCTCTCCGTTGAGGTGATGTTTACCCGCGGGCAGTCCGCCGAGCGCCGCATCGAGTTGAAGGTCCACACCTCCCAGCGCATCCACCACCGTAACCACGCCTCCCATGTGGACCACGGCAAAATAATGCACCGGCAGGCCGAAGTTCTGTCGGACAGTCTGCATGGAGGATTGGGCGCCTGTCCCGCGCTGGTTTGCCTCGGCGAAAAAATAAGCAGTATTGATGCGCTGTTCGCCAATGCCGGGAATCGGAACCCACAAGTCACGCGGAATTGAAAGTATCCCGATGTACGGCTTGAACGGTAAGATGGTTGCCAGGATGATCGTGTCAGTTCGTCCAAGTGTGCCGCGCTGTGGGGAATCATCTGTGCCGAGCAGGAGGATGTTCGTTCGAAATGGCGCGAAGAAGTAGGACAGGACGATCAGCGCCAGTAATAATCCCAGGCTCCAACCTTTGCGCTTACTTCTTTTTTGGACATGCACCATTTGCGCCCGATCAAACCTGCGGGTGGGTTGGGTATCTTCAAACATGGACAGGGATTGTACCGCCGTTTCGAGGGGCGGATGAAATCCACCTGATTTTTTATTTGAATCCGCTTTTCAGGCTAAATTTCACTGACGTTTGAGGGAAAGGGTCGGGTATACTTGGGGAAAACAATGGGGTGACCCATGCCAACAGAAGCCGATACCTGTAGAACCTACGTTATACCTAAATTACGCCGAGCGGATTGGAGTGATGACCAAATCCGTGAACTGGTGTCGTTTACTGATGGAAGAATTCTGGTTGCAGGGCAGCGAACGGCACGCAAGAAACAAAAACGGGCGGATTATATCCTTCGTTACAGACATGACTTTCCAATTGCAGTTGTAGAAGCAAAAATGGAATTTCGCCATGCGGCAGATGGATTGCCACAGGCAAAAGCCTATGCAGAGATTTTAGGCTTGAAGTTTGCCTATGCCACGAATGGCAGGGAAATTATTGAATTTGATTTCCTGACTGGCGAAACAAGCGAGATAACAGAATTCCCCTCTCCTGAAATTTTGTTTGGACGCTTATATGGTGGAACACTTAGCAAACAAAATGAGAAAACCTTGCTTTCGCCTGCACGATCCAGCAAGCCATTACGCTATTATCAGGACATCGCCATCAACCGCGCAGTTGAAAGGATTCTCAAAGGGGATAAACGATTGTTGTTAACGCTGGCAACAGGAACAGGCAAAACAAAAATTGCGGCACAGATCGCTTATAAATTATGGCAATCACGTTGGACACGAAAAGGAACAGGGACACGCAGACCGAAAATCCTCTTTGTATCAGACCGCAACTTTCTTGTGGACGACCCATACACTAAGGATTTTGCCATTTTTGGCGATGCTCGGCATAAGATTCAAAAGGAAGTAAATACCGCCCGCGATATGTATTTTGTTATTTATCAGGCAGTAAGTGACCGCGAATATGTAGACGAATGGGTTCCAGGCCTGTACCGCCAGTATTCGCCCGAATTCTTTGATTTGATTATTGTGGATGAATGCCATCGCGGCGCTTCAAATAAAGAAGGCAGTTGGCATGAAATTCTGGATTATTTTCAGCCCGCCGTCCAACTTGGCATGACGGCTACTCCATTACGGGATGATAACCGCGATAGTTATGCCTATTTTGGAAACCCGCTTTATACCTACAGCTTGCAACAAGGCATTGATGATGGCTTCCTTGCGCCGTATCGTGTTCATCGAATTGTGACCGACAAGGATTTGGATGGTTTTCGCCCCGATGAAGGACAGCGTGACCGTTATGGTCGTGTCATTCCTGATAAGTTATATCGCACCCCGAATTTTGATAGAGACCTTGCATTACAGCAACGCACAAAAGCTTTTGCCCGTCATCTAACCAACTTCCTAAAAAAGACAGACCGCTTTGCAAAAACAATCGTGTTTTGTGCGGATCAGGAACATGCAGCGGAGATGATGATCCAACTGCAAAAAATAAATACAGACATGATGAAGGAATATCCGAACTACATTGTGAGAATTACTGGCAATGACGGCGATGAGGGGCGCGGATACTTGGATAGCTTTACCGATGTAGAGAAAAAGACGCCTACCATCGTTACCACTTCACAATTACTTTCCACAGGCGTGGATGTGCCCACCTGCCGCGTGATTGCGATTGCACGCACCATCAATTCAACGACTGAATTCAAACAAATTATCGGGCGCGGTACGCGCGTGCGCGACGACTACGGCAAGCTGTATTTTGAAATTATTGATTACACAGGCTCGGCTGTTGAAAGGGTTGCCGACCCAACCTTCAATGGTTATCCTGCCTTGGCAACACAGGAAGAAATAGATGCGGCAGGCGAAGTAAAACCAGGTTCTGAACAAATCCTCCAGCCAGAAGAAACACTGGATGGCGCAGATATACTCAACGAGCCGCCACAGAAGCCTTTGTTCACCGATGATGAAAAATACGTACCGCGCAAATATTATGTGGATAACGGTACTGTTGAAATTGTCGCCAATGTCGTTTATGAACTTGATCCGAATGGAAACCGATTGCGGGTTGTGACTTACACAGAATACACCGCTGAGGTGGTGTCCAATATGTACACGACCGCCGCAGATTTACGTTCAAAGTGGAGCAATGCAGACCAACGCGCGGCAGTGATTGCGGCTTTGGAAAGTCGCGGTGTGGCATTGGAAGCCCTGCTTGATTTGAGCGGACAACCAGAATCAGACCCATTTGACATGCTGTGTCATATCGCTTTTCATTCGCCATTACGCACGCGCCGTGAACGTTCAGATTATTTACGAAAGGAACAACGCGAGTTCTTTGAGAAGTTCAGTCCCGAAGCGCGCGAGATATTGAATGAGATTTTGGATAAGTATGTTGAGTTGGGCATTGCTCAATTCAAGATGCCAGAAGTGTTTCATCTGCCTCCATTGGTGAGGCATGGCAACGCGATGGAGATTAGCAGGAAGTTTGGCGGGACGGAGAAGCTGAGAACTGCGCTTGCAAATATGCAGGCAATGTTGTATGCGGTGTAAAGAATCCTCTCCCTTTCAGGGAGAGGGTAGGGTGAGGGTCCAAGCAGTTTGCCCTTACACTAATCACCCCTCATCCTAGCCTTCTCCCCTCAGGGGAGAAGGGACTATTGAACCTATGGAAACTCGACATCGAATTCATCCAGTTATTTTGCAGCGGGCGCGGGAAATGCGTCATCCGCAGACACCTGCAGAGGCGACGTTGTGGCGCGTGGTGCGGGGACGTAATCTGGTTTATAAGTTTCGTCGCCAGCATCCAATTGATCGCTTTATTATTGATTTTTACTGTGCTCAAGCAAAGCTATGCATTGAGATTGATGGAGAGTCTCATCTTGAACCTGACCAAATGGAATACGATAAGGCGCGGACAGAGTATTTGGAATATCTTGGATACAAGGTTATCCGCTTTACGAACAATGATGTACGTTACAATATTCATGCTGTCGTAGATGCAATTGTGAAAGAGATCGAGAACTTATTGACTCCTTCTCCCTCCCAGGGAGAAGGGCGGGATGAGG
>DYDH01000089.1:0-13105 GCA_020717985.1 Herpetosiphon sp. | reverse complement strand
AGATTTGAAGACGCCTAGTAGACTCTCGCCGTGTTTGACTGGGACTTGCCCCTCACCCTGCCCTCTCCCCTAACGGGGAGAGGAAAACATTAAACCTGAAATTGGAAATGATTTATGCCTAAAGCAAAAGTTTTATCAGCACAAGCGAAAACGACGCCACAACATCTGGCGTCTATTATTAAATCGGCGCGGGATAAGATGCGCAAGGACAAGGGGCTTTCGGGCGACACTGACCGCTTGCCTCAACTCACGTGGATTCTGTTCCTGAAATTTTTGGATGATGCCGAAACTCTCAGACAAACCGAAGCTGAATTGGCGGGACAGGCTTTTCGTCCAGCGCTTGAAGCGCCGTATCGTTGGCGGGACTGGGCTGCGCCTGCGGACGGTCTGACGGGCGATGATCTCATCCGCTTTATCAATCAAGATGAATTGGAACGTGAAGATAAAACAAAATACGCTGGTTTGTTTGCCTACCTGAAATCGTTGCGCGGCGCGGACGGTGGTGACCGTCGCGACATTATTGCGAATGTTTTTCGCGGCACGCTCAACCGCATGATCAACGGCTACATCCTGCGCGAAGTGCTGACGGTGGTGAACCAGATCAACTTTGCGTCGTCGGAGGAAATGCACACGCTGAGCGCGTTGTACGAATCGATGTTGAAGGAAATGCGCGATGCGGCGGGCGATGCGGGCGAGTTCTACACGCCGCGCGCGTTGGTGCGTTTTATGGTGGATGCGCTCGACCCGCGCCTCGGTGAAACCGTGCTCGACCCCGCCAGCGGCACGGGCGGATTTTTGGTGGAAGCCTACGAGCATTTACGCAAGCAGTGTGCTTCGGTGGAAGATTTTGTGACCCTGCAAAAACAGTCGGTGCTGGGTGTGGAAGCCAAGCCCCTGCCGTATTTGCTGTGCCAGATGAACCTGCTGCTGCATGGCTTGGAATACCCGCAGATTGCCTACGAAAACTCGCTGGCTGTGCGGCTGGGCGACATCGGCGAACGCGAACGCGTGGATGTGATCCTGACCAACCCGCCCTTCGGCGGCGAGGAAGAAAGCAAGATTTTGAATAATTTCCCTGCGGACAAGCGGACAACGGAAACAACATTGTTGTTCTTGCAATTGATTATGCGGAAGTTACACCGCTCGCCTCATGCGGGACGTGCGGCTGTTGTTGTCCCGAATGGCGTTCTCTTTGCGACAGGAGTTGCCGCCAAAGTCAAAGAAGAGCTACTGAATGAATTCAACTTGCATACAATTGTGCGATTACCAAATGGTGTATTCGCGCCATACACATCCATTCAAACAAATTTATTGTTTTTTGAAGTCGGTGGACCGACGAAGGAAATCTGGTATTACGAACAGACTTTGCCCAAAGGCGTAAAAAATTACACCAAAACAAAACCAATGCGTGCGGAAGAATTCGCAGATTGCCTTATCTGGTGGAACAATCGCGTTGAACACGAAAAAGCCTGGCGTGTGCCTGCTGAACAAGTCGTTGATAACAATTTCAATTTCGATGTTAAGAATCCAAGCCGCAAAGACGATTTAGTACATTTGCCACCACGCGAACTGGTGAAAAGCATTTTTATCAAAGAGAAGCAAATTACTGAATTAATGAATGAAATCAAAAGCCTACTGGCAATGGAGCAGTAATGACAAGCAATTGGCAAACTGTTCGACTTGGCGATGTTCTCCAACGTGTAAAAGCGGAGCTTACAATTGATGACTCTGTGACTTATAAACAAGTTACTGTACGCCTTTGGAATAAAGGCGTGATTTTGCGTGGCGAACAAGAGGGGATTACGATAAAGACAAAACGCCAATTTTATGTTAAAGCAGATCAACTTTTATTGTCTCGAATTGACGTTCGCAATGGCGCAATTGGTTTAGTACCCAAAGAGCTTGATGGCGCAATTGTTTCAAACGACTTCTGGGCTTACGACTTTAACGAGAATAAATTATTCCCGAAATACCTTGCGTACTATGTAACAATACCAAGTTTTATTGAAGAAGCTAGCCGCACGAGTTCTGGTACTACACAAAGAATTCGCGCTGAAGAAACTTCTTTTCTAAACATAAATATCCCACTTCCACCCATAGATGAACAACGGCGCATCATTGAGTATATTGAAACTCTCGCTGCGCGAATCTCAAAAGCTCAGTCGCTACGAGAAGCGGCGAGTGAGGAAACAAAGCGTCTACCCCAATCTATCTTGCGATATATTTTCAACAAAGAAAATACTTGGAAGAGTCAAAAGTTGGATGAGGTAGCCCCTATAAGTATGGGACAAAGCCCATCAGGGGATTCTTATAATTTTGACAATGAAGGTGTGCCATTGTTAAATGGTCCGACTGAATTTGGTGAAAGACATCCAACACCAAGACAATGGACGGTATCACCAACTAAGTTCTGTAAAACAGGGGACATTCTCATTTGTGTTCGCGGTGCAACAACTGGAAAAATGAATTGGGCAGATCAAGAGTATTGTATTGGGCGTGGATTAGCTGCACTTTCTGCGGACAATACAAAATGTGTGCCCGAGTATGTTTATTATTTTGTTCGGACACAAACGCAAGAAATTCTTTCGAGAACTGCTGGGAGCACATTTCCAAATTTGCCAGGAGACAAGCTAAAAACATTACCCATTCCTGTTCCGTCACTCGACGAACAGCGCCGCATTGTCGCCTACCTCGACGGTCTACAAGCAAAGGTAGATGAACTGTGGCGGCTCCAGTCCGAGAGCGAGCGAGAGCTGTCCGCGCTGATGCCGTCCATTTTGGATAGGGCATTCAAAGGCGAATTATGAGTTGGCGAGTTTTTCAACAATGGTTCAATACCCCACCTTGGAAGGATGCTGAATACATTATCGGCAAAAACGGCGAAAAATTTTGGATTTATTGGAGAGATGGATTGGAAGATACCGCGAAGTTACGGGTTTTATATCGTGGTCGTCCAATTGGACACGTAAATCTCATGGAAGAGAATGAAAGACTTCTTACTCTTGCAGACATCATGGTGAATGAAAAATATCATGGACAAGGTGTTGGCAAAGGAATGATGGAGAAAATTATTCAATGGGCAAGGGAAAATGGATTTCAAAAAATTTGGGGATTCATTCAGCCGCACGAAAGCGTTACTCGTGAGTATTTACAGGAATGGTACAAGCGACAAGGATTTGATGTCTATGAAGCAAAACCTGGCGTTTTTCATATTTTGCTAAAATTACAGGGTGAACAAAATGGCATATCTCGATAGCGTCCAAGCGCGGCTGGCTTCGCTACGGGGGAGGAGTTATCCGCGTTGTTACCGTCCGTGCTGGATAGGGCGTTCAAAGGTGAACTATGACAACCTATAACACAAATCTTGCCGCCGAATTTTATGTACTCTCAATGCTTCATCGCCTCGGCGCAGATGCGGCACTAACACTTGGAAATAAGAAGGCTGTTGACATTCTCGTGGCAAATGAGAATAAAACATTTACTACTGTTGAGGTAAAAGGGCTGGCAAAAGCTTATGATTGGCCCGCAGATAATATTCACCAATTTAAAGATACTCAACATTTTTATGCAATAGTGAGCTTTGAAGGCAGAATAACTGATCCTTTATTCCCACCATCTGTTTGGATTATCCCATCCAAAAAGCTAAGTTCCTTCATCAAAAAGTACGAGACTCGCATAGTGATTTCACGTGCAAAGGTAAAAGCAGAAGGTCAAAAATACCTGCATAATTGGTCTCTAATCACTGAAGGAAAAGATGAACTATGATGGCGAAGGTCAACGTGCTGCGGGAGTTGCAGTCCGCTACGGGGGAGGAGTTGCGCCCGTTCTTTGGGCGGACGTTGTTACCGTCCGTGCTGGATAGGGCGTATAAGGGAGAGCTTTAGCCCCCTCTGTCCTTCGGACATCTTCCCCAAATACGACGATGGTGCTGTCGGATTTGGGGAAGAACATGGAATTGAGAGTACATATGAGACAAGAGAGTATCAACACGAAAGTTCAAGTGTGGCTGGCGTCGCTGTGGGTGTCAAAGTCCCCTGCGGGGGAGGAGTTGCGCCTGACGATCGAGAAGTTTTATCCTCGCCAGGAGAAACAACAATGAAACTACCCAAATTCTTTCGCTCGTTGATGTACGCTTCGATCCCCGTCTTCGTGGTTTCAATGATTTTGGTCGTCATTCTGATGTTAATCTTTGGCGAAGACCTTTCTGCGTTGGAGGGGACGGTGGTAAACATTGCCGGGGGTGTGACAGTCGTCTCCTTTATCACCATGAGCGGCTCGATCATCGCCAACCCGCTCGTCCGCTTTATCGAGAACGCACTCCTGCGCCGTTTTGGTAGTTCCGCGACCGCCACGGTCATAGATTTGTATTATGTGCAAAGCGGAACGCAAAGAGGGCGCAAACTCATTGAAGCCGTACGGATAAAACTGGAAGTCCGCGACCCGGACGGTGGAAAGTTTACGGGTGTTGCTGAAGATAATTCGAGTATGGCATACATGCTCAATTCGGGTCAGACCGTTCAGGTAAAATTCGACCCTCGCACGAGGGAGGTCGCGCTTGATCTGCCTGGCAAGCCGAAAATGTCAACGAGGAAAGACTTCTAGATGTTGTTAATCAACGTGCCGAGGGAAGCGGAGTCTGCGAGATTCGTTTACACTTAAAATCAAAACAAACAGGAGCATCCCATGAATTTCATTCGTAATCACCCTTATATCGTCAGTTACATCGTTGTGTTTTTTCTGCTGTTTTTCATCGGCATCTTCGCGTTGGATGCCTCGTGGAGCGAGTCGCTGTTTGCGGCGGCAGTCCTCTCCGCTGTTGGTGTGGGCGGCTATTGGTGGAAGTATGTAGGATTTTGGTAGTGAAGGTCAACATGCTGCAAGAGGAGGTGGGTCTGACTCAGTGAAAAATAAACAAAAAATAATACTTGCTTTTTTGTCCGCTGTTGCCTGTCTGGCAGCGGCGATGAGTTATTATTATGCAAGTCAGGCGTATCAGGCATGGAGTCAAAAACCGCTGGGACCCGTCCTCGAGTCTCCAACGTTCAGGCAAAAGCAGCTCCCCGCCACATGGACAGTTTCGCCGTCCGCGCCGCCGCTCAGCACGGTCACATTGGCCCCCACACTGAATTTCGAAACAAGCACGCCGTTAATATTGCCGCCGTGCTACGGTTTGCCGCCGATGACAATACTTGCCATTGGCACAGACCAGCGTTCCGACGATTATAAATACGGGCGTGCGGATGTGATCCGTGTGGTGCGCGTGGACTATATTTCGCGGCGCGTGTCCGTATTGGAATTCCCGCGCGACCTGTGGGTGGAGATTCCAGAGATCTATGACAACACCGGACAGGATTACGACAAACTTAACACGGCGTATTTCTATGGCAACCCCGGCTTGCATTACTGGGATCACCCCAGTCAGGGTCCGGGATTGCTGGCGCGCACGCTCGAATTAAACTTTGGCGTGAAAGTGGATCATTATATTGCCGTCAGCATGGATGTCTTTGTGAATCTGGTGGACGCGATCGGTGGCATTGACATCACACTCGCCGAGGAGGTGGATGGGCGCACAGGCAGCGATAGAAGCAAGCGCCTGTACTTTCCTGCGGGCGACCAGCATCTTGGCGGCGAACAGGCTCTGACGTTGGGACGCATCCGCAATGTGAGCGTCTTTTCCCGCGCAAAACACCAAAACCTTGTGATGTGCGCCGTGCGAAAGAAAATGGAAAGTCCCGAGGCGCTCATCCAGATGCCTGAGATCATCTCTTCGTTCAGTAACCACATCCAAACCGACCTGACCCCCGTGCAGATCAGTCAACTGGCCTGTCTCGGTACAAGTATCCCAAAGGGCAATATTCTGTTTGCGAGTTTTCCGCGCGAACTTTTCAAGCCCAGCGAGATCTACGACCCCGCGCTCAAACAGAATGTTTTTATTTGGGATGCCGACTTTAACGAAATAAACCGCCATGTTGAGCAATTCAACACGGGCAATTGGCCTGTCCCATCAGCATCAGTCGGATCCGACCCTGAAACAAGCAGTTGTCAGTAAGTACTTGTGTAAAAATAACTTCCCGATATTGAACTTTTGGAAATTCCATAATTAATCCATGCCTCAGTGCATAAAAGCCCTTGCGGGGCTATAAGTCGGCTTTTAGCCGACTTATACGAACTGAGGCAGGACTTTAGTCCGCCGATTCCTGCGAGTAAAAACGGAAATTATTATTGCGCGCCTCGTAAGGCAGCTTATCTTATTCCCAGGAGATACCCGGTGTACGCTTATGAACTTTATGGAAAATTGTGGTGTCCCATTTGGGCAATGGCATTTTGAGGTTTGGTTGTTTCACTCTGGCGGTATTGTCTTATAATGAATATGTCAGTATAAAAAATTGAGCTTTCTGAAAACCCATCAAACCAAGGAGAAAAAAATGGCATATACATTGGATACAAAAGTCGGCGATATTTTAAAAGACACGCACGCGTTGGAGATTTTGGAAAAACATGTTCCAGGCATATCCAAAAATCCCATGATCGGATTGGCAAAGGGAATGACATTAAAATCCCTGCTTGCCATGCCGCAAGCCAAGGACGCTGGCATTACCGAGGAAATGGTAACGAAAGTATTGGCCGAGATCAACGCTCGAAAGTAATTTGATCCATCTCATATTGGTTGTCAAAATGGCGCATGGTCTCCCGACCTGCGCCATTTTGATTGGGACGCAACTACTTGTAATTACAGGATTTCAATCGCCTGGAGTTTATCTCCGAGATAATACACGCGATGCGGGAAGTCATCCAGAATGACGGCGCGCTGGGTTACCTCGAACTTAAATCCGCCAATGGTGAAATATGTGTGGGTAATCGTTTCGTCAATATCATCCGACGAAGTCTTTGGCACCGACTCCATAAAAAAGCTGATGTTGGGCACGCCTTGCGCTGTTTTGAGAATACCCTGGCTTGCATCCTTGCGGGAAATTTCCAGATAATCCATGTCATACCCAAACGCCTCGGCAAGGATTCCATTGACGCTGTTTTTCATTTCCTCTTCACTGGTGTATGGATCAGCGCCGAGAATCCAGCCGTTGGAGTCAAGGAAGTAAAAGCGATATTTCCCCGGGGGCAAGCCTGCGCCGCCTCCCATGCCAAAATGGGACACCCTTTTTCCGGTACCGGTTTCTGCGATGTAATCACTGCCAATTCCATCTCCTTCGCTGGCTTTAAAAGACACAGTTCCATCTGCAGTTTGAATGGACTCTGCCAGAAGCTTGCGCCGCCGATTCCACTTGCCGAATCCCATCAGCGCGGCAAATAATCCTACGCCGGCAATCAGCTTGCTAAAGAATCCCATCGCACCGCTGCCTTCACCGATGATCAGGGAAAAAATTCCGCCAAAAACTAAAAACCCCAGCCCGACATTCATCCACATCCCGGGATTCATCATTTGTTTAATTTCTTTGATCTGTTTCTCAGATTTCTTTCCCTGCTTGTTTAATTCTATTGCTTTTTGGTCGAATATTTCCATCATAGTGGCGCCTCCTTTTTGATATGAAAATAGTATAGCATACCATCCCGTGAAAATAACAGCGTTATACTTTGGAAAGTTTGCACATGATTTGGCGGTGAATCCAATTCTGGAAAGCAGGATAAACTGGGAGCATTGATATGACCTGTGTTGGCGAGGGAACCTGGAGAAAATTAAGATGACAAACTTTCAACCTAATAATCCATTACATGGAATTACGCTTGAAATGATCCTGAATCAACTTGTTGAACAATACGGCTGGGCGGAACTGGGAAACCGTATCCCTATAAAATGTTTTACCGAGAATCCCAGTGTCAAATCGAGTTTGAAGTTTTTGCGCCAAACTCCCTGGGCGAGAAAGAAAGTTGAAGACCTATACCTGAATTCGATTGCAGAATGAAGGGCGCGCGAACGACGTATTTCGGCGGCATCCAATTGCAACTCATTTCGCTGGAAAGGGTTGCGAAAATATATACAGGAGAAAATAAATGAACCAACAGAATGTTCCACAAAATATGAACAACAATGTATTACCTACAAGCACACTGGCAATTATCAGCTTGATCGCGGCGATAACGGGCTTTACCGTGTTTCCTCTCATTGGAAGCATTGCCGCGATTCTAACCGGCTATGCCGCGCGCAAGGAAACACGCGCAGTCCCTCCGCTGGTGGGCGGTGACGGTCTTGCCACAGCGGGGATCATTATGGGCTGGGTACAAGTCGGACTGGGCGTGGTCGGCTTATGCTGTTTTCTCGCGTATTTTGTTTTTGTTCTCGGCGCAGTAGGGTGGTCGGCTAATCAATAGTTGAGAACAGAATATAACCTGACATATCTCAAGCGCAAGTCTTGCGTACTGAGTTTTATATCCGCGCGTGGGTTGCGATTCGACTTGCATGAAAATGTGATCATCTGTCCGTCCGGGTGATGGTCTCTGAAAGTATAATGGGATCATTGTCCCCGCCGCGCGTTCCAATAATCAGGAAAAAATAAGGAGTTGTCATGCCTAAGATAGTTGGAGGAATTGAAGTCTACATGGGCCCGCAGCAACTGAACGGGCCGGATAACTTGCTAAAAGCCATCATCGATTTCATTGACGGTTCGCAGAGCAGCCTGCTCATTGCTGTGCAGGAATTGGATTCAACGCCAATTGCCGAGTCCATCATACGCGCAAGACAGCGAGGGGTTCTTGTGAAGTTGGTACTGGAGGCTGATTATTTATTTGAGAAGGATGCTGTCCAGAATCCGTTCGTCGCGGATGGGGAACATGAAATTAACCGCCAGCTGCACGACGCTGTCCTGCGTTCCAATATCAACGTTCGTTCAGACTACAACCCGCATATCTTTCATCAGAAGTTTATCATTCGCGACAACCAGTCAATCCTGACCGGTTCGGCGAATTTCACAGATACTGACACCTCGGCAAATCTTAATCATATCGTAATCATCCACGATGGGATCGTGGCCAGAATCTTTGGCCGCGAATACAGGGAGATTCAGCAGGGACACTTTGGCAAGTTGAGCGAAGGAGCTGATCCCAAACCTGAGGAGGTGATGGTCTCCAACGTACGCGTCAAAACCTTATTTGCGCCTGATCATAGCCCCGAGATGGAGATCATGAAACAAATCGCAAAAGCCAGGCAGGGTATTGAATTCGCGATCTTTACGTTCGCCAACTCATCCGGTATTGACGATCAACTGGTACTTGCCAAGCAGGCTGGGATTCCGATTCGCGGCGCGCTATTCAAATCACAGGCAAATCAGGATTGGTCCGCCAACAAAACACTGCAGGACGCAGGCTTGTCTCTATCCCTGGTTCCGCGCGCAGGATTGCCCGAACCTAGGCCTCGCAAGCTGCACCATAAACTAATGATTATCGATAAACAGCTCATCATTGCAGGCAGCTTCAACTATACCGGCCCGGCAAACCAATTGAACGACGAGAACATAATCATCATCGGCGATTTGGATTCAACCGATCCGGACTCGATCCAGAAGCAAAAGGAACTTGCAGGGTACGCGCTCGCAGAGATTGACCGCATCATTACCGAATTCGGTTAATCTTCATCTGCCCAAGTTTCAACATACGGCTCGCGTCACTGAGGCAATTGCAGGCTGTTACGCAGGATGAATTGGGTGTTTTTTATAGGGAGAGTTATGACGACGATGCAGAATGGAAAAGCCAAAGGGATCATCCAGTTATTCCGGCCAGAACTTCCACTTTCCGCTGGGATTTGTGTGGTTTTGGGAGAGATCGTAGCCCTTGGCGGCTTCCCGTCCATTCGGGAAGCCATGCTTGGGTTCGTTTGCGGATTTTTTATATCGGGTTCCGCTCTCGTATCGAACGACTATTTCGACCTTGAAGTGGACAGGATTAACGCGCCAACTCGTCCGTTGCCATCGGGGGCAGTTTCTCCGTCAGAGGCGATCTTTCTCGCCGCCATTGCAATGATGATCGGGTTGGCCGCCTCTTTTGTGATCAGCGTCAATGCTCTGATTCTTTCGATTGTTTTTGGGGCTGTGGGAATTCTGTATAACTGGCGATTTAAACAGGAGGGATTATGGGGTAATTTAATGGTCGCCTCTTCTGTTGCAATTACCTTTATATTGGGCGGACTTGTTGTTGGTCATCTCTTCAACGCAATTGTCTGGTTTTTCAGCCTGACAGCCTTTTTGATTGATCTGGGAGAGGAGATTGCTGGCGATGCAATGGATATGGAGGGAGATAAGCAAAGGGCTTCAAAATCGATTGCAATCATGCTGGGGAAAAATATCGCGCTTCGCATTTCGGGCGCAGTGTTTCTTCTCGTGGTCTTGATAAGTTTTGTCCCGTATATTTTGGGCTGGCTGGGAATCAAATATCTACTCATCATTTCCTTCGCAGACTTAATTACCATCTTCTCCTCTGTGAAAATTCTAAAAAGTCAAACGCCTGATGAAGGTCGTAAATATATGCGCTGGATCTACATCGGTGCAACAATTGGGATGGTTGCTTATATTGTCGCTCAATTTTTTGCATAAGGCGGACAGCTTATTCCAATACTTTCTCATCGTTTGCGCAAACGCCTTGTATAATTGACTGGAAGTTAAACTTGATGATTGAAACATACCCTTATCAACCAGGTCGAAGTAAAGACCTGACAAAATTGCTTTTGAGAGCAAGCGCCTGATAAAACCTGTCAGGTCTGATACTACATCTGAAATGAAACATATCTTTATCAAATATCAGGAGAGAACACATGAAAGACCTATCCCGAAAATCGTTTCAAACCCGCGCAGTCCATGCCGGGGAACGTATTCCACCCGCAGATTACACGCCCGTCTCTTCGCCGATCTGGCCGGCTTCCGCCTATATCTATGAAAGCATGGACGATATGGATGCGGTCTTTGCCGGCACGAAGTCTGGGTATGTATATTCGCGCTATGCCAGTCCCACCGTAACCGCTTTCGAGGTGGCAGTTGCCAGTTTGGAGGGAGCCGACGCGGCACAGGCTTATGGCAGCGGTATGGCGGCCATCCACGCCGCATTGCTCGCGGCTGGCGCGCGCGCCGGAACTTCAGTGGTCGTCGCACTCGATGTGTATGGCGCCACCTTCACGTTATTGCGCGGACTATTCAGCACGCTGGGTGTGAATATCCATTTGGTGGACGCCGCCAAACTTGAAGAAGTTGAATCAGCTACAAAGGAAGTCCGGCCTGTCGCCATTTTGGTTGAGACTCTTTCCAATCCGCTGCTTAAGGTGGCGAATATCCCTGCTCTCGCAGAGATTGCCCATCGTTACAACGCATCCCTGTTGGTGGATAACACCTTCGCCTCGCCTTATCTTTTCAATCCAACCCAACACGGCGCGGATTATGTCATTCACAGTATCACCAAGTATCTTTCCGGTCACGGGGATGTGCTCGGCGGGGTTGTGGTTGCATCTGCTGAAAATAAGAACAAATTATATGAGTTGAACAAACTGGTCGGCGGCGTGCTGGGACCATTTGAAGCATGGCTCGCCCTGCGTGGATTGAAGACCCTGCCCCTGCGTATGCGTCAACAATGCCAAAATGCCCAACAAGTGGCCGATTGGCTGAACAAACATCCGCGTCTTGCAAAAGTCAATTTCCCCGGTTTGCCAGCACATCCGCAGCACGAACTGGCACAGAGTCTTTTCAGCGGCAAGGGATACGGGGGAATGCTTTCGTTTGAAATTAGCGGAGCCGATAAAGCAAAAGTCTATCGCTTTATGGAAGCCCTGACCCTATGCCTGCCTGCAACCACACTGGGCGATGTTTATTCCCTCGTCCTGCACCCGGCGACTTCCTCTCACCGTGGTTTGACACCGGAAGAACGCGCCCGCGTCGGCATACCCGATGGGTTGGTGCGGCTTTCAGCTGGCATTGAAGACGCTGATGATATTCTCGCCGATCTCGAACAGGCGCTGGCGAAAATATAATCAAGGTGGAACAAAGGCGACAGTCATCATAACCCGCAGTTACTGCTACTGCGTAAAGATGGCTGTCGACTGATTGCAATCAGTCGAATCACTTTCTTGTTCTGTACAGGAGACCCAAACCATGTCCGAAATCAAATATGAAATTATCAAAAATATCGGTATGCTTTCCAAGTCGGCTTCGGGTTGGGCAAAGGAAGTTAACTTGATCAGTTGGAACGACAGGGAAGCAAAATATGACATCCGCGAATGGTCCGCAGACCACGAGAAGATGGGCAAAGGTGTAACCCTGTCCATGGCAGAGGTAATGGCTTTGAAGGAATTGTTGAATGGAATTGAGTTGTAACAAGAGAGGCGCTCCATACACAGGCGGAGGTGGCAGGGGACTTGTTTTTGTTTCTCTTGTATAATCTCCTTCCATGAACAATCAATCCTTTTCCTACCTCAACCCCAAATGTGAAGCCCGTGACCATCCCGAAGGCGGATGCGGCGTCTTTGCAAATTCCCTCATTGCCAAAGGTGAACTCGTCTCACTCTGGGGCGGACGTATTGTCCGCAAAACTGACCTGGATCCATCCATGCCGCGCTTCACACAGCGTGTGCTTCAAATGGATGAGGATTTATATTTGCTTACTGCCGAAGAAAAGGAGCCGAATGATTGCTTCAACCATTCCTGTGATCCCAACCTGGGATTCTTCGGTCAAATTGGATTGGTTGCCTTGCGTGAAATTAAAGCGGGCGAAGAATTGATGTTCGATTACGCCATGTCTGACGGCGGTCCCTACGATGAATTTGAATGTTATTGCGGTTCAGTACGTTGCCGCAAAAAGGTCACGGGCAATGACTGGAAACTTCCTGAATTATGGGGGAAGTACAATGGATATTTTTCACCTTATCTTGCGCGGCGGATTGCAATTTTACGTGCAAATTCCCCTGATTAGGTTTTCTGGAGTTCGGAAGAATATGAAATCAGTGAGCATTGATGAAATATTTACTCGGTGAAAAACTAAATTTTGACTGGAAAGTTGCAACCGTTACGATCGTCAGCACGTTGTTGTTGATCGTTGACCATTACTATACTTTCACAGCTTATAAATACTGGGATCGCTTAATTCTTTACTTTGTCATTCCGCTTTTGCTGATATTGAT
>DYDH01000344.1 GCA_020717985.1 Herpetosiphon sp. | reverse complement strand
GTTATGTTTAATTTTGAGTTGACGTACCCGCAGTCCAATGCCGCCCAGCCGCCCAAACATGATGCCCATGATGGAAGCCATGATGAAATCTGCTTCGGGGGTGAAGGGCGGGATGCGCCCGATGATGAGTTTGGCGATCACCAACAGCCAGATCAAAAACAGATATACGCGGTCAAGCGAAAAGGTGACTGCTTCCAGTTCGAGGTCTGCCTTCATGGGGACGATCAGACTCAACAGAAAGCCCACAGGGGTGAAAAGCGTGAAGAGCAGGGCAACCCGCCCCCAACTGAAATATCCATTTCCAATATCGCGGAAGAAATAGAAGATAAATATCGCGGAAAACTGAACGAATAGAAAGGCGCGCAGCCATATCTTGAAGCGGCTTTTTTTCAACTCGCCGCGCATGGATTGGAGAAAGGCAGGTATGGATTGTAAGGAGGCAGGAATGGACATTTTTCTAACCGTATTTGAAGCCCGCCACAAAACAAATTGTCATTAGCAATAATAACCCCGGCAGGACTTTGAGAATTGTATTTTTCGAGAGGATGGGTTTTCCTGCTTTGAGGAAGGAGAGCAATAATCCGCCGATGCCGATCAATGCTCCGCCGATGCCTACTAGCGCAAATGCCGGTTTCATCGCTCCCTGCATGGAGAGGATGATGGGCAGCAGGAAGATGGTCATGCCTGCGATGCCATGCACAACCGCAACTGCAACCGTGGGAAGTTTATTCTTCATGGTGACTGTGCGGGTAAATGTCACAGCGGCGAATCCGATGATGGTGAAGATCAGGTAAAGGGTGCGGTAGGATGCGAGATGCTCCCAGACCAGTCCCAAAGAAAGGGCAAGCGGAATGATCGTCGAGACGATGACCACGACGGGCGAGTCCAGAACATCGAAGCCGAGGATGATGAGCAGGAGCCCTGCCACGAGCAAAACGCCAAAGGCAATGGTGTAGGCGATGATGGGCGCGGTGGAAAGTTGGTCAATGCCGACAACGATTTGATACGCCGCCAGCAAGCCCGTGACCAGCAGAAGCACGCGGTCAAGCACAGTTATTTTCATGATTAGAATGCTTGCATGGCGAGAATGATCATTGCGGACAGCATATAGAGTGAGGCGTATTTGAACAGCCCAAAGTTGATCTGCTCGGATTGCACGCGGAATGTCGCAAATGCAAGTAACAGCAGCCCCGCAGTTAGCACAATGATGAGGCGCAAATAACCTGCGCTAATTCCAATGAGTACGCCCGCCCAGCCAATTGCAAGCGCGGCAAGAACCGATGAGAAGGCAATGGTGGCGCGTGTGAATGTTTCGCCGTAGGTGGATGGGAAGGTGGGGATGCCCGCGTTGTTGTAGTCGTCGCGGAATTTGATCGAGAAGGTGAGTGTGTGGGTGGGAATCCAGAAGAGGATGGCGAGCGCGAGCAGGATGCCTACGAGGTCAATGTGACCTGTGGCAAGGACGCGACCCGCGAGAATGGGCATTGCGCCTGAGATGCCGCCCCAGACAATGCTCCATGCGGTGCGGCGTTTAAGCCAGAGCGTGTAAACGACCACATCGAAGAACCAGCCTGCAAACACCACGAAACCGTACAAGGGGGCGATGAGTACGGCGCTGCCCACGCCAAGCGCCGAAATGATCATGCCGACCCAGAATACTTCATTTGAATTCAATTCGCCTGATGCCGCTGAGCGTTTGTGCGTGCGCTTCATCTTTGCGTCAATGTCGCGGTCGTACCACATGTTCATGATGGTCGAGCCGCTGATGGCGAGGAAGAGGCTGAAGGAAACGCCGAGCAACGTCAGCAAGCCGATGCGTGTGCCGGCGCTGAGGTAGCCCGCAACACCTGTCGCGAGGAGCAATCCAGTTTGCGAGGACTTGATGAGCGGCCAGTAGAGGGCGATCTTCGATTTTCGATTTACGATTGACGATTGGACGGACATTGAAACTCCTGGCGGTTAGGTAATTGGTTGATTGAGAATTAGTAATTGGTAATTTGGGAAAATTTTCAATTACCAATCACCAATTTCCACGTGCCCCATATTTTACCTTACACACCGAAAACCAACACCCGGACTGAAATATGTGGGCGTGGCATTATTGCGAACCCATAAGCGCAAATCCATGTCGTAGGTGTCTTTCGAGCCGCCGCGCATAAAGCGATAGTGCATCCCTTCGTAAACGTCGCCGGTCCATTGCCAGACGTTGCCAGCCATATCGTACAAACCGTAAGGCGAAGCAGAGTCGAGGGTTTGATATTCGCCGTATTTTTGCCCATTGTAAAAACCAACAGGACTGGTGCGCGAGCCAGCGGAACTCATATCTTCAAACGGATCGCGGCTGGAATAAAAATTGGCATTCTCGCGCAGTATTTCATCGCCCCACGGGAAGGGACGCTCATCTGTGCCGCGCGCGGCTTTTTCCCATTCCATTTCGGTGGGGAGCCGCCAGCCGTTTGACTCGCAGTAACCCCATGCGCCAAACCATGTGACATTGCTCATCGGGTGATTTTCGTAGCCGGGCATGGGCGTGAACGTTGCCCCGTCAAAAGTGAAGCGTGAAGCGGGGTCGTCCAACGGGATATAAATCCAATCGCCTGCTTTGATTTCTTCTTCATGTTTTACGCCGTGGAATACATCTCCGGGATAGTTGCCGACTATGGCTTTTTGACCTTTGAACTCGCCGGTCTTAATCTGACCGTTGGAGAGGGTCGCCGTTAAAAAGGCAGTGTACTGGCTGACGGTGACATCAGTGACCATGATCTCGTATGCTTTTGTGGATGCAACTTCTTCGTGCTGTCCGAAGAAAAATTCACCCGCAGGAACTTGTGCCCAATTATTTGAGTCCACGCCTGTATCGAAGGTAGGAGTCGGAGCGTTTAAATCCACAGGGGCGCAGGAAGAAAGAAGAACGATCACCACGCACAGCGCAAGAATCCGCCGTCCGATATTCGTTTCAAAAATCCGTTGCTTCATTTGCTCACCTCCTGCGCGAGTTCCTGGTCGAGTTCTTCAACCCAGCGTCCTTTATTTTTGAACAAGTCCGTCAGGCGGTAGACCATCAACACAGCCAGAATGACGAGCAACATACCGAGGCCGAAGTCAATGGCATACATCAGCCAGTTGACCAGCGGCTGTTGAACAGCTTCTGCGATGAAGAGGCGTTTCATCTCGAAGACGGTGACGGCGGCCAGGGCAATGTCTGAAAAGATGAGGATGCTCCAGCCGTACCATTGGCGCGTCTTGCCTTTGAGTCCAACCATATCGCCGTAATAAAACAGGATGATGGTGGCGATGATGGCTGAAAGGGCGTGCCAGTGTCCGGTCAATTCGATGCGTTCTTCACGGGCCGGCCAAACGCGGAATATCTGTTCGAGGCGAATCGCCATGAAGATGCCGATGCCGCTGGTGGTGAAGTTCATGAAGAGCATTTGCCA
>DYDH01000088.1 GCA_020717985.1 Herpetosiphon sp. | reverse complement strand
GACATTTATCCGATGGCATTCCATACTTCAAAGCCTCTCCATTAACTGAAGACGATAAACTCGCAGCTTTATTTTCCCTGCCCGCCAAACGCTCTGAATTCGCGCCTGAGACTTGTGTCATCACGGTTTCACGCTTTGGCATGGTCAAGAAAAGTCTCGTCACTGAATTGCCTGGTCCATCGGCGCAGACATTTGTGCTCGCCAGAGTCAACGAAGGTGACAGACTCGGTTGGGTGGGATTGACCGACGGCTTGAAGAAAGATGTCCTGCTGGTCACAACACAAGGCATGGCGATTCGCTTCAAGGAAGATGATGTCCGTCCCATGGGACTCGTCGCTGCGGGCGTGAATGGAATCAAACTGGACGATGGCGTTGAACTAGTTGGCGCGGAAATCCTGCCCACCGAAGGTGAAATCTTCCTGATGACCTCCGACGGCAAAGCCAAGCGCATCGCCGAGAAGGAATTCCCAACGCAAGGACGCTACGGCAAAGGCGTGACAGCCTGGGCATTGCCCAAGAAGGTCACCATCGCAGGCGTCGCCTCGGGCAAGCCGAATCACATCGCCACCATCCACACCAGCAAAGGCGCACCCAAATCCGCGAGACTGGACGCCGCTGGGATTCGCAAACGCGCCGCCACAAAAGGCGATGCGATTGTGGAAGTGAAGCCAGGCGAATCCGTCACATCCGTGATCATAGCTTGGACGGTGGAAAGGTTTGTGACCTTGTTGCCGAAGGGCAGGGCACCAAAGGAAGTGAAGGGAGAGGTAAAAAGTAAGAAGGCGGCGAAAGTTGTAACGCCTGTAAAGAAAAAGAAGAAGTAGATTTATGACTTGAACATTACAAACCCACGAAAGATTAATTTCGTGGGTTTGTTTTTAGACCAAAATTGCGTGCAGAAAATAGTTTTCGTAGTGCTATAATGACGGCAACAATACGTCACTTGACGGCTGATTGCCGTCGTAGAAAAATAATAGGTGATCCAATGATCGAAGTGCTTCTTGGTTCAAAAAATGCCGAACGGGTTTTGATTTATATTTTCTCACGCGAGGAAGGGTATCCGCGAGAAATTGCCCGCCACTTTAATTCCGACCTAAAGTCCATCCAGAAGCAAATGGATAAACTGGAGGCAGGCGGCGTGCTGGTCAGCCGTGAAGTGGGACGTACCCGCCCGTATACGTTCAATCCGCGCTATCCATTTTTGAATGAATTGAAAAATTTACTTGAAAAAGCGCTTTCGTTCTATTCACAGGAAGAGCGGGATGAGCTGCTTATGAACAGGCGCAGACCACGGGCACGCGGTAAAACCTTATGAAACAGATCAAAAATATGAGACCGGTTGAACTCGCGGCATACGTGCAAGATTCTTTGCGGGAAGAAGGGATCAAGGTTGTGCTTTCGGGTGGGAGCGCAGTTTCCTTTTACAGCAGTGACAAATATGTTTCAAAGGATTTGGATTTGATCAATACCCATTTTGCAAAACGGAGCAAGATCAAGTCAGTGATGGAAAAGTTGGGCTTTCAAGAGCAGGGACGTTATTTTGTAAACCCTGAAACACAATTCTTTGTGGAGTTTCCCGATGGTCCGCTTTCTGTTGGAGAAGAACCTGTGAAGCAAGTCAGCGAATTTGAACTGGCAACAGGAACCCTGCGGGTTGTTTCGCCAACAGATTGCGTCAAAGACAGATTGTGCGCCTTCTATTTTTGGAATGACCAGCAGGGACTGGCTCAAGCAGTTTTGGTAGCAAAAAATCAGAATGTGAATTTGAAGGAAGTCAAGCGCTGGTCAAAGACAGAAGGCAAGGAACAGGAATACGAGATTTTCAAAAGAAAATTGGATTAGGAAAGATTGACAGTAAAACCTCCGAGGTCTTTAAGACCTCGGAGGTTTGGGCTTTAGTCAATATTTTTTATCAGACAGTTTTTACTTTGCGAATAACCATAACAACTTTCCCCTTTATCTCTAAAGGCTCATCTTTCTTTATGTAGATTGGTTTCATCTCAGGATTAGCAGGTTGCAATCTGTAACAGTCGTTTTCTTCAAAAAAGAATTTAAGTGTAGATTCTTTACGCCATGGAAGCCAAACAGCTACCATATCGCCGTTGCGAGCTTTTGTAGCAGGTTTTAACACTACTATATCACCATCATTAATCATTGCATCACCTAACCCGTCACTTCTAACATTAAGCGCAAAAAGGTCTTTGCCTTTTTCCCCTGCAGGGAATAATTCCCGAGCAATTTCTATAGTTTCCTCGTTTTCACGATATTCAAGTTTTGCATTCGCTTTTAATTCTGGAAAAGGTACGCCAGTAAGAATTGACCCTAGTATAGGAATGCTAATTCTACCTTTAGTAGTTTTAGGCAATATTTCATTTGAATTAAAACGGATGCTTAAATCATCTGCACGAAGATGAAGTGCCTCTTTTAGTTTTGAGTAGCCGTTTTTTTCAAATAAGTCGACCCATTGAAAGCGATTTATTCGGCTTGGAACGCTACAATCTTCTAATCTAGCAGGAATAAGAAAAATTGTTCCTTCTGGCTTTTCATCCGCGACATCAAGAGCAAAGCGTATCTCTTTTTGAATATATCCTTCTTTTGTTGTTGAACTATTGGAGAGGCAGACAATCACTGTGTCTGAATTACGAACAGCTTTTTTTATTTCGAAATCCCAATCTTGCCCAGGTATCAACTTTACTTCATCTAGCCACACGTCAAAATTATCGGTAGTTAGTCGACTATAAAGTTTGCGTATTTTTGGTTTGTCATCTTTTGAATGACACAGGAATACTTTGAGCCTGCGGTTTTCAGTCATTTCATATCATATTTTATCAGTGAAGTCTTGCCCGATCCCCACGTGCCGAACAAACCGATGGTCAACGGCGTATTGCCCGTTTGGATAATGTCCGCAAGGGTTTCGACGTAGGGCGTGAAATCAAGGGCGTCTATTTCTGTCGCCTGGTCATTGACGATGTAGGTCTTGTCAGTCATGGGAAAGTCCTCCTGTGCATTCCTTATTTTATCCCCAAATGAAAAGAGGTAAACCTTTTGTGGCTCACCTCTTTTTGCTTGGACAATTCTACAACCTACCGCGCGTTGATGAATTCCGCGCTCCAGTCGAACTCGCCTGAATCTTCATACCACTGGGGCCAGTGTTGACACCACTTCGGCATTTTCACCTCGCGGATGCGGTCACTGGATGGATGGTAGGGTTTGATGTCGAGGATGGGCGTGCCGTCCTCCGCATCGATCCACGGGACGACGATCAGTCCCTTTTCAACGTCCACGCTGAGTACGGCGGCAGTCGAGACGCAGATCGGGTTCGGGCGCAGGGGCGAGCGCGTGGCGAAGATTCCCAGCGTGGATGGTCCCTTTGCGTAAGGCTGTTCAGATTCCATAATGCCGCGATGTTCGGGCGTATCCAGGTAATGGCTCCACCAGATGACATTGATGTGACCGAATCCATCCAGTCCCTTCAAGGCATTGCGATATTTTGACGCGATCTTCAACACATAGCCATCCTGCCCGGCTTGCACTTTGCCAACAGGCGACAACTTATATTCCTTTTCAGACATGTTTTTACTCCTGAATTTTTATAAATGTGGATTTTCAAAACAGCGGCCGCTGATTGATCTTAAGTAGATAAACGAACGTTTCAACCTTTAATTACGGGAACCTGCATCTCGGTCAGGGCATTCGGGTCACTGCGGCGTTGACCCTCTTCAGGCAGGCGCAGATATATTTGACGGTCGGGACCATTGACCAGATATCCATTGGCATCGATCCATTTCAAGAGGTCGGCATAGGCACTCGCAAATCCCGTGAATGGTCCCTTATGGATCGTGCTTGCCATCGTCTCGACCGCTGGCAGGGTGTGGATAGTCCCGACATCCGCCGCATCCGCTGAAATTGCTATACAGACCTCCACGTCAATCTCTGGTTCCCCGGCGTGGTACATGGACAGGCTCGGTTCGCAGGTCTTGACTCCCGTCTGTTGTATTTGATTCACCAACTCGATCCACAAAGGTTCTTCATCCCAATAGGTGGGGATGATTCCCCGCACCGACGCAACGCGCAATGGCTCAACGCGTTTGATGATCACTTCATACTTTGGCAGTTGATTTTCCTGTTCGATCATGTTCAGGCGGGCTTCCAATCTTTCGAGTCGGTCGAGTTGATCTTGCACCTGTTGGCGCAGTTCACTTTGTTTGAGTCTCAGCATCCCGCGCAATTCAAGCAGGGACAAGTCATCCTCCAACAAATGCGAAACCTGCTCCAGTGAAAAGCCCAAATCCTTGAGCGCCAGAATCCGATGCAGGCGTGGCAATTGGTCGAGGGTATAGTAACGGTAGCCGCTCAACGTATCCACCTCAACGGGTTTGAGCAATCCAACGTCATCGTAGTGGCGCAGGGTTTGCACGGTGACTTGTCCAATGCGCGCAAAATTTCCAATCCTTATTCTCATGCCGTCTCCATTGCCGCTACTATACACCCTCTGGTAACCATAGAGTCAAGGGGGCAGGAGGAAAAAATATTTTTTCGCAAGTCTTGCGTTTGTCGTATTTTTCACATATAATAGAATAAATGTTCTAATAAAAAAGAGGAGAAAATTATGGACTACAAATGTGAGATCAAAGAAATGCCCGCACAGCCTGTCTTGTCCATTCGGACAAAATCCGCCGTGCAGGAACTTCCCCAAGTTCTTGGGGCATCGTATGGCGCAATTGCACAGTACATGGGTAATTTGGGAGAGAATCCCACAGGAGCGCCCTTTGTCGCCTACTACAACATGGACATGCAGAATCTTGATATAGAGATCGGCTTCCCAGTCTCCCATCCGCTCGCTGGGCAGGGAAACATCCAGCCCAACCAAGTCTTTGGCGGAAAGGTTGCCACGTGCCTTTACGTCGGACCCTACAGTGATGTGGGGACTGCCTACGATGCCCTGACCCAATTCATCAAAGACAAAGGGGTTGAGTCCACTGGCGCGGCTTATGAGTTCTACCTGAACGACCCGCAAACCGTCCAGCCATCTGAACTACAGACCCAGATTTACTTCTCGTTGAAGTAACAGGCATCCAAAAATATAATGAGCGAAAAGGGCACGCAAGTGTCCTTTTTGCATTGAAGAGTGAGTCCCCACTCATCCGCGTCAAATCTTTTTACGTTACAATAGGCGGGCTGTGTCTGAAATGAAAGTATCTTTTTTTTCCTCCCGCTTTTCTCAAATTGCCGCGCTTGTTTTGCTCTTGGGATTGGGGCTTGCCATCCGCCTTTACGACCTGACCGATCTCCCGCTTGATTTCCATCCCACGCGCCAATTGCTCTCCGCGCTCAAGGCGCGCGGCATGTATTATCAAACGCTGACCGATGTCCCCGCTGACCAGCGCGACTTTGCCATTCAGCAATGGAGAATCCGCGCCGCGATAGAACCTGAGATCGTCGAACGCCTCACCGCATTCACCTATCAATTCACCAGCGAGCAATTGTGGGTCGCGCGCGCGTACTCATCTGTGTTCTGGGTCATCGGTGCGATATTTTTATTTCTGCTAGCGCTTCAACTCACCTCAATAGATGGCGCACTCGTCACTACAGCCTTTTATCTTTTTGCGCCGTATGCCGTCAGCGCCAGCCGCAGTTTTCAACCTGACCCATTGATGGTGATGCTCATCATTATTTTTTGGTGGGCAATTTCTAGATGGGCAGATGAACCAACCTCCTATAAATGGGCGATCATCGCGGGGTTGTTCGGCGGCTTTGCCATTTATGTAAAATTTGTCGCGGCTTTCTTCATCATCGGCGGCGGGTTGGGAGCAGCCCTCAGACGAGATTCTGTCCTCGAAACACTCCGCAGGCCGCAGGTTTACGTCATGACCGTTTTGGGCATCCTGCCGGGCGCGGCGTATGTCGTCTACGGCGTTTGGATCGCGGGCTATCTCGGTCAGCAATTCGGCGGACGCTTCATCCCAGCCCTCTTCCTCAGTCCGTCCTATTATCTCGGCTGGGTCGGGATGCTCAACCTCGTCGTTGGCGGCGCTGCGTTGATGATCGGATTGATCAGCCTGTTCTTTTTGGAAAATGAAAAGCGCCGCTTCCTGCTTGGACTTTGGGCTGGGTACGCTTTCTTCGGCATTTACTTTAACTATCACATTTCATCGCACGATTACTACAGCCTGCCGTTGATCCCCATCGTGGCGTTGTCCCTCGCGCCTGTCGCAGAGATGTTCTTCGCGCAATTGACCAAACTCACCGCGACACGACTTGCGCGTTTCGCCGCCATCGGCATCCTATTGCTGGGACTTTTCGCTTCGCTTTGGAATCTCCGCGCCGACATGAAATCTGTGGACTACCGTCCCGACATACAGATGTGGGCTGAGATCAGTGAAAAAATTGGCGATAAAAATGTGATCGGACTGACGCAGGACTACGGCTCGCGCCTCGCCTACTGGGGCTGGAAAGATATCACCTCCTGGCCTACTTACGGCGACCTGCTCTACCACGATGACCTGCGCGGCGCGGAATATGATTTTGAACAACAATTCGAAGCCGTTGCCCTCAAGAAGGAATTATTCCTGGTCACTGACTTCGACGAGTTGAACCGTCAGCCAGCCCTAAAGGAAAAGTTGTCGGGGTATCCCATCTTCGCCGCAGATGACGGTTATGTTATCTTTGACCTCACCTTTATGGATTCGCCTTAGCACGCCCAAATTGCTCGTATTAATTTGCCTGATGTTGGGGAATTGCGCAAAGCGATCCTGAATGTATGAAGGGATCAATATTGGAAATTGCTCGGATATAAATTGAAAGGATAAGGGCGCATTTCAGATGAGGAAAGAACGTCCCGAAGGTTTTCTTGAGAAAATTTGGCTATTTTAGCCAACCTTCGGGACGGTTTCAACTGAAATGAAATACACCTAAAGGATAAAGCATATGGCTAAAAAAAATTTCCTGTTATACGGGGCTCTGATTTTGATATTAATGAGCATATTGTTTACGGCTTGCGGCGCGAAAAATACCACCCCGGATATCGTTGTGTTGCCAAAGGAAAACCGTCCCAACATTATTTTTATTTACACAGATGATCTGGACTCCAAATTAAATACCATCGATTACATGAAAAATTTGCAGGAGTTGATGGTCGCTCACGGCACCAGCATGGGCGATTTTCTCATCACAAATCCGCTTTGCTGTCCTTCACGCACAACCATTTTACGCGGACAATACACCCACAATCATCAAGTCTATAACAATACGCCTCCCAATGGCGGGTTTGTAAAATTCAAGGAGGAGGGGATTGGCGATTCGACGCTGGGTGTATGGCTGCAGGCTGCCGGATACCGTACAGCATTAATGGGCAAATACCTGAATGGGTTCCCCTTTTCCGACGACAGGTTATATATTCCTCCCGGGTGGTCTGAGTGGGTAAGTCATGCGAAGCAAATCCCTTATGCCCAATATGATTATGTCTTAAATGAAAATGGTTCCCTGGTTGCCTACACCCCAGACCATGAGAATTATTTTACAGATGTTCTAAGCCGCAAGGCTAATGACTTTATCCAACGCGCGGCAGTTGACAAGGTTCCTTTTTTTATCTATCTTGCCCCCGTTGCCCCGCATGTTCCAGCCACACCGGCCAACAGGCATTTCTACCTATTCCCGTCAGTGACCATTCCGATCACGCCATCATTCAATGAAGCAGATATTTCTGACAAGCCGGGTGACATGCAATTTAATGAGTTATTGACCGACGACAATATTTCGACATTGAATGAAAAATACCGCCAGCGTGTCCTTTCGATGCAGGCGGTTGATGAAATGATCGCCGGGTTAATAAAAACCCTGGAACAAAGCGGTCAGCTTGAAAATACTTATATTGTTTTTTCCTCTGATAACGGATTCCATTTAGGCCAGCATAGACTGTACCAGGGCAAGGGCACTCTTTATGAGGAGGATGTTACGGTCCCGCTTATTGTTCGCGGGCCAGGCATCCCTGAAGGACGTAAAGTATCCGGTCTGTTGGCTGGTAATGTGGATATTGCCTCCACGATTGCAGAGTGGGCCGGGATTACGCCTCCCTCGTTCGTGGATGGAAGGTCTTTAGCGGGTGTCCTTGCGGGTGATGTTGTCAAAGCGGATTGGCGGCAAGCCTATCTTCTGGAAGTTTATCCCGAAGATGCAAATGGAGAGGCGCTGGAAGTTTATCCTCAGGAAAACAATGGAGAGCCAAAGGCGGCCCCGGTCATGACGACCGCCAGTATTCTTCAGTCGACGATAAAGTTTCCAGCCATTGCAACCGGTCCCATTGACCCTATTTTTAGCGGGCTTCGGACAAATCAATATAAGTATGTGGAATATGGCAATGGTTCGCTGGAATTATATGATCTGATAAAAGACCCGTATGAATTGGAAAATATTGCCGGCAGCGCAGACCAGGGTCTTCTTGATAAGTTTTCCGCCTGGCTAAAAGACATGTCCACATGCAGCGGGTCTTCCTGCCTGCTTATCGACTCCAGGCAATTATCCCCATAATGTTTGAAAGTCTTTTACACAGAACGTCCCGAAGGTTTCCTCACAGAACTTTGGTCAGCCGATCAAACCTTCGGGACGGCGCGTAACATCAATTAATAAGCGGGGGCGTTGGATACAAGCAGTCCCGCAGGCAGATTATTTCGTCTTCTCTTTATACTCACACAACATCATGATCGGGCATTGGGGACAATTGGGCTTGCGCGCACCGCAGACCTCACGCCCAAGGCGGATCAGATTCAAATGCGCGGCGTAATATGTCTCTGGTGGAAAGAGAGACTCCAAATACGGGTGCGCCTGTTCCACGGTCATCTTTTCGGGGCGCAACCCAGTCCGCCCGCTGACTCGGTAGATGTGTGTGTCCACCGGGAAGGCGGGCATATTGAGCGAAAAGCATAGAACAATGGCGGCTGTCTTGGGACCCACGCCGTTGAACTTCGTCAGCCAGGCACGCGCTTCCTCGATGGGCAGACCCGCTAAAAAGTCGAGGTTGAGCGCGCCGCGTTCCTCCGAAATAGAATGCAAAACCTGCTGGATGCGCGGACCTTTTTGATTCGCGAGTCCAGCAGGTTTAATGGCGGCGATCACATCCTGGGCATTGGCATCGCGCACGGCTTCCCATGTGGGGAATTTTGCGCGCAAGGCATTAAAGCCGCGGTCACGATTTACATCGTTTGTATTCTGCGAGAGGATGGTCGAGACGAGTTCGTCAATCGCCGGCAAAGGCGTGCGCCAGATGGGTTCGCCAAAGGCTTCGATCAATTTTTCATGGATCGCAATTGCACGCGCTTTTGGATTCTTCATGCGAAAAGATTGAACACCGGATGTGATTCGCCCGTCACTATTTTACGATGATTTTTGAGTTGTTTTACGGGTCCAAAACCCGCAAGAGATTTTAATTGCGCTTCGTTCAAGGCTTTTAACTGGCGCAAGATTTCAAGCGCAACGGCAGGGCGCACACGCGAACTGGATTCCAATTCATCGTTCATGCGTGAAGCGTCGCCATCTGTGACTTTGAAGGCGATCCCTACGCCGTTCCCACCATACACTCCGGGCATTAGTCCAATGATCTGAAAACCTTCCGCGCCGCGCTTGGTGATGATTTTCCCCGCGCCCGCCGTCATTAATTCACAATCGAACTCGCCATAATTGCTGACCATTTCCGGATGAGTGGTCATGGCAGTTGTGATCTTTCTGCAGGCAGTTGCGCGCGCTTCTGACAACGTTCGCGGATCACACAGGCGTGCCATGCCCAACGCCGCATTCACAAGCGGCACGGCAAAGTTCGGCGCAGAGCAACCGTCAATGCCCAACTCGACCTTTTCCTTTTCAATTCCGCACATTTCTGAAAACGTGGCAAGAATATCCTGTTGGATGGGATGAGCATGGTCGAGATAATTTTCCAAAGGCAGTCCGCGCATTTTGGCATGTGCCAGCATGGCGGTATGTTTGCCTGAGCAATTATTGAAATTGGGCGTCGGCTTTATATCCTGCTTGATCACCAGTCTTAACATTGCCGCGTCACCGGGCAGGTGTGCGCCGCATTGCAAATGATCCTCCTGAATTCCGATCTTTGCCTGCAGTGCCCTGACTGTATCAAGGTGAAGCTGTGCGGTCTCATGTGAGGCGCATGAAATGGAAAGTTCGCTCTGTGTGAAGTTGAAATGCTCCGCGCCGCCGCGTTCGACAAATGGAATGGCTTGAAAAGGTTTGGCGGATGAGCGCAAAAAGGCGACTGCTTGAGAGTCGCCATGGGAATGTAAAAGTTTGCCTGTTGAATCCACAACGACGATGGAGCCAAAATGAGTTGCCTCCACCACGCGTCCACGCGTCAACTCCAGGATGGGTTGAGCCATATTCATTACTGGCTGTCGTTGAACTGCCCGGAAACATGACTCGGGCGAGAATTGTAGTGGAGCAAACCATAGCGCAGGCGCTGGGCAAATTGTTTTTGGCGTGCGGCCGGGGCTTTGAAAGATGTCAATAGCGAGGCAACCAGTTTTTCGATTGCGGCAGGATTCGTCTTCTTCGCTGTGACCTTATCCAACTTATCGTGTACGTGCTTTATAAAATCAAGCTGGGTCTTGACGATATTTGTCGTCACCACGCCGCCGCGACTGCTGATAATGGTGTAACCCTTGAAATCCGGGCTGAGCAAAAGATCAAGCGCAGTAAGCCAATCGGTAAGGTTTGCACCCGCGAAGAAGGGGGGTTGATTTTTAAGTACGGCATCGCCAACAAAAACAATTTTTTCTTCGGGCAGATGCACCCAAATCGAGCCGCTGGATGGACCTGCATGATGTTCCAGTAATACGGGCGTTTCCCCCCAGTGCAAAGTCATTTGATCGAGGAATGAAATTTCGGGCGGAGACCAACGCACACTGCCCAACCCGGGGATGGATTCCCAATCCGCGCCTGTCTCTTCGCCTTGCGCCTTGAATGTATTGGGGCGTGTACGAAAAGTATTGGCGGTTTTTTCATGCGCGATCACGGTGCAATCCATGGCGCGCGCGCCGAGGGTCCGGTCTGGATGAGCGTCGAGATTGATCAGCACGCGCTCCATGCCGCCGCCGAGGTTCATGAGCGCGGCGCGCCACGAACGCGCATCTTCAGACGAAGGCGGCGCGTCAACCTGGATGAGTCCACGCGGCGTTACGATCACTCCAAGTGCGACACCGTGGAATTGATCTTCAATGTAAATATTATTGGCTATTTCCTGCATATTGCTCCTGGTTTAGCGTTAACTGCCGGCTTTTAGATAATTGCCAACAGCCATTAAGATGGCCTATCTTCCTTCATTACCAACCGGCCTGTCTGTCGTTTGAGTTGACCCGTTTCCCTCTTTTGCGCAACGGGCAGGGTTAGCCAAAAGGTGGTGCCTTTACCCAATTCACTTTCGATCCAAATTTGACCGCCATGTCCCTGCACTGCGAGCTTGCAAAAAGCCAGTCCCACGCCAAGCCCGCTGGGATTATTCTTGCCGCGCAAACGGGTAAATTTATCAAAAATTCGGTCACGGTCCGCAGCTGAAATGCCGGGTCCGTTATCGCGCACCCAAAACTTAACAGAAGTTCCACTGGTTGTCTGTGCGCCGATTTCAACCTGTCCATTCACTTGTGTATATTTGATCGCATTTTCCAGCAAGTTGATGAACACACGATGGATCATATCCACATCCACCCAAATAAGCGGAAGTACACCAAATGCTGTATTTTCCAGTTTTTGCTGGCGTCCCGATGCCGACGGCTGAACATCTTTAAGCGATTCGCGGATCAATAAGAGCGGGTCAATGGAATGTTGGTCGAGGATCTGCTGACCGGCTTCAAGACGATTGATATCAAGCAGGGAATTAACCAAACGCTGGATACGCCCGGTGGAATTCCTGGCAATATTGAGCATGGTTTGCAGCGTCTCGTCTTCAGGAATCATTGTGTTCATCATTTCAAGGCTTGAAACAATATTACCAAGCGGTGAGCGAATATCGTGATAGATCATGGCGATCATGTCGTCGCGCAGCGCATCCAACTCTTTGCGTTCGGTAATGTCGCGCAGAATCCATTGCACCGAATCCGTCTCTTCAAACTCCACACGATGCGCGTGTACTTCTACGGGCATCTTTCCTTCATTCTGCTGGTGTAAAACAGATTCATAACTGCACTTCTCGTCACGCTTGAGCGCTTCAAAGTTCAAGCCTGTTTTATTCCACTTCACCTCGTGCAATTGGTCAATGCTCATGGCGCGCAATGTTTCATTGCTGTAACCACTTAATACCACAGCCTGTCGGTTTGCTTCCAGCACTTTGCCTTCCCAATCTGTGATCAGGATCGGGTCCACGCTATCTTCAAACAACTCACGGTACCGCTGGTGCGCTTTTTGCAAACGTTCCAGGAATTGCGCGTTCTGGATCGTCGTCCCCGCAAGACTGCCCAGACCTGTCATCACCAACAATGCATCCGGGTCAAACGCGCCGGAAATTGGATTGATGGCCATCAACACACCAATGACCTTCCCTTGTGACTGGATCGGGGCAATGACGACAGCCCGCATCTCGATTCCCCCGAACCTGTCTGCCTCACTATAATGAGAATCCAGTTTGACGGCTGGCACGACCAACCCGCGGCCGTTACGTATCACCAATCCTGCAAGTCCCTGTCCGCTGAGGATGCGTCTGCCGGGGATTGTGTCAGAGTTACTGCCTGCGGCAGCCTGAAAGATAAGATCATTACTCACTACATCAATCAACGCCAAAGCAACAGTCTCAACCTGCAAGGCTTGCATGGTTTGATTAAGCACGCGGCGCCAAACATCTGTCATCTCCAGGGAACTGTTAATCGCGGCCGCCCCCTCTGCCAGCGCAGTCATCACCCGCGCAGTCCGTTGACTCTCGTTATATAAACGCGCATTCAAAACCGCCACGCTGGCTTGATCGGCAATGGCTTGCATCAAATTCAAGTGTTCTTCATTAAATGCATTCGGTACGGAATGTACAAGCGTCAGCACACCCACCAAACGGTCGCGCGCCATCAATGGCACACAGATAGCAGATTTTGCGCCGCTCCTATCAACAGAATCATCCGCACGGCGCAGCCAGCGTTCATCCTTGCTGGTATCCGGCACAAGCGCAGATTTGCGATATTGCACCACCCATCCAGCAAGTCCGCGCTCCACTGTATCGCGCAGTTGCTGGGTTGTATGCTCGTGAAGTTGTTTCCCATAAACAATGGTCGCATCCACAGGCTTGCCAAGATCATCCAACACTATGATGCTGCTGCGTTCCCCTCCCACATGCTGCATGGCCGCATAGAGCAACCGCTGTAGAACCGTGCGCAGGTCCAACGCAGTGGCAACCTCGCGGCTGACATTGATCAATAATTCAAGTAAGGAATGGGAGCGGTCTTCTGGCATGGACTTATTAAATCATATTTCACGGAATTTTGATAATCTTAAAAGCGAAGTATAGCCCTTTTGGTACAATTGCGCCATGTCCCTTGATTTATCACGCATAAAAGCCCTGTGTTTCGACGTTGATGGAACACTAAGCGATACCGACAATTTGTATATTCAAAAAATTATGCACTTTTTTCCGCGCATCCTGTTCAAGGATCCTGCCCGCGCCGCGCGCCGATTCATCATGTGGATCGAAGCGCCCGGCAACGCCCTGCTTGGACTCGCCGATACACTCGGCATTGACGATGAGATGATAGGGATTATCCACTGGTTGTCTCGCCGCCGCAGATATTCACCCAAGAAATTCCTGCTTGTCCCCGGCGTGGATGAGATGCTCAAACAATTGCATGGACGTTACCCGATGGCGGTTGTCAGCGCCCGTGACGAAGACGGCACACTGGCTTTTCTTGAGCAATTTGATCTGGTCCAATATTTCGATGTGATCGTGACCGGGCTGTCGGCAAAGCACACCAAACCGTATCCCGACCCAATTCTGCTTGCCGCACAAAAAATGAATGCTTCCCCGGAAGCCTGTCTGATGATCGGCGATACCACTGTGGATATCCGCGCGGGTAAATCTGCGGGCGCGCAAACCGTGGGCGTGCTGTGCGGATTTGGTGAAGAACCTGAGTTAAAAAGAATGGGCGCGGATTTGATCTTAGGGGATACGACGAAATTGATAGGGGTGTTGTAGAGATTTGGGCGCGTTTCAGATGAGTTAAAAAAAGTGTTGCGTGTTCAGTGAAATAAAACGTTTTATATCAACTGCCTGATGTACTCGAGAACGAAGTTTTCACGTCGCAGCCATTCAGGGGGCGTGTGCGAATTGAGCAGTGAATGGTTTGTTGATATTGCCTCGTCAATATTCACCCAGACGGGTTTGAATCCTAAATCTCTTTCGTAGTCGTTCAGTTTTTGCGCGCCAAACCCACCACTCACCTGACAGAAATAATAATGCGATGTCATCTTGAAAACGTCGAAATCCTTTTCTTCGGCGAAGTTATACTCGATGACCGCGCCCAATTCTCCGTCCACGCCGAGCAAGGATGCGCCGCACTCTTCTCGTAGTTCACGCGCCAAAGCCTGTGAATGGGTTTCGCCTTCGTCCACGCCGCCGCCTGGGAATTTGTAATCGCCGACGTTAGCGGAATAGACCATAAGCAAATCCTGTCCACGACGGATGACAGCGCGCACGGCAGTTCGGTGAACCGTTTTGCCATTGATATTGATTCCCTTGTTGCGATGAATTTCTGTAAGGATTTGCATGGCGAGATTTTATCGCAAATAAAAAGACCTCCGAGTTCTTTAAGAACTCGGAGGTCTCACTGATTACCGATTACTGAACACTTGCAACTTCCACTTCCTCCTGTCTCTTGAACTGACTCATGTACAGGTCGTAGTAGAAACCTTTCTTCGTCAGCAACTCATCATGTTTGCCACGCTCGATGATCTGACCGTCTTTCAGCACGAGGATCATATCTGCGTTGCGGATGGTGGAGAGGCGATGCGCGATGACGAAGGAGGTGCGGCTCTTGAGCAGTGCGTCGAACGCTTTTTGGATGAGACGCTCGGTGCGGGTGTCCACGCTGGAGGTTGCTTCGTCGAGGATCAACACGCGCGGATCTGCGAGTGCGGCGCGGGCAATCGACAGCAGTTGACGTTGCCCCTGAGAAAGACCCGAGCCGCGTTCACCCAAAACAGTCTCATATTTTTCGGGCAGGCGTTCGATGAATGAATCCGCATTGGCGAGTTTTGCGGCGGCGTAAACTTCCTCATCGGTGGCGTCGGGGCGACCAAAGCGGATGTTGTCCATGACCGAGGCGCTGAACAGGAAGGTATCCTGCAAGACAACGCCCACCTGCTTGCGAATCGACTCGGCAGTGACATCGCGCACATCCACACCGTCAATTTTGACCGAGCCGTGCGTCACATCGTAGAAGCGCGGCAGCAGGTTGATGATGGTCGTCTTGCCCGCGCCAGTCGGACCGACGATGGCGATGGTTTGCCCAACTTCGGCGGTGAACGAAACCTTGTTCAAGACAGGCACGCCGTCTTCGTATTCATGGCTAACTTCGTTGAACTCGACTTTGCCTTTGATCTCGGTCATTGCTTTCGCGTCGGGCTTGTCCACCACGGCAGGCTTTTCGTCGAGGATGGTGAAGATGCGTTCCGCGCCCGCGATGGCGTTTTGGATATTTGTCCACAGCACGGCGATCTGTTGAATGGGCTGGTTGAAGCGTTGGACGTAGGCGAGGAAGGTAATGACCAAACCGATGGTGACAGTTGTGCCGAAGAGCAGGTCACCTGTCAGCAAGTACCAGCCACCTACGCCTGTGACGATGGCAAGCCCAAGGTAGGAAAGGGCTTCCAACGTTGGTGCAAGCGCGGAAGTGTACGCCACGGCGGTGACGTTGGCGTCACGATTTGCGGCGTTGACTTCCTTGAACTGTTCGATGTTTTCATCAGCGCGGTTGAAGGCTTGCACTTCGCGCACGGATGAAATGGTCTCCTGCAATTCGGCGTTGACATTGCCGATCTCTTTGCGCGAAACGCGGAAAGCCTTGCGCGCCTGACCTGAGAAATAGATCGTCGCCAAAAACATGAGCGGAGCAACGGAAAGCGAAAGCAAAGCGAATGGCAGGCTTGCGTTCAGCATGTTGTATGCGACCCAGACCAGCAGAAGAATGCCGCTGAATACATTGACCAGCGCAAACGAAAACGCCTGTTCAATTGCGGATGTGTCGTTCGTGATGCGGCTCATCAAATCGCCTGCTTCGTGTTCGGCGTAGTAACTGAGCGAAAGAGAATGTAATTTTTCAAAGACTTCCACACGCAGGGAACGCAGCACGTGTTGACCCGTCCACGCCATGGCGAAGAAGGTGGTGCCTGTCAGAACTGCGCCAAGCACATACAACGCGATGACGATCAAGATCAAACGGAACATGCCCGCGATGCGTTCGTCGCCTGATGCGGTTGCAATGTCGGGGGTTGTGTATCCGTTGAGATGGTATGCTTTGTAAATGATCTGACGCGAGTACGACAACGTGGATGGGTCTTCGGTTGTCCCAAGCCAACAGCTTGATTCTGCCTTTTGGTCAGAATCAGTTGTCGGCGCGGCGAGTTGCGCGAAGGCGCTTCCTCCAGCGGGGACGAGGAAACAATCCGTCGCCTGTCCCAACAATTCGGGAGAGGTCACTTGAGTCCAGGTGGCGACGACGACGAACAGAACCGCGAGCGCGATCATGTACCAGAAGCGTCCAAAGTAAGAGCCGAGGCGACCGAGCGTTTCGCTCGTGTTGCGTGGCTTCATTGTTTCTTGATTGAGCATACCGCCAGCGCGTCCGTGCATCATAGTGTCACCTCCGCGTGCGCGAGAATTTGCGAGTTATAAATTTCAGCATAGATCGGTTCTTCTTCCATGAGTTGAGCGTGCTTGCCTTGCGCCACGACTTCGCCTTTTTCGAGCACAAGAATTTTATCGGCGTTGATGACGGTGCTGATGCGTTGCGCGATGACGAAGGACGTGCGACCCTTCATCAGCGTTTCGAGCGCTTCCTGGATATGCGACTCGGTGGCGACATCCACGCTGGAGGTTGAGTCGTCGAGAATGAGAATGCGCGGATCGAGCAGCAGGGCGCGGGCGATTGCCACCCGCTGCTTTTGTCCGCCGCTGAGAGTTGTTCCGCGTTCGCCGACGTGGGTGCTGTAGCCTTCGGGGAACGACATGATGAAGTCGTGCGCGGCTGCGGCTTTTGCGGCGGCTTGAATTTCATCGAGCGTGGCTTCGGGTTTGCCGAAGGCGATGTTCTCGGCGATGGTGCCGCTGAACAAAGTTGTTTCCTGAAGCACGATGCCGATCTGTGAGCGGAGCGAATCAAGTGTGACATCGCGCAGTTCGTGACCGTCAATCGTGATGCGACCTTCGGTTGGATCATAAAAACGCGGCAGCAAATTGATGATGCTGGTCTTGCCTGAACCTGTCGCGCCGAGTAGGGCAATTGTTTCACCTGGCTTGGCTTCAAAGGTGACATTCTTCAACACTGGATCGCCGCCGCCGACATAGCGGAAGGTGACGTTCTCGAATTTCACCTCGCCTTTGACTGCGGGCAGTTTCGAAGCGTTGGGCTTGTCCACAATGTCGCTCTTGGCATCGAGGATTTCAAAGATGCGGTCAGCGGATGCGGCGGCTTGTCCCATTTGTGTGACGATCATGCCGAACATCATGATCGGGAAAAATAGGTACATCAGGTAAAGTGAAAATTCCTGCCACGCGCCAATGGTCAATGTGCCGACGATAATTTGCTTGCCGCCGACATATAAAATCGCGGCTTGACCGAGGTTGGCGATCAAAAAGACCAGCGGAAACAAAAATGTGAACAAACGATTGACCGCGATGGATTGCTCCATCGAAGCGTCTGCTGCGGCGCGGAACTTCACCTGTTGTTCCTTCTCACGCGTGAACGACTTGATGACCTTGATGCCGGCCAGATTTTCCTGCAAGACCGTGTTCAACGTTGAAAGTTTTTGCTGAACCTTTTTGAACATCGGCTGGGCGAGACTTGAAAAAACGCCGAACAACACAATCGCAATCGGCAGGATCGGCATGGCTGTCCACGCCAGCGCAACGTTCGACGAGAACAAAATGATGACCGTGCCAGATAACAAGATCACCGCGCCGACAAGTTGCAACAATCCCTGCCCGATGAACAAGCGCACCTTCTCCACATCGTCCGTGGCGCGGATCATCAACTGACCTGTCTGGTTTTTATCGTGATACGCGAAAGATAACTGCTGAATCTTGGCGTACAGATCGTTTCGCAGATCATACGCCACCGACTGCGAATTCTTCTCCGCCCAAAACGCTTGCAGGAAGGAGAAAATTCCGCGCAGAAGGGCGAAGCCGACAATGGCGACGAGGGCGGTGATCAAGGCACGCGGCGCGTTACCCAAGTCCGCTGAAAGCGTGACCTTGAGCTGGTCAATCGTCGTGGCAGAGTCATAGCCGAG
>DYDH01000087.1 GCA_020717985.1 Herpetosiphon sp. | reverse complement strand
TAAGGAAGTTACTGCCATGAGCGCCTATGCTATAATTTCTGACAAGATGCTGCAAATCGGGGATCAGTTCGACCACTATCAAATTCAGGCATACATGGCGCAGGGGGGCATGAGTGATATTTACCGCGCCTTCGACCTGGTAAACCACCGCGAGGTGGTCATTAAGGTTCCCGATCAAGCCATGCTCGGTGACTCGGCCCAGTTCGAACGTTTTCAGCGCGAATTGGAAGTGATGAAAACGCTTGACCATCCGGCAATTCTCAAAGGGCTCGGCTCTGGAAAATACAATCGCATTCCCTATCTCGTCACAGAATTTGTGGATGGTCAATCGCTGCGGACTTTAATCGAAACCTCCGCGCCTCTGCCGCCCGATCAGGCTGTTTCTCTCATCCGAAAAATTGCCGACGGGATGGATTACTGCCATAAAAATGATGTCATCCATCGTGACTTGAAACCCGAAAATATTTTGATCACATCCGAAGGGCAACCAGTCATCATGGATTTTGGTCTGGCGCTGACAAAGGGCGCACATCGCGTCACTTATTCAAACTTGAGCGCCACAATGGGCACCCCCGATTACATGGCTCCCGAACAGATCGAAGGTCAACGCGGCGACCAACGAACCGACTTATATGCGCTCGGCACGATCCTGTATGAGTTGCTCGCCGGAAAACCCCCCTTTACCGGCGACAGCAACATGGTCATCATGGCGCAGCATTTGAATAACACCCCTCCGCGCCTCGATCGTGTCAACCCTGCCATTCCTCCCCAGTTGGCTGCGATTGTTGCCGCTTGCCTTGCTCGCGACCCTCAAGATCGTTATGCCGATATGCCCGCCTTGATCCAAGCCCTCGACCATCCTGAAAACGCCGACCTGGCCATTTTGGAAAAACTGAACACTTCGCCCGAGTCTGCCATATCTTTGCCACAGAAACAGATCATCCAGGGTGTATTGATTGCTGTGGGAATTATGGGCGGGTTGATTCTGCTTGCTTTTGCTTTGCAATATTTTCAACGGTAGGGCGGCTTGCAATCCCGCCAATCCTAATTTCGGGACTACATAGGAATGATATCCATGAACAATTCCACAGACTTGACCGCCGATATTTTGGCGCAAACGCAACAAAAAAATATTAGGTTTGTTGACCTGCAATTTACCGATGTGGTGGGCGTGGTCAAGAACGTCACCATCCCGGCTCACGAGTTGCCAGCCGCGCTCGAAAATGGCATCTGGTTTGACGGTTCTTCCATCGAGGGTTTTGCGCGTGTGGCCGAGAGTGACATGCACTTGCGCCCCGACCCCTCGACCTTTGCCATCATCCCCTGGCTGACCGGCGACGACGCCACCGCGCGCCTGATCTGCGATGTTTTCACTCCCGACGGTCAGCCATTCCTTGGCGATCCGCGTTCGATCCTGCGTCGGGTAATCAATGACGCGGCGCAGATGGGCTTCGGTTACAACACCGGCCCCGAGTTCGAATTTTTCCTACTCAAACCAAATCCAAATGGGAATCTGATTCCGCCCATGCCGCATGACAACGCCAGTTATTTTGATGCGCCTTCGGATATGGCCGCCGGTCTGCGGCGTCAGATGACGACCACGCTTGAGTCCCTGGGATTGAAAGTGGAAGCGATGCACCACGAAGGCGCACACGGACAGCAGGAAATTGATTTCCGCTATTCTGACGCGCTCACCACCGCTGACAGCGCGGTCACGCTACGTGTGGCGTTAAAAGTAATTGCCCAACAAAATGGACTTTATTGCACCTTCATGCCCAAACCCATCCGTGGCATTAATGGCAGTGGGATGCACGTCCACCAAAGTCTTACGTATCTTGCCAACGGCAGGAATGCTTTTTCAGATCCAGGCGATATTCATGGACTTTCGAAAATTGCCAAGCATTTTATCGCCGGGCAGTTGGCTCATGCGCGTGGAATGTGCGCCATTCTGGCTCCGCTGGTAAATTCCTACAAGCGATTGGTGGCAGGCTACGAAGCGCCGGTTTTCATCAGTTGGGCGCGGATCAATCGCTCGGCTCTGATTCGTGTACCGCGCGCTTCGGGTAGCGATTCCACGCGGCTGGAACTGCGCTGTCCCGACCCAAGCTGTAATCCATATCTCGCTTTTGCCGTCATGCTCGCCGCAGGGTTGGATGGGATTCGTCGTGAGTTACCTGTCCCGGAAGCGACAGAAGAGAATATTTATTTACTGGATAAACCTAATTATTCATCGAAGGATGTTTTGCCGACATCCCTGAATCAGGCGCTCAAAGCGCTGGAGGAAGATGAGATTGTCCGTAATGCGTTGGGAGCGCATACACATGAAGTCTTCATCAATGCCAAACGCCTCGAATATGAGGATTATCGGCTCGAAGTCACCAACTGGGAACTCGAAAAGTACCTGTCAAATTATTAAGGCGGGATTTGCTAAGTGGTCGGTCGAAAGTTTTTAGACACACCTTTGGCTTTTCGGGGGCTTAGCCCCCGGATGAGCACGAATGGATTGTAAAAATATTTTCGACGAATTACTAAAAAAAACAGAAAAGTGGACAGCCCCATTATAGCTGTCCACTTTTCTGTTTTATCTTTACTCGTTTGAGAAAACATTACCCATTTAGGGAATAGACGTGCTTTTTCCTCCTGCCTATAATCGAACCTATGGAACTTGGTCATTCCAAAACAGTAACACCAGTCTCCTTCTTCGGCTGTTAGTTCTCTCCTTAGTTAAACCCCTTACGGGGAAAAACATGGCGGTTGGAAAAATTCCCAACCGCCATGTTTTCTTTATAATCAATTTTCCCTGCCTAACAAACGGTTATTGATCTCCTGTACATCGGCAACATAACGAGTCAAGTCATCGCGTAGATGCTCCACATCCAGTTCGTAGCGCAGACGGCGGGCAAGAAAAACAAACTCTTCGGCGCCAAAGGGCGGGATGGTCACATCTTTAGCGTTGCCGCGCACCACCCGTAACGAGTCGATCAGCCAGCGCAGAAATGTATGCGCCTTCCGCAGGCGGGTGTAATCATCGTCCGAAAGAATGCCGACATCATGCAATGCAGACATGGCATCGCGTAAATTCGTTAAACGCAAAGCGGGGTTTTGCGCGCCGTGGTTGATCTGCAATCCCTGAATGAGATATTCAATATCCACCAATCCACCCGGACTGAATTTGGCATTGAACGTGCCGCCAGTGACCAGATGCCGCACCTGCCGCTCACGCATGGCGCGCATGGCGGTTACATCGAAGGAACCGCTCTCATAAGCATATATATCGCGCAGTCTTTGTAATTCTTCGCTAAGTTCAGCATCGCCCATGATGGGTCGAAGTTTAAGCAACGCCTGCCGTTCATAGGCCCAAGCCGCGCCATCCGGCGCATAATAACGGCGGAATGAGTCCAGTGAAACAGCCATATTACCCGCCTTGCCATAGGGACGCAGTTGAAGGTCTATTTGGAAGATGCCCTCCTGGCGCGATTGCATGGCGCTGACGACAGACCGCACCAATTGCTCAAAATATTGCGCATTATCTACGGCATTCCCGCCATTCGTCCGACCGTTGCCCGCATAAACAAACATCAATTCAATATCGGAGGCGAAGCCCAACTCGCGTCCGCCGCATTTGCCTAAAGCGAGAAGCGACAACTTGCACGGCTGACCATTTTCCAAAAGCGGGTCGCCATGAATGGCGTGTAATTCTGATTCGCAACAAGTGAGAGTGGCACATAAAGTCGTTTCGGCAAGGTCAGTCAATTCGACGGCAAAGTCATCGAACTCCTTTGTCAGCCCGACGATGTGGCGCATGTCAATGCGGAAGAGTTCACGGTCTTTGAAGGCATTCAAAGTCCCACGCCAATCAGGATATTGCATGTCGCCAACTGTGTTGATTTCGAGGGCATGCGCAAGCTCGCTTTCGAGCTGCGGCTTGGGTTTGGATGTGGAGAGCGCGTCCATGTCTTTGACAACGGGGAAGAGGTTTGCGTACTGCATACGCAGAAAGTCTTCCCAAAGGAAGTTACTGACACCCAGCAAACGCGCCAATCCATTGAGCACATCAGGATTTTCGATGGAAGCAACCTCATCGGGCCAGTTAGGACGTTGAAATAGCTGGGCAAGGAATTCACGGAAATGGAGTAATGCAGTGGAAGGGTTGGGTGAGTGCGGCAAAAGATGTGTGAAGTGTTTTATCAACACAATAGCGGCGCGCAACTCGCGTTGTTTTTCAGGTGACGTGATCTTATTGCCATTCTCGTCTGTGACATGCAGAATATCCTGCGCGCGCGCGCCAATTGATTGAACGATCATACGCGCGATATAAGTGCGTGTCAGTGCAAACGCGTTGGTAAATTCATATAAAAAGCCAAAAGTGTCCGGTGTATCAATTCTTAGGATGGTATGGCGTTCATCCGCATCGTTATCTATTTCAATGCTGATTGGCAGGAGAAGCGATAACTTACTGGATATGTTCTGGTAAGCCTGTCCTACACGAACTGCTAGTTCGCCGCGGGCTTCACGTCTTTGACCTGTGCGCATCATGCGCAAGAGGTGGTGAAGATCGTTTGTGTAGGATTCCCAGATCGAGTCGGCGGGCGGCTTGGACAGAATTGATTTTACGGTGAAGACATCCACGATCTTGCGTCGGGTATCAGACTCGGGCACGGAAGATGCTCCCCGGCGCGGCGGCATGCGTTGGGTTAGATCGAAGCGCTTGAGTGTCTGGGAGTGGGATGCTGTTGGAGAATCGGGCAAAGGTTCGTAGGTGAAGGCGTTTCCATCGAGAATGTTAAATCCAAAAACAAAGAAGAGACCGCAAATAATGGAAAGTTCGCCTGGGTAATCGTAGCCGACTACGGTGACGCGCCATGTGTTTTTGCCGACGGGCTGCGTCGCAACAATGGCGGGGGTTTGTTCATTGATACCGCGCGCGAGATCGGCATGGTATTGGATTTCATCGTTTGAAAATGAGTCCACGTAATCGACGCCGAGGCGGGCAATGTGCTGGACGACCTGGGGCTGTGGTTCGTTGACAGGTTCATTGCCGACGCGGCGCAGATAAATTGCGCGAATGGCTTTTCGGTGTTCTTCATAACGATGGATCAATGCATCAGTGTCCGTGAAGCCCAATCGTCCTGCAAGAAGCCCAAGCGACTCAGGATCGGATGGCATGGTGTAGGTTTGTTGATAGTGCATCACTTGGATGTAGTGCTCGATGGTTCGCATCAGAGTATAGCCATCGGCAAGGATGCGTGTTTCTTCGTCGGTGAGAAGTCCGTGTTGCGCAAGACGCGGGAGGATTTGAAGTGTGGCGCGCTTGCGCAGGTCGGGGTATTGGTTGCCATGGGCAAGTTGAAGATATTGGACAACGAATTCCACGTCACGGATGGAGCCCTCGCCCAATTTCACTTCACCCCAATCACGACCTTTTTGTTGAAGTACTTGTTCGGTGCGTTGTTTCATCGAGAAGACGCTGGCGCGCACTTCTTCGGGCGCATGACTGAAAATATATGGTTCAACCGATGCAATTAGTTTTTTGCCGAGTTCAAGATCGCCTGCAATGGGTCGGGCTTTGAGGAGCGCCTGTTTTTCCCACAGGCGGGCATGACCTTGAACGTATTGAAGGTACCCATTGAGTGTGGTGACGAGGAATCCGTCCCTACCCCACGGGCGAAGGCGCATGTCGACGCGGTAGAGAAAGCCTTCGGATGTGACACCGCCGATGTTATCAATCAGGCGTTCGGCAAGTTTGAGCTTTTCCATCGGGTCACGCGCAGTGACAAACAGCAGGTCAATATCGGAACTATAGTTGAGTTCCTCCGCCCCGTGTTTACCCATGGCTATAACGACAAAATCATTTGCGCTGATCCCGCTTTGTTGGCTGGCAAGGTCGAGGCAGGTGCGCACGAGTCCGCTCGCAAGTTTGGATAGTTGCCGCGTGACGGTTCTAAAATCATACAGGGCAAGCAGGTCATTGGCGCCAATGCGCAGGATCTCACCGCGTTGGTAGCGGCGTAATGCATCGAGTTTTTGATCAGCATTTGTTTCATCGATTATTTTTGATGATTCCATGTGGATCGTCGCTGTGCTTTTTCGCTGGGTCAATGATTTGCGGTTGTGAAGCAGACGGACAACGTTGCCTGGGTTGCGTAAAATGATCTCGGTTAGAAACTGACTACCGGAAAAGATCGTGACAAGACTTTCAATGACACGCGGATTTTTTACGAGCGCAGGTAGCAACAATTCGTCGGCACTTTCAAGGAGGCGTTCCAAATAGATTAGTGAACGATCCGGGTCGGCGGCGGAGGCGAGGGCAACGTCGAGGTGCGGCTTTACGACTTCAAATGAAGTCCCAAATCGCTTTGTGATGTTCTGCAAATGACTGCTCATAAGCATGAATTATACCGTTGCGTGTACGCAATTACATTAAAAAGGGTGAAAATATGCTCCATTTGGGTAATAGACGGGTACCTACTGTCCAACTAAAATGACCCATGAAATTATGGAATAAATAAATATCAAGTACAAGGAGATAATAAAATGGCAAAAACTGTTGCTGAAGTTCTCAAAATGGGTAAAGAAGTGAAGATGGTGGACCTGCGCTTTATTGACATGCCCGGTACCTGGCAGCATTTAACGATCCCCGTCCATCGCCTTGACGAGGATCTTTTTAAAGAAGGAATGCCTTTCGATGGCTCATCCATTCGCGGTTTTCAGGAAATTCACGAATCGGATATGCTCCTCATCCCCGATCCCGATACGGCTTTCATTGACCCGGTTGCAAACATTCCCACTTTGGTGCTGACTTGTGATGTGTATGATCCGATCACCCTTCAACCCTACGAACGCGATCCGCGTTATATTGCCCGCAAAGCAGAAGCCTACCTTAAGCAGACCGGCATTGCCGATACAGTTTTCATTGGGCCTGAAGCCGAATTCTTCATTTTCGATAACGTACGCTATTCGAGCGGCACAAATGAATCCTACTATCACATAGATAGCGAAGAAGGATGGTGGAACAGCGGTCGCGGTGACCGTCAGAACTTTGGCGGACAGATATCACCAAAACGCGGTTACTTCCCGGTTCCGCCCACCGATACACTCTCCGATGTCCGTGGTCAGATACTAATGGCGCTTGAAGAATCGGGCGTTCCCATGGAAATTCATCACCATGAAGTCGCGACTGCCGGTCAAACAGAATTGGGTATTAAATTCAACACCCTGACCCGCATGGCTGATCAGCTTTTGATCTACAAATATATTGCCAAGAACGTTGCCCGCAAAAATGGAAAGACCGTAACCTTCATGCCCAAGCCGATGTTTGGGGATAACGGTTCAGGTATGCACTGCCATTCCTCCTTGTGGAAAGGCGATACGAACGTCTTTTACGATGCGGCTGGTTATGCCGGTTTATCACAGGCTGCGAAATACTATATCGGCGGTATCCTCAAACATGCCCCTGCGTTGCTCGCATTGACATCCCCCACCACCAACTCTTTCCGTCGTCTTGTGCCGGGCTATGAAGCGCCTGTCAATCTTGCTTACTCACAGCGCAACCGTTCGGCCATCTGCCGCATTCCGGTAACAAAGAGCTCCAAAGCCAAGCGCGTTGAATTCCGCGCTCCAGATGCATCCAGCAATCCGTACCTGTGTTTCTCCGCGATCTTGATGGCTGGTCTTGATGGCATCCTAAACCGCATTGACCCGGGCGAACCTGCCGACAAGGATCTCTACGAACTCCCTGCTGAGGAAGCCAAACTCATCAAGCAGGTACCTGCCTCCCTCGGCGCTGTGCTTGATGCGCTCGAAGCCGATCACGACTTCCTGCTCAAGGGCGATGTGTTCACAATGGATCTCCTCGAGTCCTACATCAGCTACAAACGTCAGGTCGAGCTTGATCCCATGCGCCTGCGCCCGACACCGTACGAATTCACCCTGTACTTTGATTGCTAATTCGAACGCTTTCCTAAAGATTTAATTTGGGGTTTGTCTCCTTACAGCCGCCGACCACTTTCGTGGTCGGCGGTCACATAATAATTATATGACGTCACTTGCGGTTTCATCATTTATTCTTGGTATAGCCTTTTGCGCCCCACCCGGTATTATTACGGCTGAAACAATTCGCCGCGGGCTTGTGCGTGGATTCCGCCCTGCTTTATTTGTGCAGTTCGGCTCATTGGTCGGCGATACCACCTGGTCACTGATTGCGTTGACAGGGCTGGCGTTCCTTGTTCAGAATAATACGGCAAGGATCACATTGAGTATGCTCGGTATTTTTCTCCTGCTAAAGCTGGCATGGGATGCGCTCAACGCAGCGTACACAAATATGGAAATACAATCGGCGCCCGCATCGGAACGGGGAGATTTTGCCACAGGTGCGCTGCTCTCGCTTGGCAATCCGTTCAATATTATTTTTTGGACTGGCATAGGCGCAACTGCATTTTCTGGAATTTCAGGCGCGCCAGAGCTCCCTCACTTTGTAACATTTTTCCTCGCATTTATGACCGCCGCAGTCCTGTGGTGTTTCTTGATGGCTGGACTGGTGGCATGGGGGAAACAATGGATGACGCAAAACTTCTTTCGTTGGGTGAATTTGGTTTGCGGCGCTGCCCTGATTTATTTCGCTGTTCAACTTGGCGTGCAAACGGCTCAAAGCCTGGTCTAGTTATTCATTTGTATGGATTACAATTACTTGACTTATTCCGTACAAAAAATGAAGTCAATGAAAACAAATCCCTCCTCTCCTAAAATAAACGAAAGCCAATTGCTTGAAGTTCTTGCAAGCCTGAATCAGATCAGTGATGCCATCAATCACATTGGTCCCGGTGACGCAAGCAACAGCGGCGTCAGTTTGCAGTTGATCGTGGAGAGCGCCATTCGGGTTGTGCCCGGGTCGTCGGCAGTCATCCATACGTATGATCAGGCTACGGGTAGGTTTGAAGCGGAGTCGCGGGTGTCTGCTCAAGCCGAGGGACACGCCCTGTCCACAAACCCAGTCTATTCAGATGATGCTCCGCGTTCCAATGGGATTGGGATTCGCGCCATTCTACGCAGGCGCAGAACATTATCGTACGAAGAGCTCGATCTGGACATACATCCCTATCACGCGGCTTTAGGCGTAAATGCAGTGGGTTGTTTCCCGTTGATCGTTGCCGAGCAGGCTGTGGGGATTTTATATATTTATTTATACGAGAAACGCGAATTTACCCAGCTTGAACAATTGATGCTTGATAACTTTGTTAATCAGGCTGCCATGGCTATTTATCACGCTCGGCGGCTGGCTGGGGTGCATCGTGACCTGGCGCGCAAGGAAGATGAACTAAACCGTCTGCATCGCGCAGGGTTAATTATCTCCTCCCGTTTGCGTTTGAAAGAAACCCTCGAATCAATTTTGCAGCTGGCGCTTGAAGTGACCAATGCCCATTATGGGATTTTTCGCCTGTTGGATAAGAGCGGCGAATTCTTAATTACCAGCGCGGTGGGCGGCAATCACATGGACCGCCCGCTGATTGAAAAAATGCCCATGAATGGAAATAGCGTGATGGCTCATGTGGCGCGCACAAGACAGCCCGTCCTTATTTCAGACCTGAGCGCAGAACCCTGGTCGCAAATTTATTACCCGCTTGATTCCAGTTTGAAAATGCTTGCCGAATTGACTGTCCCGCTCGTTAACTCAAGCGGACGTTTGGAAGGTGTACTTAATTTGGAAAGCCCCCAGGCTGGGTCATTTTCTGAAGATGACAGTCACATGCTGCAATCACTGGCAACCTATGCCGTCACAGCCATACAGGAAGTACGGTTGCTCGACGCCTTGCAAGAGGTGGCACGCCTGCTTCTCGCCGAACCATGTCAGAAAGTTTTAGATCATCTAACTACAACAGCCAACGACTTGCTCAACACTTCATCCAGCGCCATCTGGCTGGTGTCAGATGAAGAATTAAGATTAACTGCGTCGAACGGCGATCTTCATCACGCAGAAAAAATGTCATTGCACGATAGCTTGGTTGGGCGTGCAATCTCTCAGAAAAAAAAGATTTCAAGCGAAGCAGCGGAATTACAAGGTGGGGCGCGCGCCTTGATCGTGCCCTTATTTACCGGGGATGACGAACAGGTATTGGGAGCATTCAGCGTATTCAATTCAAATTACGACGCAGGGCGCATCGCAGAATCGGAATGGGACGAAAAGGTGCTCACCTGTCTGGCGCATTATGCTGTGCTGGCCATCCAAAACGAAACACATCAAGAAGCGCTGCGCATATCCCAGGAACAGCATTGGACAGCCGAAACCTTCGCCGCAGTTGGGGATATTTCCGCCAACTTGTTGCATAATATGAACAATAAAGTGGGCATCATACCGGTGCGAATTCAAGCCATTCAGGATAAATATCGCCAGATACTTGAAACAGATTCTTATCTCAATAAAAGCCTGACCGAGATCGAGCGTAGTGCAACGGAGGCCATGCAGATCGTGCAGGAGAATCTCTCGCACCTGCGTCCCATTCGCATGGAAAAAGTCCGCATCGCCACTTGTGTATCAGATGCCATTCATGCCGTGCAGGTATCTGCAGATATTCGCATCAAAATGGAAGACCTTAATGGTTTGCCAATGGTCAACGCAGGCGGGCAAAGTCTCATTCTTGTCTTCAAGAACTTAATTGAAAATGCAAATGTCGCTATGAACGGAAAAGGGACCATAAATATCCATGGATTTGCCGGGCCCAAATGGGTGGAAGTATCCATCATTGATGATGGTCCCGGAGTTTCACCAGAATTGCATAATCAAATTTTTGAATTGAATTTTACAGAACGTGCTGGCGCACATCCAGGCAAATTGGGCTTTGGTCTGTGGTGGGTAAAAACATTAATGACCCGTCTTGGCGGCTCTGTTACTGTTGAGAGCGACGGTCAGCATGGTGCATCTTTTGTATTGCGCCTCCCGCGCGCGGAGAATTCATCATGACAGCACAGACGACTCTTCGCGCACTTGTAGTTGAAGACGATAACTCATGGCAGCAGATCTTAAGTGAAATACTTTCAGATTGCGGACTGGAGGTTGATGTTGCCAGCAGTGTCGATGAAGCATCCCTCATCCTCAAAGCCCAACCGCACAGACTCGCCGTTGTTGATCTTTCGCTTTCGCCAAACGATCACAATAACTATGATGGTTTGCGCGTGCTGGACGCTGTCCGCCGACTTGACCCCAACTGCCGCACAATCCTTCTTACCGGATTTGCAACTGTCGAACTGGCAGTTACCGCGCTCACAGATTATGGCGCTTTCACTTTTCTCCGCAAGGAAAGTTTTCATCGCAGTCAATTTCGTGATATTGTTTATCGGATACTCGTCAGCCCGCCGAATCTAACCACGCCTCAGCCTGCTTCTGGAACCACAGCATCTTCCTCCGCTGTGAAAGGACAGTCCACGCCCGCTCCGCGAAAACTTCCCAACGAAAAAGCATTAGTCGTGGAAGATGACGCCGGGTGGCGGAGCATCCTTGAAGAACTCTTAAGTGACGCAGGGTTTCAAGTCCGCACGTGCGCAGGCTTTGGCGATGCTCTTGGATATCTTCGCAGGGAAAAATTTACATTGGCAGTGATTGACTTGTCTTTGAGTAACTCCCTGGATAACTCGAACCAGGATGGTTATCAATTGCTCGATACCACACGCACCGAGGGGATTCCTTCGATCGTGGTCAGCGGCACCGCGGAAACGGAAGAAATTCAACGGGTTTATTCAGAATATTCAATATCGGCGTATATTGAAAAACAAGCCTTTGACCGCGCCGCCTTTCGTCGCGTGGTCGAAGAAACCAGGCTTACACATCAATCGCTAAGCGAATTAAGCGCCCTCACAGACCGTGAACGTGAGGTGCTGGATTTGTTAGCCCAAGGTTTAACCAACAAGGAAATTGCAGAGAAATTATTCATCACCACCAATACTGTAAAACGACACTTGAAAGCTGTTTTTGAAAAACTGGATGTACACACGCGCTCTGGCGCTACTGCCAAAGTCGCCGGAGGGTAGGGACAGCTGCGCTCCTTGATTGTCTGCCGAATTCTGTAAAAAAATTCCAAAAAAACTGCCGAATGAAGGTTGAAAATATTTTAAAATAAAAGGCAGCTTGAAGACGTTATCAAGCTGTTTTGCCTGCAGTCCCGACGGGATAGAACCCGCAGCAAGTTCTTTATTTTTAAGATAGGACTGTTGTTGTTTATTATTTCTGAAAGAAGGTAACATGCGCTGGTGAAATCCGCATTTACCTGAATGTGAAGGCAAATCATAAAGAGTTGTGACAAAATCACTCCTGCTACAAACGGGGCGATTTTGTCACAACTCTTTGTACTTTATTGTAACTCTGTGGTCAGAGTATATTTTTTCATACATCGGCTGTGCTGGCTATTCTCATAGCTCTTTGATTTTACTTATGAGCCTTTGGAAAATATGTTATTGACACTCCTGGATGGGCTCTGAAATCTTTATACCACTTTTGGTTATTACCTTGACATTACTCTTGCTGGCCCGTATAATGTCGGTCGCTTTCCTGGCTAGCTCAATCGGCAGAGCGAGCGGCTGTTAACCGCTAGGTTCTAGGTTCAAGTCCTAGGCCAGGAGCCATAAAACAGGGACTGCCCCTGTAAAAAAACAAAATGCATCCGTTATCGGGTGCATTTTGTTTTTTTGTAGAAAATATATTGTTGCGCCAAATCGACTTATTCCCAAATCCGATCACTGTTATAAAAAATTCAAGTTGGCAAAGTGTTAGGCTATATAATATTACAATGCGAGGTTACGGGTAAAAATGCCTAATTGAGCCAGTCTAGCTCTGTAGCGAGAGCGATAAGCGACAAAATGCCGACAGACCAGGTTTTTGTATTTTCTACGTTCAACCTTGCGCTGTAATACTAGTCTTGTCTAAAAATCCCAGAAAGTCTAATAGATGAAGCAGGTAGCTAGCGCAACTACCTTGAATAATTTAGTGAGATTATACTTGGCACATGAAGACAAAATATTGCATCCATTTGTCAGAAGAAGAACGTCAGGAACTTAAAGCTCTGATTCGTAATGGTAAATTATCCGAACGCGCTCAAATACGCGCTCGAATTTTGATGTTTTGTGATGAGTCTTGGAAAGAAAAGAGACCAACAAAAGAGATCACTTCAGTCTTAAAGTGTTGTTTGCCAACCATTACGAATGTCCGAAAGAGGTTTTTGAAAGGCGGACTGGGAAACGCACTTTATGATAAGCCGCGTTCTGGAGCTCCACAAAAAATCACAGGAGAAATTGAGGCGCATTTAACATTGTTAACTTGTAGCGCTCCTCCGAATGGAAAGGTACGCTGGACATCGCAAATGCTGGCAGACAAATTGGTAGAACTCAAGTTGGTTGAGAGTATAAACAATGCGGTAGTCATGAAGTGGCTGAAGAAAAGACACGACTCTGTCTGAGTTACTAAATGGGTAGATTTTTGGTCAATTCGAAAAAAATCTGGAACAACAGGTGTGTAGAATTTTTGCGCGATGATTAACTTCATTATTTTCCACGCAGACTCAAACTTGCAAAATGTAATCTAGCACACTATACTAAAAACATGGACCAATCCCATCTTTACCAGCAAATCGTCGAGTCGATCCGTAATGACATCCTTTCTGGAGTCATAAAACCTGGTGCGTCATTACCTCCCATGCGCAAAATGACCGAGCAATGGAACTGCACCACCGGCACCATCATGCGCGCATATCAGGAATTGGCTCATCAAGGATTGATCATCAGTCATGTGGGCAAGGGGACAAAAGTGGTTGAAAATTTATCGGAGCAGAATCAGTCTCCGTTACGCAGGGCTTCGCTGTTCAATCGCACAGAATCTTTTCTGCTTGAGATCATTACAGCGGGATATACGCCCGATGAAATCGAACAATCCATGCGGACTGCGCTTGACCGCTGGAAAACATTCTCAACCCCGCAGGAAGCGTCTCCAGCCAATGTTCTGCGTTTCATCGGAAGCCATGATCCGTCGTTGGCAATGATTGCCGCCCAGTATCATGAAGCCAATCCAGACCGGACCCTTCAGCTATCTTTCACTGGAAGCTTGGGCGGGTTGATTGCGCTGGCTGAAAAAAACGCCGACCTTGCGGGTTGTCATTTGTGGGATGAGACCACCGACACATACAATGAACCCTTTGTCCGCAAGCTATTGCCGGGACAAAAAGTGGCATTGCTCACGCTCGCGCATCGCCGGGTGGGGTTGATTTTTGAAGTGGGAAATCCGCTTGGATTGAATGACCTGACAGATTTGGCAAGGCTAGGAATCCGCTTCGTCAACCGTCAGCAAGGCTCGGGGACGCGAGTTTGGCTGGATGCGCAACTCCATCGCGCTGGCATCAATCCATCCAGCATTGCTGGTTATCAAGACGAAAAAATGACTCACTCCGAAGTGGCGCGCGCCGTCAGCAAGGGACAGGCGGAAGTAGGCTTGGCAGTCGAGACCGCCGCGCTGTCGTTTGGGCTTGGCTTCCAACTGTTGACCACCGAACGCTACGACCTCGTTATCCCCGCCGACAAATGGGAGTTGGAATCCGTTCAGACTCTCAAGCGCTGGCTGGATACTCCCCACGCAAAAACAGAAATCAATAATCTGGGGGGCTATGACACCAAAGAGACAGGCGCGGTGATGTGGGTTTCTTAACTCCGCTTGTCCAAAATCACCCGCTTGAGCAGGCTGCCGACTTCATTGGGATTATGATAACACTTCACAATTTTTCTTTTGGATGAAAGCGACTCGACAGCCTGTTCCACCTCACGGGTCGAATCCTCGTCTGTGAGCATTTGCGCCTCGACCAGCAGAAATTCATCCCCGCCCGAGCCTGATACAGTTACCGAAAAATTCAACAACCCTTGAATGGGAAACAACACCTCATCGAAGTCGGGTAATTTCAGCGTTTCATCTCCCACAGAAACAAAGCCGCTAAATCGTCCGCGAATCTTTTCCATCGTCCGCAGTTTCGTCTCGCACGGACATTCGTCCACGATGAGCCTGCTTCTGTCTCCCATGCGGTAGCGGATGAGCGGCATTCCGCGCCGCGTCAGCGTGGTGAAGATCACTTCGCCATATTCCCCGTCAGGGACGGGTTCGCCCGTTTCGGGATTGACAATCTCGAAGAGCATGTCCGCTTCGCGCAAGTGATAACCGCGATGGGCTTCGCATTCTACGCCGCCGCCCAAACCCATCTCCGTTGTGCCGTAGTGATTGAAGACTTTGCAGCCCCAGATATTTTCCAATACGTTGACAATCGCCGCAGGGACATAATCTGTCGAGAGCAGAATTGTGCGCGGCGCTTTGTGAGTCGGATTCCACCTCCGCGCCAGACTCAAAATTTGAGTCGGCGACCCAACGAGACAATCTGCCTGCTGGCTTTCCATCACATCCAGCGCATGGAACGGGTCTTTGACCATGCCATACGGGATGGGCTTCCTGCCTTTGCGTTCCAGTCCAATTCTCAGCAGGTCGCCCACACTCCCAGGCGTTTCGCCAGGCAGAAAAATCAAGACGCGCTCCCCAGGCTCGGTCAGCGTGGACATGCCCACGCTGAAGAAATCAATCGTCAGTTCTTGGTCATCGGCGGTAAAGAAGATTCGCTTCGGCTCGCCCGTCGTCCCCGACGTTTGCAGGGTCACAATCCGCTGTATCTCGCCCTGCGGCACACACACAAATCGCAGCGGATTCTCGCGGATGTCCTCTGCCGTGGTGAACGGAAATTGCCGCAGGTCATCCAAAGTCGAGAGCGTTTCGGGCAGTCCCTCGAAATGTTTTTTGTAAAACGCGCTCTTGCCGCGAGCTAGTTCCAACGTCTCGTTCAACTTGTCCAGTTGCCAAGCCCGAAGGTCGTCGTGATTTATCTTTTCTCCTATCCAAGGGTCGAGGGGAGTGAGTTTCATTTGCCGTTGGACTCCAAAATCTCCTGATTTTGGAGTATCGAAAATCGGGAGATTTTCGACTCCGCATTCCGATATAAAGACCGCCCACTAGAATCCGTCAAATTGTACGCGCAGAACGGAACCAATCTTCCGTCGCGGCTGGCGATGTGAATACAGCAATCGCGCAGGCGTTCCAAGTCCAAGTTCCAGGCGTCTTGAAATGCCATGCCAGAGACGAAGAAGGAGTGCGTGCGCTTCCTCTCCAAAAAGACATCCCACTCGCCCAAACTTTGTCCGCCGAAGATAGGCAACTCGGTGATGAGACTCGGCGCCGACCAGTTCTCCGCCACGAAAGCCCGCGTCCGCGCCGCGCCCTCTTCCGCGATGATGGGCTGACAGCCGCAAGCGTCATCTTTGTGTTGGGTAATCGCTTTGAGGTCGCCATTAGGCATGAGCACGAAATTGCCGTGAAACGAACACAGCGCATTCTCGCACCCAGGGGGACAAAATACATCGGCGCGAATCATGCCATCCGTTTGCGTTTTTATTTTTTGAATCACTTCGGGGATGGTTATCCGCGCTTCGTCGGCGGGGCTTTGCGGATAGCGTCCGAAATAACTGATGGGCTGAAAATGCACGCCACGCACAATGGGCATGTGTTCCAGTGCAAGGCGGATGATGTTCCCGATGTCGTCCGCGTTGACGTTGGGAATCAAGGTCGGCACGAGCACCACGCCGACGCCGTGTTCTTTGCAGTGTTCGATGGTTTTCAATTTTTGGTCGAGCAGTCCGCGCCCGCGAATGGTTTTGTAGATTTCGTCGCGTGTTCCGTCGAATTGCAGGAAGACTGTCGAAAGTCCCGCCGCTTTGAGTTCCGCCAGATAAGCGGGGTCACGCGCCAGCCGCAGACCGTTTGTGTTCAACTGGAAATACTTGAAGCCATGCGCACGCCCCAAGCGGATGATTTCGGGCAGGTCATCGCGGACACATGGCTCGCCGCCCGAAATCTGGATGTTGAACGAGATACTTTGCTCGCTTAGCCGTTTGAACCAACCTTCCACCTCCGCCATTGACCAGTCGGCTGAATTGTCGTTCCCCGAATCCGCAAAACAGACGGGGCAGTGCAGGTCGCAGCGTTGGGTCACTTCCAGCAAAACCGAGCAGGTGTGCTGGCGATGTTCCGCGCACAAGCCGCAATCATACGGACAGCTGTCTTTCACTTCGGTGGTTGGATTTTTTGGAAAGGATGGGAGTTTGGGCTTGACCCAGGTTTTGAAACTATCCGCGCCGCGCCAGATGATGGTGCGAAAATCGCCATGCTGGGGACAGGTCTTTTCGAGATAGACATCCCCATCACGCACAACGCGCGCGGCGGGGATTCGCGCCAGACATTCGGGGCAGACGCTTTCGGTTGTTGGGGCGGCTCTCTCGAAATTATCAGGCACTTTGTTCGTCCTTGAAGAGCCGCCCTTACTCATCGTCCAACCCCGAAAGGTCGAAGCCGTTTTCCACGAGCAACTCGTTGACTTTTTGAATCACGCCGCTCACCATCAGCGGGCAGCGCGTCATCTTGTTTTGATTATTTCCAGCGAGAATCTCCTCACAGCGGATTCCGCCGAACTGTTCACCGTATTCCGCTTTGAACCATTTAACCAAATCTTGAATCATGAAGTCGAGTTTCGGGTCTTCCTCTTGCTCAGGCGTGCCCTTGCCCGCGTACAACCCAAGCAGGGACGCACCGCCCGTCAACGCACCGCACAACTCGCCGCTGAATCCAAGTCCGCCCGCCAAGCCGTGCATGGCGCGGACTAAATCGGGATTGGTCTTGCCCATCTGTTCCATGCCTTTCAGCAGAATCATCTGACTGCAATAAAATCCCTGTTTGCGAAGGGTGATGAGTTGTTCCATGTTGTCCATGTTTCACCTATTTATCTTCGAGCTGCATTTCGACTTCGGCAATGCGGCTCTTCGCCAGTTCTTCGGGGATGTAAACTTCGCCGCATTCGGGGCATTTGAGAATGTCGGCGGAAAAACTGTGTCCGAGATAACTCAGGTATGTTTTCGTCGGAACCAGTTCCTTTTGGCATTTGTAGCAGATGACGGGCTTGGTCTCTGTCATGGGTTGAGCCTCGAAAAACAATTAACCACAAAGGGCACAAAGGAACACGAAGGAAATGCGTTTTAACCTTTGTGACCTTCGTGTCCTTCGTGGTAAAAAACTACTTCTTGAATTTTACTGGATTCGCCTTGATGTTTTCCAGTTCATCATACAAGTCTGAGCCGAGGAAGTATTTCTTGGGTGGTTGGACTTTGCCGCCTTTGGCGATGACCTCCAGCCCAGCCTTGACCTTCTCTTTGGTGGCGGGCATTTCGTAGATGCGGACTCCGCAGGCGTTGTTGATGGCGTTCAGCACTGCCACATGCCCCGCCGCCTGAAACGCTTCGGATGCGCCCGATGAGCCGAAGGGTCCGTCGGGGTCGGCGTTTTCGACGTGGATGACGGTGATGTCGTCGGGGATGTCCTTGATGTAGGGCACGCCGCTGTTGGCGATGTTCGTGTTCTTCTTCACGTCGTCATAGTTCTCGGTTAGCGCAAAGCCGATGCTGTGCGAGATACCACCATACGCCTGCCCGTTGACCGCGTCGATATTGCCGACCTTGCCGACTTCGTCCACGCAGGTGAAGCGGATGACGCGGGTCTTGCCCGTCTTGGTGTTGACTTCCACTTCGGCGAGATTCAAGGCGTAGGTGTAGGCAGGGGTCGGGTCGCCGACGCCCGTGTTCGGGTCGAGGCGGCAGAGTCCAGCCGTGGCGGTC
>DYDH01000086.1:1605-18835 GCA_020717985.1 Herpetosiphon sp. | reverse complement strand
CCGCTTCGTCGAAAGTAAGGTCCTGTTGCGCCATTACACGTTCCACCCGAACAGGAAAGGGAGCTTGAACGCGCACATGGAAAGTATTGGTATAGCCTCTTAGGACTTCGAAGCCACTACGCCCAAGGATCACTACATTGCCATGCTTGGCCAGTGCTTGTAAAACCTGATTGAGCAGGTTCATCATTACGTCTCGATGCTGGATTCGTTCTGCGTCGAATCTTTCCCAAAAAGTGGGCAGATTCCTATACTCTTTTTCGAATTCCACAAACCCGTATTGACTGAGTATGGAGCCAATAAATTTCAGGTCTGCAAAATGGTATCCCAAGGTTTGGGCTACCTGCTGGGCAATGAAGTCGCCATCACTGCCATAATCTCTGGAAACGGTTATTACTGTCATTGTTTAAACTCCTTATTGTGCAAAACTTGTTGCTGTTAATGCCATAAAATTATTGCATGAACTTCAATTTTTTTCAAGAACCCAAAAGGATAATTAAAGCCCCGCAAACACGTCGCTGAAAATGCATACTTGGATGACTGTAGTATACCGCCAAAGCAGCCGCGTAAATTTGACAGGCAGTGGGGAGTCCGCAAGTTCTACTTGCGCACACCCGTCATACTCCGGAAGTAGAACTTCGGACTCCAAATTAAGTTAATATGACCTGATCGGTACTGGAGTTACTGGAATTTGAAAAGGAAAAAATTACATCATCCAACACCCGTCCCAGCTATCCTCCCTGATCAGATATTCGCGATAAAACTGCTTGCAAATACATTATTCTTTTTGCACTTCCACCGCCACCTCGACGATTTGATCCAGCCGAAACGTGCGCTCGGCGTTACGGGTGTGACAGAAGGCTTTCAGGTAAATGTAATCGGCCAGCCCAAGCACTTCTGTGGGGGATATCCAGCGTTCTGAGATTTCACCGTTCTTGTCCATGTATTTGATGAACAATCTTCGCCGCATCTGGCGCATAGAAATTCCCAGAAAGCCCAGGTTTTGTATAATGAGTGATACGCTCTTGAAATTACCAACCATGTTGCGCCCAATCGATTTTGAGATGCGGGTAAAATAACGTGGTACTCATCCTCATATTCGTTTTACATTCCAAATCAGGGCAGACGACCGAAGTAGCCAGCATAGCGGGTGAGTTGCAAAAGGGATTATATGAGTGACGATAAATTCATGGATTCATCCCAACCTGCGGACGAGACGCCGCTTAATGAGGATGTGGGTTTGCCTCCTGTCAGTCTTCCGCAGCGTATGATGCGGGTCTTGCGCGCAATGGCGGACTGGCTCTATGCCGAAACGCTGGAAGGAATGCTGGTCAACTTAAAAGACCTGCCGCTCACGCATCAAGTCCTGACTGTGGCGGGTTACCTTGCTGTGCTGGGCCTGTTAGCGGTGACCCTGCTGGTGCAAGTGCTGGGACCAAACCAACCCAGTGCGCGCTACATCTTCCCGCGCCCCAATTTTGGAGCGGCCAACCTGCCGTTCGTGGCAGACTTGATCGGGCAGCCCTTGAGCGTGCCCTGGCTGGCCCTTGCGGGCGCCTTGCTGGCTTTTATTTTGGGCTGGGCCTATCTGCTCAGCGGAGCCACGGAGTGCCGCCGCCGTATTTTCTTCCCGATCCTGGTGTCTTTTCTTTTCCAGCTTCTTTTTTTCGCGGTTTCCGATGTAAGTGAGTTTTCTGACGCGCAAATGACGCAGATGATCGTGTCCTGCCTGTGCCTGCCGGTATTGGTGGTGGTCCTGGCTGTCTGGTTTGGTTTCACTTATCGTTCACCGTTCTGGCAAAAGCTAACCTGGCTCAAATGGGCTGGCAGCCTGGCAATCATGCTGGTTTTCTTGTTTGCGCGGATGATTTTAGATCCGCAACTAGACTCGATCATCTTTAACCTGGCGGGAATTTTGACCTTGCCGCTTTTGCTGGCAATGCCGTGGTGGTTTTTTTCTGGACTGACGGGTGTCGATATGGTGATGCGGATCAGCCGTTTCGCGCTGACGGGTCTACGCCGCGTGTTTCCACCTGCTTTTTTGCAAAGAGGCAGTGTTTTGGTGACCTTGGCGCACCCACTGGCATCCGGATTGTTTTTGGGGCTGGATTTGCTGGCTCAAACCCGCCTCCATCCACAAATGGCCGGTGACAACTTTACGGGGGGGGCACTGGATGTTTCCGTGTTGCTCGAAATCTTGCTGACTGTGCCGCTGGTGCTGATCTTAGGCTGGCTGCTGGTCAGTAAACGCTGGACACAGCAGAACGCCCTGGCGCTGTTGGCGCTCAATCTGGCACTGCCGTTCTTTAGCCTGACCGTCAGCCTGGCGCTCATGCAAGGCAGCAGTTTATTTGACGTTGTCGAACTTGCAACCAATCCGCTCTATGACTTGGCCCCCATGTTGACTTTTGTGCTGCTGATGGCTTACAGCGCGCTCTTTCTGGGCACTGAGTTTGCCAACAGCGATGGACAGCAAATCCCGCGCCGGGCGCGCGTCCAACTTGGCTTGGGTGTGGCTCTGCTGATTATTTCGTTCACGCTTCTTTTTGCCAATTTACATGTGCCAGTCGAGGTAAATGTGAATGCGACGGGGGATGCTTCGCTGCTCTTCGATACAGACACTATGTCAACGGGGCTAACCGCGCTGAGTCTCTTCTTTCTGGGATTCCCCTATCTGTTGTGGATCTTATGGAAAGATCCGGATCGCATGGTGGGCGATGCGCCGATCCGCCCATCCATCCTGTCCATGTTGGACACACCGCGAGGCAAACCCATCACAGTAATTGTTCTGGTGGTGGTGGCTTTGGGCGGGCTGTGTTTCTGTTGTTGCGCCAGTTTGGTATTGATCTACCTGATCGGCACTGGAGTTACTGGAATTTGAAAAGGAAAAAATGACACCACCCAACACCCGGACCAAGCTATCCTTCCTGATCAGATCTTCGCGATAAAACTGCTTGCAACGATATTATTCTTTTTGCACTTCCACCGCCACCTCGATGATTCTGTCCAATCGAAAGGTGCGCTCGGCGTTGCGGGTATGACAGAAGGCTTTCAGGTAAATATAATCCGCCAGCCCAAGCACTTCTGTGGGGGAGATCCAGCGTTCTGAAATTTCGCCGCCCTTATCCATGTATTTGATGAACAACCTGCGTCCGCTGTTGATGGCTTCGCTGAGTTCGATGGGCAGGTACACGCCTTCCTGCGGCCAGGCGGGAGAGTTGTAGATTCCGATGTAATCATCGAGCGGTTTGCCATTCGGCTTGAGCGCGTCCATCATGGCGAAGAAAATATTTTTCGCCGCCAGCGCATCTGCCAGGGCGTGAGAAACTTGCATCCGGTTCGAGATGTTGAAAGACTCAGCCAAATGATTCAAGGTGTACGAGGGTAGGTCAAAATATTCACGCGCCATCACCAGTGTATCGATCAAGTTTGGATATTCCACAGTCAGCCCAAGTTTGCGATATTCGTTGTCGAGGAATTGCAGATCGAATTGCGCGTTGTGGCAGACGATGATCGCGTCATTCAACGCCGCTTCGAGCTGCTTGGTGACATCTTCGAACATCGGCGCGGCTGAAAGTTTTGACTCGTCCAAGCCATGGATGTGAGATGCCGCGGGTGAAATCTCATGCTCGGGATTAAGGACCAGGTCAAGGGTTGTTTTGATGCGCTTGCCTTCGGTCAGGACAATCGCGATCTGGCAAATCCGATCCCCGAACCACGGCGAAAGCCCGGTGGTTTCAATATCCAAAAAAGCGAAGCGTGCATTGGAAATATCAATCATGAAGCAATCTTACCGTTTTATCGAATGCCGCGCAACCATGCCAAAAGATCGTTGCACCGCGAAGCACGCGAAGGTCGCCAAGAAAAACCTTTAATAAACCTTTGAATTTCCTTCGCGTTCTTCGCGATCTTCGCGGTAAACAGGTTTTTGGAAGTGCCCAAACCGGCAAGTTGTAGTATATTTTCCCCCTTCAAAGGAAACGCATTCATGGCATTAATTAGTTTGGAAAATGTGAGTCTCGGATTTGGTGGGCCGCGGCTTTTTGACAGCATCAACTTGCAGATCGAGCAGGGCGAGTGGTTGGGCTTGCTTGGGCGCAATGGCATGGGCAAATCCACGTTGCTCAAGCTGGTCAACGGCGATATTAATCCGCAGGACGGAAGCGTGTCTCGTCAGCAAAATTTATGCACGGCATATTTGCCGCAGGAAGTTCCCGCCGGAATTGTCGGAAAAGTTTTCGACATCGTTGCCGACGGGCTGGATGCTTCGCGCATCCACGATGAACATCACTGGCAGGGACAACTGCAAGTGGAACAGGTCATCTCGCGGATGCAATTGGATGCGGATGCGCGCTTCGAGATTCTTTCGGCGGGGATGAAACGCCGCGTCATGCTCGCCCGGGGCCTGGTGCGCGACCCTGAGCTTTTGCTGCTCGATGAGCCGACCAATCATCTCGACATCGCTTCGATAGATTGGCTCGAAGGCTTTCTCAAACGCTGGGGCGGCACCTTGTTGTTCGTCACACATGACCGCGTCTTTTTGCAAAAATTAACCACGCGCATCGTTGAACTGGATCGTGGACGACTCTTCGATTGGAATTGCAGTTACACCACTTTCCTTGAACGCAAGGAAGCCATGCTCACCGCCGAAGCGGAGCAAAATATTCTCTTCGATAAAAAACTGGCGCAGGAAGAAGTTTGGATTCGCAAAGGTATCGAAGCGCGGCGCACGCGAAACGAGGGACGCGTGCGCGCACTCAAACGTCTGCGCGAAGAACGGCTTGCGCGGCGCGAACGCCCCGGCAAAGTGCGGATGCAACTTCAAACCGAAAAACGCTCCGGCAAATTGGTCATCGAAGCTGAGAATGTTAATTATGCGTTTGGCGATGCCTCCATCGTTAACGATTTCACGACCACCATTCAACGCGGCGACAAGGTGGGTATCATTGGTCCGAATGGCTCTGGCAAAACGACATTGTTGCGTCTGCTGTTGGGCGAGTTGACTCCGCAAAGCGGAACTGTGGAATACGGCACAAATTTAGAGATCGCATATTTCGATCAACTGCGCGCGCAGCTCGATGACAGCAAATCTGTGCTGGATAATGTGGGGCAAGGCAGTGACAATGTGACCATCAACGGCAGGTCGCGCAACCTGAATGTATACCTCGAAGATTTTCTGTTTTCGAAAGACCGAGTCAATGCGCCGATCAGCGCGCTTTCGGGCGGCGAGCGGAATCGCCTGCTGCTGGCGCGTCTGTTTGCCCAGCCTGCGAATCTGCTGGTGATGGATGAACCGACGAATGACTTGGATGTTGAAACGTTGGAAATTCTTGAAGACCTTCTGCTTGAATACGATGGCACACTTTTGCTGGTGAGCCATGACCGCGCTTTTCTAAATAATATTGTTACCAGCACGCTGGCAATGGATGGCACGGGGCGGGTGGTTGAAACTGTCGGCGGTTACGATGATTGGCAGAAGCAAAATGAATCAGCGAAGCCGGAGCCTAAGGTACGCAAACCAACTGTCAGCGAAGCCCAGCCCGCGCCTGCATCCGCATCTAAAAAATTAAGTTACAAGGAACAGCGGGCGCTCGAATCCCAAAAGAAAGAATTCGCCGAAATGCCGGCGCAGATCGAAGCCCTCGAAGCGAATATTCATACGCTGACAGTTGAAATGGCGACCCCGTCGTTCTATCAACAAGACAGCGCGGAGATCACGCGGGTGGTTAATCAATTAAAAGAAATGCAGGATGAATTGACGGGGGCATATCACAGGTGGGAAGAGCTGGAAAAGTTGACATTTTAATCAAAGATAAGCAGGAAAGTCCTACAGGTTATTATCTTGGGTCTGGTTTTCTAATTTTCCTCTCATCTTGTGACATTTGTCACCTAATAATTCGAGCAAATTAACTATCCTTTAATCTTTTTTTGGACTAAAATATAAAATCTAAGACAATTTATATATTATTATCTGAATTGTCGCAAAAAATTACCCGGGAGGTACGGCTTATAGATACAATGACAACAATAAATAATGAATATTGCCAAAAATCTTCAAAGGAGAATGATAAGAAATGACACTAAAAAAATTACTTGTTCTAGTTGGTTTGCTGATCGTAGCTGCTGCTGTATTAGCCGCTTGCGGCGGCGCGGCCACCACTCCAGCCCCTGTCGTTGAGCCCACAAAAGTTCCTGCTACAGCAGTCCCCACAGCAGTTCCTACCGTAGACCCGGCTGAAGCGATTAAGCCCATTTTCGCTGCTTCCGGTCATGCTGATGCTTCGGCTGAAGCCTTCAAACATTGGGATGATGCCACTGCCAACCCCGATGGTATCCCGACCAGCTGTGCAAAATGCCACAGCGAAGCCGGTTTTGTAGACTTCATTGCTGACGGCAAAGTGGACGCCGCTGTACCCGCTCCTGGTGTGGCTTTTACCTGCACCATGTGCCACAATGATGCGGCCGATGCGTTGACCTCGGTCACCTTCCCCTCCGGCGCTGTCATCGAAAACCTCGGTCCTGAGGCTCGTTGTTTGACCTGCCACCAGGGACGTGAATCCAAGGTAAGCCTTGATGGTAAACTCGCGAAATTCGGCGAGAACCTTGACCCCGATGCCGTGCCCGCTCCTTACAAGGATGACGCTGGCAAAGATGTCAAACTTGGCTTTAGCAATGTCCATTACTTCGCCGCCGGCGGTACACTTTACGGCTCGCAGGTCAAGATGGGCTATGAGTATGATGGTAAAGCCTATGATATGAAGCACCAGCACGTTGGCGGCTTCGACACTTGTCTCGGTTGCCATGACCAACACAGCCTTGAAGTAAAGGTTGAAGCCTGCGCTGAATGTCATGATGGCGCTGCCACTATTGAAGACCTCAAGAACATTCGTGAACCCTCGTCCATGCAGGATTATGATGGCGACGGCGATGTAGCTGAAGGCGTTGCCTTTGAAATTCAAGGTTTACAGGAAACTCTGTTAGCTTCCATGCAAGCCTATGCTTTGGAAGTTGGCGGCGCTGAAATTAAATACGATGCAGTCACCTATCCCTACTTTATGGGCGCTGACGGCAAAGCCTATCCAAATTGGACTCCCCGCTTGTTGAAAGCCGCTTATAACTACCAGGTTTCCATCAAGGATCCAGGCGCTTTTGCTCATGGTGGCAAGTACATTATCGAACTGTTGGTTGACTCCATTGAGGATGTTAACGCCAGCGAGAAACTGACCACCAAATTCGACGCGACCACTCTCACCCGTGAGGATACCGGTCACTTTGACGGCGCTTCAGAAGCCTTCCGCCATTGGGATGCAGAAGAAGCTGCTCCTTATACTGTTCCGGCTGGTTGTGCCAAGTGCCACAGCGGCTCCGGTTTGCCCATGGTTCTTGCAGGCGAGACCATTCCTGAAGCTGGCGTTCCCGCTGGCAATGGTTTGATGTGCCTTACCTGCCATGACGGCGCGAACTTCCCCGCCCTCATTGCTGGCAACGAAGTGACCATGCCCTCCGGCAAAGTCGTTTCCTTCGGCGAAGGCGCTGCCTCCAACCTGTGTATCGAATGTCACCAGGGTCGCGCTTCCAAGGTGACCGTGGATGATAAGATTGCTCAGTTCCCCGGCGCTGCTGATGCTCCGGATACAGTTGTCGCAGCCATCAAAGATGCCAACGACAAGGATGTCAAATTCAGCTTCATCAATGCCCATTATCTTGGCATTGCCGCCGTCTGGTTTGGCACCGATGCTCAGGGCTTCTATGAATATGAAGGCAAGACCTACAACGGCGCGAACACGCACCCTGCAGTTGAAGACAAAGCCGGCTGTGTCGGTTGTCACGATGTCCATACTGGCACTCCCAAGGAAGAGTTGTGCAAGACCTGCCATGGCGATGTAGCTGTTGACGATATCCGCGGTATGAGCTCCACTGCTGACTATAACGGTAATGGTAACGTGACCGAAGGTATCCGCACTGAATACCGCTCTCTGCGCGATGTTCTGTATGTCGAAATCCAGAAGTATGCCAAGACCACTGCCGGTACCGGCATCACCTACAATCCTGATGTTTACCCATACTGGTTCGTTGACGCCAATGGCGACGACAAAGCCGATGAGGTGGACGGCAAGACCGTGGCTTACTCAACCTGGACGCCTCGCTTGCTCAAAGCTGCCTTCAACTTCAACTTCGTCCGCAAGAATCCGGGCGCTGCTGTTCATGGTGGCAAGTACATCATCCAAGTCATGTATGATAGCATTGAAGACATTGGTGGCGATGTAACCAAGTTCGTTCGTCCATAGTACCAAGTAATTGCTATAAAAATAGCGGATGCCGTCAGGCATCCGCTATTTTTGCAGAGTAAGGAAATTTGAATTTATTAGAATTGGATTCGCCGAGCTTGCTAAAAATAAAAAGATTATTCCCGCACTGAGACGAAGCGATATCTTCAAAAATAGTTGCCATAATATCCGGTTTTATTACCCTGTCAACCCATTAATGTATACACAATAAGTTTGAGTTATACTAGTCAATGTATGCCAATATACTCGTGTTTTGGAGAATGCAATGCCCATCACTTATGTTGCAGGCAGTTGGAAAATTTTGCCGTGGAGGACAAGCAATGAATGAACCCTCTACCAATTCATTTTTTGTGGTTTTGCTCTTTATTTTGCGTTGTTTGGTTCCGCTTGCCATTTTATTTGGAGTCTCCTATTTGCTCCGCCGTATGGGGCTGGTTGCAATTGAAACCTCTGAGCCAAAAGAAGAACCGATGGAAAAACCAACGGAATACCCAGGCAAAGCCGCCGCATCCTCAAGACCGAAAAGCGCAACCCAGCCTAAAAAGCCCAGGAAAGTTTCCCCGCCCAGGAAAAAGACCGCCGCGAAAAAACCTGCCGATAAAACAAAGACTGGAAACACAAGGAGTCGTAGCAATGACAACGCGTAATCTTCGTCAGCAAAAATTCTGGCTGATCGTTGCAGGCGCATTTGTCCTGTTGTTCAGCCTCTCGTTCGTATCTCCAGTCACAGCACAACCTCCCGCGCAGGAAACAGAGAAGTACTGTCTTACCTGTCATGGTGATGAAACTTTGAGCATGACCCTCCCCAGCGGCGAGGTTCTTTCGCTTTACGTTGCTCAGGATGACCTTAATCATTCCGTGCATAGTACGGTTGGGATCGAGTGTGAAGCCTGCCATAACAATATTTCTACATACCCGCATCCCAAAATCGAGTATCAGAACAAACGTGAACTTTCCCTCGCCTATTATCAAACCTGCGAGAAATGCCATTCCACAAATTACGAAAAATCAAAAGATAGTATGCACGCCCAGGTCGCGGAAGCAGGGAATCTGAATGCCCCGATTTGCACCGATTGTCATGGCGCACATAATGTCCGCACGCCAAACGAACCGCGTTCTCTTATCTCTGAAACATGCTCACAGTGCCACATGGAGATCGTGGACGCATACAAGCAAAGTGTGCATGGCGCGGCGTTAATGAAAGATGAAAACCCGGATGTGCCTGTCTGCACCACCTGTCATGGTGTGCATAATATCCAGGACCCACGCACCAGTCAATTCCGTGTTGCAGAGCCGGAACTGTGCGCAGGATGTCACGCCGACGCCAAACTAATGGATAAATATGGATTATCCGCTGACGTATACAGCATTTACAAACGCTCCTGGCACGGTGTGGATGTTTCCGTTTATAAGGCAAAATGGCCCACCATCTGGCATGATAGCGCAGTGTGCGCTGATTGTCATGGCGTGCATGATATTCGTTCGACGGATGACCCGGATTCAAAAGTGAACCATGCTAATTTGTTGAACACCTGCCGGCAATGCCATCCAAGTGCGGGACCAAACTGGACCGATGCCTGGACTGGTCACAATGAGATCAGCCTTGAGCGGACGCCTTTCCTATATTACGTGGAACAATTCTATTCATCATTTGCCCCATTTGTTTTGTGGGTATGCATCATCTACGTGATCCTGCAAATCATCCGCGCCACAGTTGATCGTGTAAGGAGAAACCTGCAATGAGCGGAAAACGCACCAACCCATCCCAACCCGCCCGCTTCGCGCAGGAAAAATCATTCCTGCGCTTTACGCTTGGACAACGCTGGGAACATGCCATTTTATTACTAAGCGGTTTGGTCCTTTTACTAACCGGACTGCCGCAAAAATATCGTGAGTTTTCACTGAGCCAGGACCTGCTGTCCACACCAGACCGGGTGAACCTTATCCGTCAGATACATCACATTGCCGCGATCATCCTGGCTTTGGAAGTCCTTTATCACATTGTCAAGATCATCATTTTGTTGGCGCGCCGAAAACTGCCCGGGGATCTGCTTCCGAGTTGGCAGGATGTGCGCGATGCGGGGCAAATGCTCCAGTATTTGCTTTTCCTGCGCAAGGACAAGCCAAAATTTGGCAGATATAATTTTGAGCAGAAGGTAACCTATTGGTTCGTCTTCTTTAGTCTTGCCATTATGGGAATTAGCGGCTTTATTATCTGGTTCCCTGTGCAGTTTACCCAATTCCTGCCGGGCGGCGTGGTGCCTGCCTCAAAACTGGCGCACAGCACCGAGTCAACCGTGCTGGCGATCTTTATTATTATCTGGCATGTCTATCATGTGCATATCGAGCGTATGAATATAAGCATGTTTAACGGACGTTTAAGCGAAGATGAAATGCGCGAATTCCATGCAAAGGAATTTGATCGTCTTGCCGGGCAAACAACTTCATCTGCTCAGACAGGAGAGAAGAAGTGATGCGACTACGCACCTTTCTTTTCGTGACGGGGCTGGTGCTCTGCCTCGTCAGTGTTGGATTCGCCTTCTCGGAGGCCTCAGCAGGTTCAGAAGTGAGGGATGAAGCGCCGGTTCAGTCGTCTGCTCCTTCGCAAGTTGAAGACAGCACCTGCCTGGCCTGTCACAACAAAAATGGCTTTAGCGTGGAATTGGACAGCGGCGAAACACTGTCATTAACGGTCCTAACCGATGAATTCAAGAAAAGCACACATGCCGCAAATAAAGTGACCTGTGTCACCTGTCATACGGACATTACCGGTTTTCCGCATCCGAAACGTACCACCGAAACCATCCGCGATGTCAAGCTGAAGTATTACACATCCTGCCAGCAATGCCACGCTGACCAATTCACCCAGACATTGGATAGTGCGCATCAAAAATCATTGGCGGCGGGAAATAAAAATGCGGCTGTATGTGCCGATTGCCATAACCCGCACACCCAGCAAAAAATCACTGATGACCTGGGCAAGCTTCTTCCCGCTGCCCGCCTGCATATTCCTGAAACCTGTGCCAAGTGCCATAGCGCCATATATGACACCTATAAGGAAAGTGTTCATGGCAAGGCTTTGATCGGAGAGGATAATGCGGATGTGCCAACCTGTATTGATTGCCATGGTGTACATAATATTCAGGACCCAACCACAGCCACTTTCCGTAATAGCACGCCATACCTGTGCGCCAAGTGTCATACGAATGAAGCTCTCATGTACAAGTATGGTTTATCCACCCAGGTGTTAAATACATACGTTGCTGATTTTCATGGCACAACCGTGGTGTTGTTCGACAAGACGTTCCCTGACCAGCCGACCAATAAACCTGTTTGTACCGATTGTCACGGCTTTCACGATGTTGCGCGTGTGGATGATCCCCAAAAAGGATTGAGCGTGCGTGAAAACCTGCTTAAGCGGTGTCAGAAATGCCATCCGGATGCAACCGCAAATTTCCCGGATTCATGGCTTTCTCATTACATTCCTTCACCTGAAAAATATCCCATGGTGTACTACATCAATTTGTTTTATAAGTTTTTCATCCCCGCTGTGCTGGGTCCCATGCTTATTCTTGTGGTAATGGACTTCAGCCGTCTGATGATCAACCGATTTCGTAAACCAAAACCGGTTGCGGTAAAGAAGCTTCCCGCAAAAACCAAAAAGTCCAAACCTGCTGATGAGGAGTCCCGCCATGACTAAACCTACCGGGGACTCAAAGACCAAAACGTATACTCGTTTTGATAAAGTCCAGAGCATCCAGCACATCATATTTCTGATCTCTTTCTCGGTGCTGGGTTTTACCGGCTTGCCGCAGAAGTATATGCTTTCACCGATCAGTATAGGGTTCTTTAATATTTTTGGCGGCATCGAAAATGTGCGCTTCATCCATCACACTTCTGCCATCGTGATGATGGTCGTCAGCTTATTTCATGTGCTGGAAGTGCTATATCGCATATTCGTATTGCGGACTCCAATCTCAATGATCCCGTGGATCAGTGATGCCAGGCATGTGTATGACGATGTTATCTACTACCTGGGACGCCGAAAGCATAAAGCCTATTATGGGCGATATTCATACGCGGAGAAAATGGAGTATCTGGCAGTTCTGTGGGGGACTGTGGTTATGGGACTGACCGGTTTCATGATGTGGAACCCGATCTCCACCTTGCGCTTCCTTCCCGGCGAAGCGGTACCTGCGGCAAAAGCGGCGCATGGCGGTGAGGCTCTACTGGCTGTTTTAGCCATCATCCTCTGGCATTTCTATCATGTGCATATCAAGCATTTTAATAAGAGCATATTCACAGGGAAGCTCAGCCGTGAAGAGATGGAGCATGAACATCCCGCCGAATTGGCGGCGATGGATGCTGGTGAATATCATACTCCGATCCCGGAGGCAGTGTTACGCAAACGCCAGATGGTCTATACTCCAATTGCCATTGCGATCCTGGCAATATTCAGCTATGGTTTTTATTATTTTATTGGATATGAGACAACGGCGGTCACAACTCCGCCTGTTGGTTCCACGGTTCAAGTGTATGTCCCGCAGACATCCACGCCAACCCCAACCGTCACTCCAACCGCTACGGCAACGCCCACCAAAGTGCCTTCCGCCACTCCCATATCTGCTGCCGGGGATGCGCCTGCTGTTTCCCTTTCATCCACCCCTTCCGTGGCGAACGCTGTTGTGACATGGGATTCGTCGGTTGGCGCCTTATTCATGCAAAAATGCCTAATGTGTCACGGCGCGACAGCAAGCGGCGGTTTGAATATTACAACATACGCAGATGCAATGAAAGGCGGTGCGTCAGGCGCAGTATTTGCTCCCGGGGATTCAGCCGCGAATTTGCTGGTCGTTAAGTTTGAGGGCGGTAAACATCCATACGCTGTTCTTTCGCCCGAGGAATTAGCCATCATTAAAGCCTGGTTGGATGCGGGTGCATTGGAGAAATAAAAGGATATAGTGTGGAAACGCATTATGCGTTCCCGTTAATTGTGTATTGGAGGTGTCTGTGAAAAAGTTAATGGAACGAATTGGCAGGTTTTTTGTGCCTGAGCCGGGGTCTTCACGCTGGACATACATATTGCCGTACCTGGTTTTGATTATTCTATTTATTGTATTGTTTGCAGGTGGAACTTATGGATGGGAACGTACCAACTCCACGGAATTCTGCGGAACAGCCTGCCATACCATGCCGCCCCAGGGCGTGACCCACGATAATTCCCCGCACGCAAATGTCACCTGTGAGGAATGTCATATTGGCCGCGCTTCATTTTTTGACCAATTCACGCGCAAGTCACAGGCGCTGCATGAAATTTATTACATGACGTTTAAACTGTACGAATACCCGATCCGCGCCAAAGCCTTGCGCCCCGCTCGTGATACCTGTGAGAAATGCCACCTGCCGGAGACCTTCACCAGCGATAGTCTGCGCACCATCAAGCGCTTTGCCAATGATACGGAGAATACGGCGTCCACGACTTATCTCATTTTGAAGACAGGCGGTGGAGATAAACGCCAGGGACTTGGCAAGGGCATCCACTGGCATATTATGAACAAGGTTGAATATTATTCCGCAGACCCTTTAAGCCAGGAAATCCCCTATGTGCGCGCTTATAATGAGGACGGCACATTTACAGAATATACTGATGTTGAGTCTGGTTTTGACCCAGCCACTGTGGATGAAAGCAAACTCACCCAAGTGGACTGTACGACCTGTCATAACCGCGTGTCCCACGATTTTGCATACCCCGCGGATTCTGTTGACGATTCCATGTCACGCGGTGTGATCGACCCGTCCATTCCATCCATTCGTCAAAAAGCTGTGGATATCCTGACTGTCAAGTATGATACTCGTGATGCGGCAATGACAGCCATCACCGCCCTTGAAGAAGATTACAGGAGTAATTTTTCTGATTACTACAGCCAGAACGGCGAAAAAGTCCAAAATGCAATAACCGAGATCCAAGCCATATATGACCGCACTGTTTTCAACGATCAAAAAGTTGATTCGACGACGCACCCTGATAACCTCGGTCATATCAATTCGCCGGGTTGCTTCCGCTGCCATGACGGCAAACATCTTGACGCAGAAAACCAGGCTGTGCGTCTTGAATGTAACCTCTGCCATTCCGTTCCCATTGTTACCGGGCCAAAGGATTTGGTGACCAGGATCGAGATCAACAGCGGCGGGGTCGAACCGGATACACATCTCAACCCCAATTGGATCAACCTGCATAACAAGTCAATGGACCAGACTTGCGCGCAATGCCATACCACCGAAGGCGCAGGCGGTACCAGCAATACATCCTTCTGCTCGAACAGCGCCTGCCACGGGAGCGTGTTCACCTTTGCCGGGTTCGATGCTCCGGCTTTGCGTGAAATATTGAAGGATCAAATTCCAACTCCGACTCCTGTTGAAAAAACACCAACACCAGCGCCGTCGTCCAGCCCATCTGGTCCATCCAGCTATGATGCAAATATCGGCGCACTCTTTACGACAAAATGCGGAGCCTGCCATGGAGCAGCCGCAGCTGGCGGATTAAATGTCATCACGTATGCGGATCTGATGAAGGGCGGAAAAGATGGCGCTGTGATCACGCCGAATGATTCCGCAAATAGTGTACTGGTGAAGATCCAGAGCGAAAAACATTTTATCAATCTGCTGTCTGAAGAATTGGACTTGATCAAACAATGGATTGACGCAGGAGCGCCCGAGAAATAAGTTAAAAAAGTGTCCCCTTTGGACATCATAACGGTCTACTTCTTCCACGGTTTATCCTTTTTCAGTATGGGATTATCCGTTATGTTGGAGGTAGACCGTTCTTTTTAATTTAAAGCTCTTCCGTTTCCGGCGGGATGATTGCTTACTCAAAAGAACTTTTGCCGCGAATTTCGCTGATTTTCACAGATTATCAAAGAAAAATTCGCGCGAATCCGCGCAATCCGCGGCTATGGTTTTGTTTTCCCGTTAAAAACGGTAGAGCCTAATTTACTTAAGTTTAGGGTCCCAAGACATTTGCCGCGAACACTTGCGCCGCGCTCCAGTGCAGTGTTTCGCTAATTCACGCGAATTGAACTAAAAATTAAGTAGCATGTTGCAGGCTGTCACGTTAAAACAAATTTCTATTTTCCATCACCCACTCGAACAACTTCTGTACGCCTGCTTCCACATTGACCTTCGGCGTCCAGCCCAGTTCTTTTTCAGCCTTCGATATGTCGGCATAGAATACACGCTGGTCGCCGGGCCGCCAGTCGCCGCGCGCCACTTTGATGGTTTCGCCGATCAGCTTCTCGAGTTTCGGTCCAAACTCTGCCCATACAGACATCACATTATCGGGTCCGCCGCCGAGGTTGTAGACCTGTCCCGCAGAGACATCGATCTTTTCAATCGCAAGGTCATACGCATTGACCAGGTCGTCCACATATAGAATATCGCGCACCTGCTTGCCGTCGCCATAGATCGTGATCGCCCGCCGCATGACCGCCGCGATAATGAACCACGCCACCCAACCCTGGTCTTCGATCCCAAATTGGCGCGTGCCATAAATGCAGGACTGACGGAAGACGATGGACCGAAGACCATACATACGGGCATAATCGCGCACATATTGATCGCCTGTGCCTTTTGAGCAACCGTATGGTGAATGGAAATCCAAAGGCTGCGATTCTGGACATCCCTTCACCAAATCCTTATATCGCCAGCGCGTGGGTTCTTCGAACAATTCCACATCTTCCATGCCGCCATATACTTTATTCGTGGAGGCATAAATAAAGATCGGATTTCTGCCCGACAAACGCGCGGCTTCAAGTACGTTGAACGTGCCCAAAGCATTGGATTCAAAATCATCGCGCGGATTAATGACGGAGGTCGTCACAGCCACTTGACCCGCCAGATGCACGATCACATCCGCGCCTCGGGCTGATTCAGCGATCCTATCGGCATCGCGCACATCCCCAACAACCACATCGAAGGCATTCTCGCCGAATTCATGTTTCAGCCATTCCAGGTTGCGTGGAGCGCCCGCGCGCGCGAAATTATCATAAATGGTCACATGTTCGCCGCGCTTCAACAAACGCTGGACATAATTCGAACCGATAAACCCGGCTCCGCCGGTGATGAGATAGTTCCGGGACATATTAAATTACCCCGTCAGGATTTTCTGTATTTTGTTTGTTTCTCATATTCATCAATTGTTTATAAACCCCCGAAAGGGTCTGCCCCTCGCGCATCAGTCCAATGCCGCCGATCACGCCGCTGTTGAGATAATTGTATAAACGCATGGTCAACGCCGCCGCCAGCGCAGTGGATTGGTCATGTGTAAAAACAAACAAGGCTGCGCTTACGGCTCCTTCAAAAGTTCCGACCCCGCCCGGCAAGGCAGGGATGGCGCCGCCAAAAGCCGCCGCACCCACAATGAACAGGGTCCACACAGGCTGGGCTTGCGGAAAGAAAGCCAGCGTGATCAAGTAATAGGCTACAAGCGCCATAAACCAATTCAAACTCATCCAAAGCAAAAAGCGGATAAAGAGCCAGCCATTCGTGAGCACACCCAATCCATCCAAAAATGACTCGAGGAAACTGCCGCCAAGTTTATGCACGACTGGCCAGCGCACACTGAGTTTATGGAAGGTATCCAGGGCCCATTTATTATTACGAGCCAGCACATACATCATCACAAGACCGAAAATAACCACGGCTCCCACGATATAACCGATCTTTGCAGAACCTTGAGAGTCAGCCACATAGGGCAAAGCCGCCAGCAATATCGCGGCAGTGAAGGCCAGGTCAGTTACGCGTTCGATGATGATGGTCGGCAATATTTCGCTGAAAGCCATCCCTGATTTTCGACTGAGAAGAAAGGCGCGTCCCAGTTCGCCGAGACGAAAGGGTAAAAAATTATTAAGCAAATATCCTTCGCCCACTGAAAAAAGCACATCCGTATA
>DYDH01000086.1:0-1590 GCA_020717985.1 Herpetosiphon sp. | reverse complement strand
CAATAACGTCTGCCAGACCTTTGCGCGGACAACCATCCACAAAAACGAGAGGACAATTGAGCCGGAAAGAATGCGATAATTCGCATGGCGGATCGCATTCCACGTGGTTTGGAAATCAATAAAATATAAGATGGCCGCGATCACGGCAATGCTGATCAGGGCGCTGGGGAGCCATTGTTTTGAGTTTTTTAAGAATTGAGACATTTGAATTTACAATTTACGATTGATAATTTACGACTTCTGAGTTATGTCACCCTGAGCAGAGCGAAGGGTCTCTGAGACTGTCGTAGAGATTCTCACTGCACTCCCGAAAGTACATCGGGACGATGTGGCGTGCAGCGCAAGTGTCGCTGCGCTTAGAATGACATTGCGCAAGGTGAGTAACTGCTTACTGATCACTGCTCTTTAATCGTCATCCAGTTTCAACACCGCCATGAAGGCGTCCTGTGGGATCTCCACATTACCGACCATCTTCATGCGTTTCTTGCCCTTCTTTTGTTTCTCGAGCAATTTCTTCTTACGCGAGATATCGCCGCCGTAACATTTGGCGAGCACATCCTTGCGTGTGGCTTTGACATTCGCGCGCGAAATGATGCGTCCGCCCGATGAAGCTTGCACGGCAACGTCAAATAATTGGCGCGGAATCAAATCCTTTAGCTTCGTGATGAGACGCTGTCCCTTGTGGAAGGCATCCTTCTCATGGACAATCGCCGCGAGCGCATCCACAGGTTCGCCGTTGACGAGGATTTCCAGTTTCTGCAATTTGTCGGCGCGATATTCAAGGAATTGATAATCGAGCGAAGCGTAGCCTTTGGTGCGTGACTTCAACGAGTCGAAGAAGTCAATAATGATCTCAGAGAGCGGAATTTCAAAATCAAGCTGGACACGATGCGGCGCGGGGTATTCCTGTTTCTTATAGATACCGCGGCGTTTGGTGACCAGTTCCATGATGGGACCATAATAATCGGTGGGCGTGATGATCTCGATGTTCATCCACGGTTCGCGCACTTCGACGATCTTGCTTGGGTCGGGCAATTCGGCGGGCGAGTCGACGGTCATCACTTTATCGTCGATCATCAAAATTTCGTATTCCACCGAGGGCGCGGTGAATAAAACATCCAAATCGTATTCGCGCTCAATGCGCTCCTGAATGATCTCCATGTGGAACAAGCCGAGGAAACCAGCGCGGAATCCAAAACCCAGCGCTTGCGAGGTTTCAGGCTGGAAGGTCAACGATGCGTCGTTGAGTTGCAGTTTATCGAGCGACTCGCGCAGGGTGGTGTAATCATCCGCTTCGACGGGGTAGATGCCCGCGAAGACCATCGGCTTGGGGACGTGGTACCCAGGCAGGGGTTCGTCAGCAGGCGCGGATGCGAGCGTGATCGTGTCACCCACGCGGCATTCATGCACGGTCTTGAATCCAGTGGCGATGTATCCTACTTCACCAGAGCCGAGCGTTTCCACTGGCTGCATCTTCGGTACAAAGATGCCAATTTCAACGGGACGCAAATCCAGTTTGGTTGCAAGCATTCTCAGCACATCAGTGGATTTGATCTTGCCCTCCATGATGCGGCCGTACGCGACCACGCC
>DYDH01000343.1 GCA_020717985.1 Herpetosiphon sp. | reverse complement strand
CCGCTACTAAAGAAATTTCCAGCCCTGAACCATGAACTAAAATTTACAGCCCTGCTGATGCGGGGCTGTTATTATTTTGCGTCTTCTCTATGTCATTCTCCCGAAAGGGCATCGGGACGATGTGAGCGAAGCGACACTTGCGCTACACGCCAGTGCAGTGAGAATCTCTAACTCGCGGCCGAGACCCTTCGCTGTCGCTCAGGGTGACATGTCACTTTAGGTTTTCAAGAAAACGTTCCGCCTCTTCATACGCGACCTTGTATTTATACTCCCCGCCATCGCAAGTAGCCAGACGCAACGCCTCCTCCGCATACCTCCGCGCCTGATCCCTATTCCCTACTCCCTGATTACCTATTCCCTCGAGCGACAGCGTCGCGAGGAACAAATTCACATCCGCCCCCTGCAAGACATACCCGCTGCGTTCCGTGATCACCAGCGCCTCGGACGCTTTTTCCTGTGCTTCCTTGAAATCGCCCTGGGCGTAGCGCAACCGCGCCAGATCGAGCAGGATGTCGGCTTCATGGTCAACCATATTGATTTGCCGACAGAGGTTGAGTGCTTTGGACAGGTTTTCTTCTGCCAGAGTCAATTCGTTGTTGGCGCGATATGCTGAACCAAGTAACCAACGAGAACGAATCAAATCTCTTGGTAAAACTGCGCCTCCAGTATTTGGGTCGCCACCTTCTGCCAGTTCAAGGGCGCGTTGGGCGGATTCGATAGCCGATACTCGATATTCGTTATTCAACTTTCGAGTATCGAATATCGCTTCTTCCCTTGCCAAGAGCAGGAAACGCAGGGCACGGTGTGACCAAATAACACTTTGTGATTGAAATTGATTATGTTTCTCAAACAGTTTCAATCCTGTATCCAATTCCTGTTCTGCCTCGTGCCACACGCCGCGATAGGACAGGACGCGCCCCAAATTCTGATGACCAACGGCTTCACCGAATTCATCCGCAATCTCGCGGCAGATGTCAATTTGGCGGCGCAGGTTGCTCTCAGCGGCACTCAGCGCGCCCATGTAGATTTGCGCTATGCTCGCCACGTTCACTAGCCCGATGGCGAGAAATTGCTTGTTCTTCATCTTGTTTTCGTAAATGTCATTGGTCATTTCAAACAGCGGAACAGCTCGGCGCGGCTGTCCGCTCAGGGAGTAGGCGTTGGCGAGTTCGTTGAGAGTCCATGCTTGGGCGCTTTCATCTTTCAAACGCGGCGGTTTATCTTCGCTATCGAAAAATAAAGCGCGTATAAGTTCAACAATAAGTTGATATGCGCCAAATTGAAAATAAAGTGGGTTTGGTGAAAGTCGTTCACTGAATAATTTTCTTGCCTCATCCAAATTTCCCGCCCTGACCATGTGATGATACAGTTCGATGACGGGCGCGAGGTCTTCCAGCGTTTTCACTTTTTCGAGTTTGGGAACAGCGTCAAAGTAGTTAACCAAACGGGTATGCGCGGCGGTTCGGTCAGATGCAGTCAATCGATCGTAAGCGAAGCGCCGCACGATGGGGTGCAGGTCATATTTATTGGCTTTGCGATCCCAATGCAGGAGACCACGCGATTCCAGAATTTTCAGCATTTCATCCAAAATAATATTTCCCTTGCCATCGCGATGAAGGGTTTTCAGAGCGTCATATGTCATCGCTGCTCGAAAACAGGCAATCTGCCCAAGCAAACTCTTTTGAGGCACAGATAAACTATTGAAAGCCGTTTCCAAAACATGATGTTTGTTTTGAATGATGTCTTGCGTAATCTCAAGATTCTTTGCAACCGAAATATTACCAGGCGCGCTACGGTCATTGGCGATCAGCCCTGCTAGAATGCGCAAACTCAGCGGATGATAGCCATACGGTTCGCAGGCGGCTTCGATCTCAGTGTGCGTGCCACGAATCCCTTGCGCTTGGAAGAAGGCGACAGCGTCTTCTTTTTTCATTTCCTTGAGTTCTTCTTCACGGACGCCTTGCAAAAATTGACCGTATCGTTCAACCGAGCGCGGGGTCAGGCGTGTGGTCATCAAGACTTTGCTTCGCATCATGAATCCGAAAGCGCCGATTCCATGCAAGAATGCATCCGCAAACATATTGACACAATCGCGACCCTTGTCTTGGGAATCGTCTTTATCCTTTTGCAGTTCATCACCCTGATATGCCGCTCCCATGTTGGAGTAGGCGCGCAAGACACGCTCGAAGCCATCCAAAATCAACAAGAGTCCTGGTCGTTGTAAAAGATTGAGCAGAATTTCAGTTTGTTGTCGCGGATTTAATTGTTCAGCATTCAGAACACCAAGATACTTGAGCGTTTCTTTCAGGAAGTTTTCAAAACTTGCGTCGCCCTCGTAGAAACTCCAAAAGACCACTGCGGGAAATTGCTTTGCATCCACATCATGGGTCAGCCAATGCCATGCCAGCGCGCTTTTGCCAAATCCGCCCAATGCACGGATGATAAGCAATGGATGGTCTTTGTCAGAATTGAGCCAGCCCGTGAGCATATTCCGCTCAGCGCGGCGACCCGTAAAGTTGGGCGGCATTCCGTAAGGATGCGCGAGAAACCAACTTTCGGGAGTCTTTGGCTCAGGCTCTTTGATGGGTGTTCCGGGAATTGGAGCATTGGGTTTGCCGAGTGACGTGAAGAGTTGCTTCCACGCAATGGATTCACGGTCTTTGCGAAGGAAATCAACATAGGTGAAGATTTGAATATCTTCGGGGATTTCGCATTGTTCAAACAGAATGGGAACAGTTCGTTGGTGTTTGCCAGCAGGGTCATGCAAAAACGCAAGCAGGCTTTCGAACGATGTCCACTCGCTCGCCATCCATGCGGGTGTCATCACGAGAACGGTGTATTTGCTTTCCTTGCACGCATCACGCATATTGTGACGCGAAGGTTTGCCCGGAACAAAATCACGGAAATCAATACAAACTTTCAAGCCAGCGTTTTCGAGCGCCAACAACAAAGTATCAACCACCCAAATCTCGTCCTTGTGGCTGTATGAGATAAAAACATCGTATTTGAAATCATCTGCCATATATGCCTGCCCTTTATATCAAACGACCTTCAACTTTTGACCCTTTGACAAGCTCACATCGTCCCGATGCTCTTTCGGGAGGACACCGCTTGTGACTTTCTGCCTCTAATTGTACAACCACTTTCTAATTATGTTACAACAAATCATCTCCAAAATGTCGCCCTGAGCGTTAGCGACACTTGCGCTGCACGCCAGTGCAGTGAGGGTCTCTGAGATAATCGTGGAGGTTCTTCGCCGCGAAAGCGGCTCAGAACGACATATCTTAAGGTGAATGAATTAAACAAAAGGACTCTCCGTGAGGGAAAGTCCTTTTTTCATCCTTCATCCTTTATATTTCATTTTTTTAGCGGCGGCGCATCCTTGTCGTACACAAAGACCTGCACATCCATCCCATCGTTGTTCAACATATCCATCGCGGGCATGAATGTTGCATCCTTGATCTTTTGCATATCGCCCGCAGGCGCATAGACCGAAAGCCGCGCCT
>DYDH01000342.1 GCA_020717985.1 Herpetosiphon sp. | reverse complement strand
CTGGATATTACCGCGATCAAACTTGGATGTTCATGCTAGGCGTGATGAGCATTCAGGAATTTTTTGCCCAGTTGTATTCCCATGCCGATGTGACCTATGATCCCGCCAGCGCAGGGCGGCAAATGAACGCGCACTTCGCTTCGCGCAATTTATATCCCAACGGCACATGGCGCGCGCAAACAAAAATGTACAACGTGGCAAGCGACATTTCTCCAACCGCCGCGCAAATGCCGCGCGCGGTGGGTCTCGCGTACGCATCCGTTTTGTATCGCAAATTAAATGAACTGCATGACTTCAAAGATTTCTCGCACAACGGCGATGAGATCGCCTTCGCCACCATCGGCAACGCATCCACTTCTGAAGGCATGTTCTGGGAATCGGTCAATGCCATCGGCGTGCTCAAAGCGCCCGCCATCGTCACCATCTACGATGACGGCTACGGCATCTCTGTCCCCAATCAATTTCAAATGGTCAAGGAAAATATTGGCACGCTGCTCAAAGGCTTCGAGCGCGATCCAAGCGCGCCACCCGGAACCATTGAGCGCGGCTTCGATCGTTACACCGTCCACGCCTGGGATTATCCCGCGCTGGTCGAAACCTATCTCAGCGCCGCCGAGATTGCGCGCGAGTATCACATCCCCGCATTGATACATGTCACTGATGTGACCCAGCCGCTGGGTCACTCCACTTCGGGCAGTCACGAACGATACAAGACTCCAGAGCGGCTTAAGTGGGAGGAGGAATTCGACGGGATTCGCAGAATGCGTCAGTGGATGTTGGATAACGGCGTCATCTCCGCGCCCGAGATTGATACTGCTGAAAAGGCAGACTACAACGCTGTGGAAGGATTCCGCAAAACCGCATGGGACAATTTTCTCGCACCGATTCTCGAAGAGCGCAATCAAGTATTTGATATGCTCGACGAGATCGCCAGCACGTCAGACGCTGCGCGTGCCGCAGAGTTGAGAATTCTCAAAGATCGGCTGTCCGCTCTCCCGTCGGTGGCGCGGCGTGACATACACGGAGCAGTTCACGAAGCGTTGCGAATGCTGCGCGATGAATCCCATCCCATAAAGCAAGTTCTTATCCAATGGAAATGTGAAGACAACAAAATTAATTTGGAGCGTTACGGCTCGCATTTATATTCAGGCACAGCGCTGAAAGTACCCGAAGTCAAGCCTGTATATTCCAAGTCATCGCGGACAATGTTTGGCTTTGCGATCATGAACGCTGCGTTTGATTCCGCGCTGGCACGCGAGCCGCGATTAATTGCGTTCGGCGAAGATGTGGGCAGGCTCGGTGACGTGAATCAGGGCTTCAAAGACATGCAGGAAAAATATGGCGAATACCGTGTGACCGATACAGGCATTCGTGAAACGACCATTTTAGGTCAGGCAATTGGCTTGGCAATGCGCGGACTGCGACCCGTCGCAGAGATCCAATATTTGGATTATTTGTTATACGCATTGCAAATCATGAGCGATGATTTGGCAACTTTGCATTGGCGCACCGCAGGCGGACAAAAAGCGCCTGTCATCGTGCGCACGCGTGGACACAGGCTCGAAGGCATTTGGCATTCTGGTTCGCCCATGTCAGGCATCATCAATCTTGTGCGCGGTATGTATGTTTTGGTTCCACGTGATATGACCCGCGCCGCTGGTTTTTATAATACACTGTTGAAAGCCGACGAACCCGCAATCGTCGTGGAAGTATTGAGCGGCTATCGCGTGAAAGAGCGCCTACCCGACAACATCGGCGAAATGACCCTGCCTTTAGGCGTGCCTGAGATCATTCGCGAAGGCAGGGACGTGAGCGTTGTCACCTACGGTGCAAGTTGCAGAGTTGTTTTGGAAGCCGCCGATAAATTAAGTAAAGTTGGAATTGAAATTGAAGTTATCGATGTTCAATCGCTTTTGCCATTTGATATTCACAGCATGATCGTCGAGTCACTCAAGAAAACAAATCGCGTGTTGTTCGTGGATGAAGATGTGCCAGGCGGAACTACCGCCTACATGATGCAGGAAGTCATCGAAAAACAAGGCGGTTATTTCCACCTGGATTCTCCCGCAAAGACTTTATCAGGCACAACTCACAGACCCGCCTACGGCAGCGACGGCGATTACTGGTCAAAGCCCAGCGCGGAAACGATCTTTGATGCGGTGTATGAAATGATGAACGAAGTTGATCCCTCGGCGTATCCAGAGATTTATTAACCACGAAGGGTCACAAAGGAGCACTAAGGAAAACCTTTGTGTACCTTTGTGACCCTTCGTGGTAGAAAAGAGGAAACTATGGCGACAAAAGTTTTAGTTCCACGACTCGGTGAAGGGGTTGACGAAGTGACCGTCACGAAATGGCTAAAACAGATCGGCGACTCAGTCAACGAGTTTGAGCCGCTGCTTGAAGTTGAGTCAGATAAAGTCACTGTCGAAGTCCCCGCGCCTGTTTCGGGTGCGATTCTCCAAATCGAAATAGAGGAAGGTCAAGTTGCGAAAGTTGGAGAGTTGCTGGCAATTATTGGGGCAGAGGGAGAAAAATTTGAAAGTGTCAAAAGTGTTGAGGCGCCAGGTGTGTCTAAGGTCGAAAGCGTTGCCTTGAGCGAGTCGAAGGGTCAAAAGTCAGTTGAATTTCAACCTGTGACCTTTGACCTGCGACCTGCGACTGACCTCGGCTTCATATCCCCACTCGTTGCAAAGATCGCCGCCGAACATGGAGTGAATTTATCCCAAGTGCAAGGCACAGGCTTGAACGGACGAATTACCAAGAATGACGTTTTGAGTTATGTCGAAGGATCGAAAATCGAAAGCCCCGCAACCCGCAACACGCAACACGTAACAACACAAGACACCTTAATAAAACACACCTCCATGCGAAAATCCATCGCCGCGCACATGGTTGAATCGAAACATACTTCGCCGCATGTGTTGACCGTCATGGAGGCGGATATGTCCCGTGTGGTGAAACATCGCGCCGCGAAAAAACCCGCGTTTGAACGCGATGGAGTCAACCTCACGTTTACCGCGTATTTTATATCCGCCATTGTGGCTGGATTGAAAGCCTATCCATTGGTCAACTCATCATGGAGTGATGAAGGCGTACTCATTCACAAAAATATCAATATCGGCATGGCGGCTTCGCTTGCTGAAGAAGGATTGATCGTTCCCGTCATCAAAGGCGCGGATAATCTCTCGCTTCTGGCAATTGCGCGTTCAGTCAATGACCTCGCCAATCGTGTGCGGAATAAAAAGCTGCAACCCGATGAAGTCAAAGGCGGCACATTTACCCTGACCAATCATGGTGTTAGCGGATCGTTGTTTGCTTTTCCTGTCATAAATCAGCCACAATGCGGTATCCTTGGCATTGGCGCGATGCAAAAGCGTGTGATCGTCATAGATGACGCAATCGCCATCCGCCCGATGGTGTATATGTCGTTTGTATTCGACCATCGCATTTTGGATGGCGCATCCGCGGATTGGTTTTTGGTTAAGGTAAAAGACACATTGGAAAATTGGAGTTAGTGTATGCCGTTGCGAGGAGCGTTCTTCCCTGGCACCGCCCGCCAGGGCAGGTGTGCGACG
>DYDH01000341.1 GCA_020717985.1 Herpetosiphon sp. | reverse complement strand
TTTTCCGTTTTCTGCGCGAAAGGCAACCCCGTACCCATTCCAGGTGGGGTTGGTGTTTTTGACTTGTACGCCGGAAAGATTAAGTTGGTAATTGCTTCCCGAAAACCCCGGCAACAATCCGCCGCACAGCGGGCAGGCTTTATATCCTCCCTGTTGCGATGTAATCCCGCCCTTCCAAAACTTATTGTCCGAAACTTCCCACTCATTGCCTGCGCGCGCCAGTGGAGCGCATTTCTCACCGCGCAAGTCTGCCATTGCCTGATTGTACATATCCTGAACAGACACGCCAGCGACATTCAACGCCAGTATTACCGCAACAGCAACAAGAAGAAGCAGCAAACCATATTCCACCAGCCCCTGTCCTTTTTGAAATTGTCTGATTATATGTTTCATTTGTGTCTCCTCTATGGAATAAGTATACGACTTTGCTTTGCAATAAAACCTTGCAGATTATTAACGCATATTTCGGTTATGCCGTGATTGCCCATTAAAATTCATTGACTCATTTCATATTTCGAGTAAAATCCTGCCCAACATGTTTAGAGACCGAGCAAGTATCCTCATGCAGGCTAAAGCCAAGCGAATGCCCATTTCCGCAGCATCAGTTGTCGGGTTTGGGCTTGTTTCGGTAAAACAGAACATGGATAAAAATAAAGCGCCGCTTTAGTTCATCATATCTATCTGTATGCCGTAAAAACGCTCCCCGACAAAGGGGGGCGTTTTTTTATTTCAACGGAGTCCAACGACTCCCGTCGTTGACCAAAGGAGAAATCATGACCGAAATTCTCGATACCACTTTACGCGAAGGCGAGCAAACGCCGTATGTCAATTTTACGATTGACGAAAAGATTCACATTGCCCGCCTGCTTGACCAGATCGGCGTGGACATGATCGAAGCGGGCGACCCAAGTGTCTCGCCGAATGTCGCCACCGCCATCCAGCGCATTTCCGCTCTCAAACTCAAGGCGGAGATCGTCGCCCATAGCATTGCAGCCCGCTCCGGCATTGACAAAGCCAAAGCCTGCGGCGCGAATCGCGTGGCGATTTTTTACGCCACATCCAAAATCCATTTGGATGCGAAACTGCACAAAACGCAGGAGCAGGCGATTGACATCATCGCCGAGCATGTTGCCTACGCCCGCAGTTTGGGATTGAAAGTCCGCTACACGCCGGAAGATGCGACGCGCACCGACTTTGAGTTTCTTGTCCGCGTGTGCAATGCCGCCATCGAAGCGGGTGCGGACCGAATAAGTTTTGCCGACACGTTGGGAATTATGCAGCCGCATATTTTTTATGAGCGTGTCCGCGATTTGCGCGCAAGATTGCTTCCCTGCAAAATAGACCTGCATTGCCACGACGATTATGGACTTGCGCTGGCGAATGGCATGGCGGGCATTCGCGCCGGCGCGGATTGCATCCACACCACGGTCAACGGAATGGGCGAGCGCACGGGCATTCCAGACCTGGCAGAAACGGTGGTGGCATTTCATAATCTCGAAGGGGTGGAAAAATATAACCTCGAACCTTTGATGACGATTTCAAATTATCTCGAAAATGTGTCCGGCTTTTTTCTGGCTCCCAACAAACCCATCACGGGACAGAATGCCTTTTCGCACAAAAGCGGAGTCCACACCAACGGCATCCTCAAAGACCCGCGTACGTACGAGCCGTTTGATCCGGCCATTTTGGGACGCGAGCGCAAGATCGTGATCGACAAATACACGGGCAAACGCGCGGTGCAGTCGCGGCTGGATGAGTATGGGATCGTGGTCAGCGAAGCAGAGTTGGAAGTGATCGTGACCCGCATCAAAAATATGGGCGACCAGCGCAAACAACTTTTCGACACGGACATCATTGAAATTGCCGAGCAGGTGACCGGGCGCGAGTTGGATGTCATTCCGCATGACATCAACGCCTTGCTGATGCTCGAAGTTGAGTCGCATGTTTACACCACCTCGGTGGTGCGCCGCCTGCGCGGATTCACGAACGTGACCCAGGTCTACGAGATCACCGGCGATTACGACATCAGCGCCTTTGTCAACGTGGAGAATATGATTTCGTTGAATAACTTGATCGAAGAAATCCGCACCGTGCAGGGCGTGAAGCGCACGGAAACAAGAATGGTGCTGAAAAAATATAATGGTAACAATAAATGAAGAATGCAAAATGCAGAACGCAGAATTTTTTATTCTTCATTCTGCATTCATCATTCCACATTTCTTTTCAGAAATTTTAAAAAGGAAAAACTATGGGCACACTAATTGAAGAAATCTTTTCCCGCAAAGCGGGCAGACCCGTTCAGGCAGGCGAAATCTTGCTGCTGGATGTGGACTACATCATGAGCCACGACAACACCACGCCGCTGGCGATCAAGGCATTCCGCGAGATCGGCAAACCGATTTATGACAAGAACAGAATCGTTCTGCATCTCGACCATGCTTATCCCGCGCCGAATGTTTTGGCGGCGGAGAATCACAAGAAGATATTTGAATTCGTGCAAGAGCAAGGATTGCCGCATTTTCATCATCAAGGCGTGTGCCATCAGGTGATGATTGAGGAAGGCTACATCACTCCCGGCGCAATCGTCATCGGCGCGGACTCGCACTCGAACACCTACGGTGCGATGGGCGCATTCGGCGCGGGACTCGGCTCGACCGAGATCGGCGTGGCGTGGGTGACCGGAAAATGCTGGTTCAAAGTCCCTGAGACAATCCGCATCGAGTTGACGGGCAAAGCCCAGTCGGGGGTGTATGCCAAGGATGTGATGATCTACATCGCCGGCTTGATGGGCATGGATGGCGGCACGTATCGCTCGGTGGAATTCGGTGGCGAATATATCGAGAACCTGCCGATGAACGAACGCATCGTCTTCCCGAACATGTCCACCGAAATTGGCGCGAAATGCGGCTTGATCGCCGCTGATCAGGTGACGATCAACTACCTCGAAAACGAGACTCCGGCTAAGGGGCCGTTTGAGATGTTTGGTCCGGTCAATCCGCGTTATGAGCGCGTCGTCGAAATTGACGTATCGAAACTCGCGCCGCAGGTTTCCTGTCATCCAGATGTGGACCATGTCAAGCCGTTGGAAGAAGTTGTTGGGCTGGAGGTCAACGAGGTTTACATCGGCACCTGCACGAATGCGCGTTATGAAGATATCGAGATCGTGGCGAACATGTTGAAAGGCAAAAAGGTCAACCCGTTCACGCGCGTGATCGTGACACCCGCCAGCGATCGAATCTACAAAAAGGCGATGAAGAACGGTCTGATTGAAATTTTGCTGGATGCCGGCTGCACCGTCACCGGTACAGGCTGCGGCGCGTGCATCGGACGTCACGGCGGAATCCTCGCGGCGGGCGAGCGCGCACTGACCACCATGAACCGCAACTTTGTCGGCCGCATGGGAAGTCCGCTGGCTGAAATTTATCTTGCCAGCCCGGCCACCGCCGCGGCAACGGCGCTGACAGGTCGCATTACTGACCCGCGTGGATATATTGGTAATTAGTAATTGGTAATTACCAATTACTAATTACCAACCACTAATCACAAAAAGGAGTATTCCATGGGCAAAGCCTGGACTTTTAGAGAAAACTTAAACACGGA
>DYDH01000340.1 GCA_020717985.1 Herpetosiphon sp. | reverse complement strand
CGTCATGGTTTCCTCGGCCGCCAGCAGGACCGCGTTGACATTTTGTATTTTTGAATAGTTATCAGGGCGAAATCACCGATTTTTTCAGTTGATACTTGCATGTCATATGGAGTGATCTCATTATGTTTTTTTATGTCCAAAATTGTCCGAACAGCATCTTGTGATTCCCCAGTTGTAAAGGTTTCAACGACAGCGATTTTAATTTTGCAGTTTTCGCAATTTATGTCTTTGCCGCAACCTGCTTCAGTAAAAGAGTGGATGCAGTCAAAAACTTGCCCTCCTCTGTGCCCCTCAATTTGAGAAAGATTTTTTCCGAATAAGTCACATGCTTTTTTGTTGGCTGTTACTACTTGCCGTGGGTCAGCTTGCATAAGGAGGGCGGGAAATTCACAAGCATGAAGAACTGTTTGAGAATTTTCTTTGCGATTGTTGCAAGAAGTGCTTGATTGATTCATGTTCTCCTCATTTTTTCAAGCCATCGAGATAGGACGGCCAGTTACCCGGCCGCCCTCTCACAGATCCCTGCGTGCGGTTTTCTCGCACAAGGCTCCTCAGTATTGCTCGCTTCGTACAAAAGCATCGTTCAGTTCCAATAGCCGATTATCTTGGGACGCGGAATTCTGTAATATTCCAGCATCTCCCGGAAACCTTGCCAGTTGCAGCTCTTCCGCTGACTGCGTCGGTTCAGCCACTTAAAGACGATCCGGCATGTCTGATGGTGGAATGATTTCAGCATGTCGCAGTTGCCGGAGACTCCATAATAGTTGAAATGCCCTTGCAACTTCGTGCGCAGCTTTTCCATGATTGCTGCCGTTCCAAGCTTGCAGCGTTCCTTTTTGATCCATTCCTTCATTGCCGTCAATGCCAGGCGGAACTTTCCTTCTGCCGTGCGCATCTTCACCAGAGGCTTGTTGTTTCTGCTCAAGCCCCATCGAAATTCGAAACCGAGGAAGGTAAAGGTCTCGCTCTTCTCCGTCTCAAATCGGGTGAACTCGATGACGCGGGTCTTCTCCCTGGACAGCGCCAAGCTGAACTTCTCTAGGCGTTTATCCATGACCCCGCGCAGCTTCTGTAAATCCCTATGGTACTGAAAGCAGCAGACATAATCATCAGCAAATCGCATCAGCAATGCCTCTCCGTCACAGCGCGGCTTGACAACCTTCTCAAACCACAGATCCAGCACAAAGTGGAGGTAGATATTGGCCAGCACGGCGGAGACCACTCCACCTTGCGGCGTGCCGGTCACGGGCATGATTACCTGCCCGTCTTCCTCCAAAATGCCGGCCTTTAACCACTTCCGGATCAGACCGAGAAAGGCGCGGTCGTTGATCCGTTGTTCCAGCATCCTTATCAGCCAGTCGTGGTCGATGTTGTCAAAGAAGCCCTTGATGTCTGCGTCAAAGACCCAGCGGAACCTGCCCCGGTGCAACCTTTGGCTCAGTTCCAGGGCAGCCCGCTGTGGGCCTTTGCCGCGTCTGTAGCCATGACTGCATGGCAGGAAATCCTGCTCGAATATGGCCGACAGTATCAAGGCAACCGCCGTCTGCACCAGTTTGTCGCCAACCACCGGTATGCCGAGCGGACGTTGCTTCCCGCCAGGTTTCGGGATATATCGACGACGCACCAGTTTCGCCTTATAGTGCTTCCCCTTTAGATCGTCCGCCAGTTGACGGATATTCTCCTCCAGGTTTACTTCAAAGGCGGACCAGTCAACCGCATCCACTCCGGGCGCGGCTTTCCGGTTCAGTTGCGAAAAACAACTGTGCAGGTTTGCCTCATTCAAGAGGCTGTAGAGGTTTCCGAATCGGTGTTTTGAATCCTCCTTTGCTCTCATGGCTATTCCCCGCAGTGAGGTTTGCATATGTTAGTCAGCCTGTCTTATCTGCATATGTTTCCTTTGCGGGCTTCGCAATACCGTCATCCCCTTCCCCGTGTGATCGGTGTTACCGTCTCGGAGTACTATGAGATGATCTGACTCCCTTCTCTTCGTTGACCCGTCGGACGCTCTTCTTGCGGTTGATACGTCCTACCCCAGCCGTTAAGGCGAAGGAGGTGGAAGGGCCTCCCAAGTTCCTGACGCTTCTCTTACTGCATGCCACGCTCTCGGACCCCGGCAGCCCCTCAGAATCTCACCAAGGCGATCCCTGTGTACTGGCTTCCGGTACGTTAAAACCGTCGCCAACTGCTCTGTTACTTTTACGAGGCTGAATTGCTTGAGGGAGGTACGTCTCCCCTGCGGCCTACAGTATTCCCTGTGTACGCTTCGCGACTGTTGTTCACCAAAATTCTGGCTCCGCGAGCCGCGCAACACTCGGTACGGGCTGCTGGTTAAGCTTTGCCCGATGGGGACTTCCTGCTCAGGAACATAGGCAGGGCACCCTATAAGAAGCGCCAAGCTGCGCTTGGCGCACTAACGACCTGCATCACCAGTGGCGCCAACAAGTTTAACGCGACAGCGCCCCGACGTTTCTCGCCATCTGGTGTATGCAATGGTTAGCGGATTTAGTATATCCCAAGTTCTTTGTTAAGCATGGCCCTCATTAAACCTGTGTGTGTATAAAAATAACCTTTCATGACTCTTTCCCAAGCTTCGGGAGGGCAAGTAATGCAACCGGTTTGTTCTGAGTCAGCGATTTCATTTTTTACTCTCTCTTTGTCACGTGAGAGAATCCACTCCAAATTATCAAACACGAATTTTCGTAACTTTTCTGTGTCGTTGATACCTTTATTTATCAGTTCCTTATTTAACTGGGCATATTCTTCATCATAAGATTTATTCTGAAGCGGCAATAGGCCATCAAGAATTTGTTCTATGTTATCAACGTTTAATTCTTGATTGATATTTTGGTCAATTTTATTCCTATACTCTTCTCGTTCTAAAAGTAATCTTTCAAACTCTAAATCCACAGTCTCAAGCAAAGCACTTGCTCTATAAATTGGTCTAACTAGATTTTGAGGCACATCAACAAGGCTTTTGTATTGTAGCTCGTGCGAAACTTCTGCCCATATGTGTTGGGAAAGTGTCCGTATTTGGAGTTCCGATGTCATTTCTCCAAACTCAGATAATGTCGGAACCTTTAGCCATTCTTTAGGAAGTTGAATGATGAAATGAATTGATGCATAACCAAATTGGTCCCTTTTAAGTCTTTCAGAAGTGTCATATTGCTTTTTTATGATAAAAGTATCCTTAATTACTTTCTCAAATTTAGTTAAGTCACGCCTATATAGAAAAACAGATCTCAGACCGACTAAATCTTGACACTCTTTGATTGACTTAAATTTTAGACCTTGATTGATAATCTTTTCTTTAATTGATGCCCAAGTTTTTATACGTTTTTGGATTGGAAAACCTAGCTTTAAGCCGTTATCGGTGATTAATTTGGTTAACTCATGGCATAATTCATCCTGGAATCTTCCAGCAGTATCACATATTGATTGATACTCTCTCTTTAGTTCTTCCAGACTTGCAACCTTTCTTTTTTTCATAACATTTCGCACGCTAACGAATTAAGAGTTTTTGCGGCTTACCGCCACAAAAACTCCTGTTGAACTTAACCGCGGGTCCGGGCCGGTTTGGTTGGAGTTTTA
>DYDH01000085.1 GCA_020717985.1 Herpetosiphon sp. | reverse complement strand
GCAACAGTCTGCCATGGGCCTTGAGCGGGCCGCGTTGGGCAACGATGGCCAGCAGGTCAGCCTTGCGGGTATCGATTTCCGTCTCCAGGTTCTTCTGCTGTTTCTGCAGTTCGGTGAGAATCTCGACGCTTTCGGTAAGTTCCTGGACTTCTTCGGCCTCAAATTTCGGGCAGTCAACCACAAAGGGGCAATAGCCACAGAGCGGTCCGGCCTCCATGATGGGCGTGGTCAGCTCACCTGCCGCGTATTTCTGGTAGTCGTGCCAGATTGCGGCGGCCCGGTCGATCAATCCCTGGTAAATGGTGGCTTGCGGGGTGTAACCGTTAAATAGCCGCATGCCCTTGTCACCAAAGTTGACGGCCAGGATGGCGCCTTTGTTGACGGTGTAGTCAGGGTAGCTGTCAGCCAGCAGTCCCATCTGGAGATAAAGCTGGGTTTCCCAAGAGCCGTATGGATCAGTCGGCATGGATTCCGGTGATTTTACCTCCAGGATGGCCATGGTCTTGCTGGCTTCGGAGAAGAAGACAAAATCGATGTGGGCCATGACCGGGACATCACCATGGTATCTGACCTCAACCTGACGCTTGAAGTTGGTGAAACCAGCGGCGGTGAAGGCTGCGGCGACAATATCCTCGGCCATGTGTCCGCGTCGGAAACGCAGCAGGGTAACCAGATCGGCGGTTGGGGGATTGAGTTTGGACAGGATGGTCTTGCGTGGGCATGCCCCGATATCGGATGCTCCGAGATAGGTGGCACGGTCGCCAAGCGTTTCCACGGTGTGCTGCTGGGCCAACTGCTGAAGTGCGGCCTGCAGGGTGTTCATGAGCTGGTCTGACATGATATCCTCCTTCTTGGTGATAGATGAGGGAGGATACAAGTATTCCCGCCAAGGGAATGGTATCACTCCCTCTGGGGTTGCGGGTTGTACGGTTTGGTTTTATGCTGCTTTCTTCATCCAGGTCTTGTCAGTTTTGTCCCACTGGAAACCTGCGGCCTTGAGCAATTCCTTCTTGTCGAACAGCTTTTCGCCAATGGCCACGATGACACCTTGACGGTCTTCAAAGGTGACACCGCTAATCTTGGGCATGGCCGTTGGTTTGGTGCTGGTCGCTAAAGGCTTTTCCACTGCTTGCTTGGGGCCGGCTTGGTTCTTGGTGGAATTTTTCTGATAGACGCGTTTCAGCAACCCCTTGTAGGAATCACTGCCGATGGAGAGAAGCGACATGCATTTCTGGATGGCATCGGTGATCGCGCCCTTCTGGGCATCGCCAACATTGCCTTTGACAATCTGCATCTGGCCTTTATGCGATCCTTTGCAGAGCCATTCGTTGTCGAGCTTGAGGAAGAGTTTTATCTCGGCGACCGCTTGGGTGTCGAAGATCTCCTCCTTGCTCAGTTCGTACCGCCAGTTTTCCGGGCCAAGAATCTCGTTGACCGAATCAAAGACGTACTGGGGCCGGTAGCCGTACTTGACTTGGCCGATTTGCTGTCCGTCCTTGCCGGTCATTTTGATTTCCTGGACCGCCTCGATGCCGAAAGAGCGTAATCTTTCGTTGATCAAGGTGATCTTTTCCTGAAGTGTTGCCATTGCTGTTTCCTCCTGTGGTTTGTGGGAGAGAAACAACAATGCCCCGATGGGAGCATGGATTGTTTCGCTCCCGGTTGATGGGGTTGTTGGTGCCTTTTGGGTGAATCATGCCGGGCAAATCACAAAGATCAGAGATCGATCAGTCGTGGCGTGCTGGCGATATACTGATAGGGAAAAAACTGGGAGCCATTCAATCCGAACAGGGCACAAAAGGAAGTTCGCATACGCGATTAAACTTAGGCCTGCGGGAGAGAATGGCGATGGTGCCTGGAATTCAAGAACACGAAAATGTGTTCAGCTAAGCCCTGGGTAAGGGGTATCTCATTGGAAATGAGTCGGAATAGTGATTTTATTTTTATGCATTACGCTGCAAAAAGGCAAGGGGAAAAAATGAACAGGAAAGAATGCGCCCCTGCAATCTCTTCTACTGTTTGCCTGTCAATCTTTATAGGTTACGCTATTAAACTCACTCTGAGGTACCCCCATTTTCACTGCTTTACCCGACAACGGGTGGCTCCTTTAAGGCGGTCAGTGACAGGGGTGAAGACAGCCTTCTTATTTTTTTTTACTTTGTTGTATGATGTAAAAAACACCAGCTATCACAAAGGCAACTATTGCTATAGTGAGTTTTTCCCCTCGTGACCCCGTAAGTAGAAGTCTAACAAACTCTGTCATACAGCCTCCAACAAGTTTAGGGAACCTTGAAAAATTCATTTATCGTCATTCCCGCGAAAGCGGGAATCCAGTCAAATCAGACAGTTGGATTCCGGGTCAAGCCCGGAATGACGAATTATTCAAGGTTGCCTTTATTATTAAAATCGCACTTATTTTTTTACGCTAGCCGTCTGCTGTCCACTCTGTCTGGGAGTGGTTCATATCCCATTTTCCATCTGCACTAGGTTCATGTTGGTAAGGATTCTGTACCTAGCTCTCTTTGGGCTTACTGAGACTATTGAATCAAAACGTGCTTTCTGCTGCCTAAGAGTGTTTTTGAACGGTTTTGGTCACTCAATCGCATTCTAACCGCACACATTTTTTAAGGTGCTAACAGCAAACTGACTATCTATTTCCCCACGTCTTTACCCTCGTTTCAAAGGTAGGCATCCTTTTATACCCCCAACGTTCAGCCCACAGGTTACCATCCTTCTCCAACACCGCGTTTCCAGAATTAATAAATGCTGTGGCCATATGTTCATCCCCGAATTTAACTAACGCAGCGGAAAGGATCGATTCCGAGCCAGGGTACCCTTTGGAGATATAGAAATTGTAAGCTCCGGCCACAATATCAAGCTCCTTGTTCAGCAACGATGTCTTTAGGAATTCTTCAACTCGACTATCATTAAATCGGCTCAGCAGTGCTGCGGCCCTCTTTCTAACGCCCGACTTTTCATTCTTCATAACGGCAATAAGGGGCTCAACTTCTAGGGCATCGTTTATCTTTTCTAAGGCGCTGCCAGCTTGATATTGGACATTAGAGTCACTATCCATTAACGCCGAAACGAGAGGTCCAACTGCCCTTGGATCTTTTATCTCTCCTAAAGCTGAGGCTGATTCATTTCGGACACCAGCATCACTATCCTTCAACGCCGCAATGAGCGGTTCAACGGCACGGGGGTCTTTTATCTTTCCTAAAGCGCCGGCCGCATCCCAACGGACCTGCCTTTCACTATCCTTCAACGCCGCAATGAGCGGTTCAACTGACCTGAGATCTTTTATTTTTCCTAAGGTTGTGGCCACCTTCCATCGGACACCTGCATCACTATCCTTCAGTGTAGCATTGAGCGGTTCAACGGCCCTGGGATCTTTTGTCTCTCCCAAGACGCTGACAGCCTCCGATCTGACCTCTACATCACGATCCTTCAACGCCGCAACGAGCGGCTCAATTGCCCTTGAATCTTTTGTCTCTCCCAAAGCGCTGACAGCATCTAATCGGATAGTTGCACCACTATCCTTCAACGCCGCAACGAGCGGTTCAATTACCCTTGGATCTTTTATCTTTCCTAGGGTCGAGATTGCACTTCTTCGGACATATGGAATGCTATCCTTTAGTGACGCAATGATCGGTTCAACGGCCCTGGGATCATTTGTCTCTCCCAAGGCGATGATAGCCTTCTTTCGGACACCAGCATCACTATCCTTCAACGCCGCAATGAGCGGTTCAATTACCCTTGGATCTTTTATCTTTCCTAAGGCGGTGGCAGATCCCGATCGGACAAGTGCATCAGTATCCTTCAATGCCGCAACGAGCGGTCCCACTGCCCTTGAATCTTTTATCATTCCTAATGAATCTGCTACCCAATATCGGACAACAGCATCACTATCCTTCAACGCCGCAATGAGCGGTTCAACGGCACGGGGGTCTTTTATCTTTCCTAAAGCGCCGGCCGCATCCCAGCGGACCTTCCTTTCACTATCCTTAAACGCCGCAATGAGCGGTTCAACGGCCCTGGAATCATTTGCTTCACCTAGTCGATAAGCGGCAAAAGACCTATCTGAAGTGTCGCTTGCATTTTCTAATTCCCATACCCACTCAGCAATTTTATCTGAGAAGGAAGGTTTTACTATTTTAGGCCTTACTGGGGTAGTGGAAACACAACCATAAAATACAAGAACACTTACTAACAAAATAATAAATCCAAGGCTGTATTTCATATTAAAAATCTCGTTTGAAAAGTTGGTCCCAAGAGAGGCAACCATGAAGCCCCATCAGGAACAGTATAAAACGTACTTTAGGTTATACACACAAGGCATCTAAACGGTATGGCAGGAATGATGATGTCAAATCAAAGTCCGACACTCTTAAAGGTATCTGACAAAGAATTGACAAAATCATTCTGTTCAATTTGCTAAAATATTTGAGAGTACAATGGGCCAATGTGATCTCTTATTTTTTCACTGACTTCTCTTGAGGCCCCTTCTCACACGGCAGGCTTACACTGCTTTTGTCGGGGAGGAAAACCTTACCACTGCCCCTAAGATACTTAAAGCCAGTCCCTGTTTCTAGTAGGAATACCAAAGGGGTATTGGCGTCTGAAGTGAAAACATAGTCAATCGCCGTCTGCTGGGAATTATCCTTAACCGTTACTTTCCATGTGCCAAAAATTAAATAAATAGCGCGAAACAATTTCTCAGAGCCATTGACGATTACAGGTGTCTCCCCAACATTATATGTGTTGACGACTAGGTCTCGACCAGGCAATCCGCCAATGGAAAGTGTTTCTCCAAACCCTTGGCTGCGCAGTTCAAGCCCAAAATTAGCTTCTGGAGTTTCAAACCACTTGACTTGGCCATTTTTCATGAAGACCTTAATCAAGCTCTCATTATCATATAATGATTGGCCAGGTTGTATTTCTTTTATAACCAAACATTCAGCGTTAGCTTGTTCTGCTTTTTTTGTTACCGTCACAGTTCCTTTTTTGGATTGACTATCACCAGCAATGGCATATGTGTTGTTCAGAAACAATAACGCTATTAAGCTGCAACCAATAACCAACCTAAAACTCATAGTGTCCACCCTTTGTCTATTTGCCAAACATTAATCTCGCTTCGGGTCTAATTCCCCGCAGCATGCTGCGAGTAAAGTAGCGATTTGAGTTTTTGATACCCCGTAGCTTGCTGCGGGGAAGTTCATTTCCGCATTTGCTACTAAACCGCCATTGATCCGATACCGCTGCAAATGTTTTTGCCTATTTTCCACTTAGCGTCCGCATGTTCTCATCCATAATTTTGCGGATAATTTCTGCTGTACTTCCAGAAGGCACCTCCCAGAGATATACAATGGCCTGTCCCCCAAATATTGCACGAGAATTGGAGGAAGCATTAAGATCTTCGTAGAAGAACTGGTTACTCTCAATGGATTGACTACTCCCTTTAAGGAGCAATGCGTTATTGGCAATGCTTGCTGGCAATGGACATTGTAGAGAGATAATTTGATTATTTCTCATTGCGGCAACTTCCAGCAGGTATGGAGCCAGAAGTGTTTCGTAGGCTTTCTGACTACATTCTTTGAACGTGGCTTTTGCCCCTTCCAAATCACCTTTTTGAGCTTCAGCAATACCTTTCATTGCTAATGCCATAATATCAGTATTATTGTTTTGAAGAATTTTGTCCCATGGAGGTTGTGAACCCTCTGAGGCTTGGGCGTTGCATATCTGTCGAATACCAGCCACAAATAGTGTGTTGGTAAGTTCCTTTATTTGATCGTGTGCCTTCTGTGCTAAAGGGCTCTTTGGATACTCTTCTATAAACTTACTGTACGCAGCAAGAGAATCGGACTTGGACGCTTTCTCGTATGCTAGGTCTGGGGAGGTCGTGCATCCCAAAAAAGAGAGGATACTGATAAACGAAACGGCAACAAGACTTACTATTCTCATTATCAAACCCCATTCTGGTATTAACTTACAGAGCTACTGGTTCCCCTCCTCTTTACTCCTTAGCTCCTGCCTCATTAAGAGTTTGCACTACCTCTTGATGGTTCTCCCTCAACGCCAACTTCAACGCAGTAAAGCCATCGCGATCCTTGGCGTTCAAATCAGCCCCAGCATCGATCATCGTTTGCACTATCTCTTTATAGCCTTTAAACGATGCTTCCATTAGCGCAGTGCCGCCATGGCTCGTCTTGGCGTTCACATCAGCCTTGGCGGCAATCAGCATCTTCACCACCTCGTTTTGCCCCCCTCTCGACGCACTCATCAACGCCGTAGGACCATCCCCCTTCATGACGTTCACATCAGCCTTGGCGGCAAGAAGCATCTGCACTATCTCCTGGTGGCCACAATAAGACGCCATGCCTAACGCAAATCCCCCATGGGCATCTCCGGCATTCACATCTGCCTTGGCGTCTAGCAAATTCTGTACTACCTTATTTTGGCCGTTAAATGACGCCGCTATCAACTCAGTTGTCCCATCGGTCTTGGGGTCGATCAGCCTCTGCACTACACGGGCATCAATAAATTGCACGCCGTCCGAAGCGACACCTGTTGGGGATTTTCCACCCAGCGCGCCTTGAACTTTGTATCTTTTACCAAGTTTAAAATGAACACCTTGGACACTAACATCAATACCCTTATAATGTGTTTTCTCACTAGTATTTAATCGGTATTCCTTCCCTCCAGATTCTAAACATAATAATCGTTTCATTTGCAAGACACCTGACTCAACTTGCTCAGATGAAATCATTGTGACTGAGATGACGCCTTCGAAAACAGGGAGATTATCAAGTTCAACCTTGCCACGCAGTAATTTTGCTTCTTCAATGAATTTACCTTTTGGATAGCTCTCGATGTAACTGTCAATTGAAGTAATAGTTTTGGCATGTTGAGCACCATTCCAACTAAGTTCTTCAATACGTTCAATAATTACATTATTGCGCCTGTCACTGGGATATCTTTTCAGAAAGTTGCGGTATTCTTCAATGGTATCAGTTTTGCGTGCAGATTCATAAGCACAGTCGGAATTAGAGCACGCCACCATAACTACAGATATTAGTATTAATAATAAGGCGTATCGCTTCATCCTCCAACTCCTTCGTGTACTTTTCGTTGGTAATTCTTTCCATGGATCACCTTGTATCTGATTTTTTCAAACAATACTTTGGTGTCCACTTTTTTCAACCCCACTCTAACGTCCCTGGATACCAAAAAGCGCGGCAGCGGCATCTCTAGAAAGTTGGCTGTCTACCATTCTTACAAGTTGCCATTTACCCTTATAATTAATATATGCTCCATCTTTTTTAATTCCATCAGCTGCGTATTCTGGTGGTACGGCCCTGAATATCCAAACGCACGGTTCCATAGGTGTTGGTGGACCGCCTAAACCCATTTTTACTGCGCCTTGGATTTCACTGAGGTAGCCTTCTCCGACCTGAAATATGAATCGAACAGACTTGGCTTCAGAAACTATTTTTTGCACCTCACTGGAGGTTACCTTTTCCTGTTGATTTTTGTTATGTTTTGCGCTGGCACCATAACAATAGCTTCCCATTATGACACAAAATACAATTATAGATAAAATCACATATCGTTTCATATTTGCTCTCCTTTAAGGCACATTATTGTCTTCGTGATTAACCGCAATCTAAAATTGCGTACATTAGCGCCTCGTGCGTCAGTCCAAAAAATCGATAGCCAAACGTTATTTGAACTCGATCGACTTTAGGAAAAAATTCTTATAGGGATTCTGGTCTCCAGAAGCAGGTTCACCGGATGGACATAGGTCTTCGTGTTTGGGAGCACTGTCTGTAAAAACCAAATTACATACTGGACCCGACAAAGTACCGACCGTCTCCATTCTATTACACGCGATAGTCCCGCTGCTATCCCATTCGCGTGCAACACCAGAAGAAAGAACGCGCCAAGCACCTTCCTGTTTGTCCTTTTCGTATTGGTCGTATTTAGTGAAATAAACAACATAATCCTTAACACGTGTAACTATCTGACTAGCTTCCCGAGCCGCTATCTGTCGATTCTGCTCACGCTTCTGTTGCATCTCGGCGCTTGCTCTTTGCTCCGCCTGTGAAACACAACCCGCAAGACATAGTAGGAGCGATAGGACATACGCTAGCAATATTGCTTTCATTGAGTGCACCTCCTTTTAGTTGACCACCTCATGTTTAATCACCGAGTCAATAGTAACGATCGGCGTATCCATCAGGCTCTAAAATTGCTTGCGAACACGATGAGAAGAGCGATCACGGACAGACCTACATTAATAACGCACAGCCTAGCACCAACCGTATTAGCCTTCTCTGCGCGACTAACCATCTCCTCTGGAGAAATTTCTTGAGCTTTCGCGCTGTTAAGGAACAGCACCCAAATAAATCCGATTATTCCAAGCGCGAATAGCCACCTCAACGACTTAAACCCCTTTATTTTTGCGATAATCGCGGCTGGTATACCAAATAGCAATAAGCTCATCACAGTTCTCCTTTCCTTTTGACGAGCACCAAAAGCGGCGGCATGACTGCGACCTACTTAGGCGGACGCTCAGCGAGACCATCGATCAAGGATTTGATATTCTCACGAACAGCGCCTTCAATTCCTCTGGTTCTTCGGTTGACACCCCCGAAAGAATTATCACCGTATTCGGACTCATATGTTTCAGACCATACAATTCTATTGTTGTTGTCGGCGAATTCATAGTTAACCAACAGTCTTGAACGGTAAACCGGCACCTCTCCGCGCCACGCTTTAATCGTGGCGCGGAGTCGCAATTCGCCTGTGTCGGGTGATACATTGGCGAAGGTTTTGGCTTGCCTTAGCGACGTTAACAGTGCGATTTTGAAAGAATCTGGTGTGAGAGCTGCCTTAAACATTCCGTCAACGGTAAGTTCTTCCGCTGCTGGGTCAACTCGTACATCTAAAATTTGCACGGTTTGATTGACCGTTGATGACACTCGTTGGTCAAGGGCTGGGACAAGCTGCTTTGGATCGGCCAGATACGAGCATCCCGCAAGCAGGCATAGGATAGCTACAACGACACAGAAGCGAACTTTTGTACAGTTCGCTGTGCCTTTTGATCGAGCCTCTGCTGTCATCATATTCCTCCATTTCGTAGGCGTTCCTTCGAACATGTTAACAATGGTTCACTTATTGTTATTTGGTGAAGCCTTGAAGACGACGCCATGAAAAAGAAGGTCAAGGGCTTTGGCATCCGCGACTGTCTCCGGCTTTATGGGATCCCCCCCGGCATGCACGGCATTCGACCAAGTAATGTCACCTGAATCAAGGTCAAGCATTGCGCCCTCCATCACACGGCCATCAATTTGGTGCCCAGGGGTAAACGCTAGGGCATACCCTGTCCCTAGTCCGGCAGTTGCGAGTCCCACTGTCATACCGACAAGGAAGCTCCCTGTTGACTGGAGCGCCGCTTTACCAGTGGTCCTGCTTGTCCCCAGAATTCCCAGATAGAGCACGGAAGATGCTTGCGTGCGTTTTTTGAGCAAACTGGCGGCGCTCTTAAATTCGTTATCGTCAATTTGTGGTCGAGTGGCATTCTGTGGTGGTTCAATTGCTTCATTGTTTTTGTTAGGGGGGCGATCAGTAGCGGCACGTTCAATGGCGTAAGTGCTGATTACAGTCAGAGCACGAACATACTCTGGATCGTCTTGAAGTGTTGCGGCGACTGCCAAAGGCTGCGGCAAATCCTGTATTGGGTCATTCTCCTTGTTGGCAGCTCGAAGTAGACCGTTAGGCGTATTTTGGCGTGCTCCGCACACAAATGGAACTAGCGAAGATCGTATCTTAATGCCTGAATTTGCCAGGTAGCTCGACAACTCCCGCAGAGCCGCTTCCGCTCCAAGCTTGGACTCCGAAATCATAAAGTAGTCATCGGAATCACCTACGGCGTCCTTTTGAATGCAAACGTCAGCCATAAGAAATACACCTTCAGGCCGTGTAAGCGTAGTATCAACTGCGACACGATGACACGTTGGCGGTGCCGCGCATGAGGCGCAAAGAAGCAATACGACAAGCATTGAAAAGAGTGCAAAAACGCGCATTGACAAGCCTCCTCGATTTAGTGGCTTTACCAGGATAGGAACCTTGCAAAATCAGTTATAGACTCTTTCGGTAAAGATGACTCCTAAGCTCCATAGTTAGGCTCCAAACGGGACATCAAAAGGTAGCAGATTCTCCACTTATCGGCTTGTTCAAATTTCTGGTGCCACTTCTGTTGGCCTATTATTTTGTCCAATGTCCGGACCTGACCCCTTATTACCCTAAAATGTCTATTTTCTACTGTTTTGACACTTTTCTTTAGCCATTCTTTAGCCAAATTATCTCGCATTTCCTGCCGCCTTGTTTCGACGTCTCGGTTTCTTTGTTCTGTTTACCCAACTATTTTACTCCCTCTTTGCTCCCGCCCGTACAAGCAACTCCATGACCTCTTTGTGGCCTGCCTGGGAAGCCATGATCAACGCGGTTGCGCCGTTCTGCGCCTTAGCGTTAACGTCGGCTCCCTTGGCGAGCAGCAACCCTACAATCTCTTTGTGGCCATCCTGGGAAGCAGCAAACAACGCGGTTGCTCCGCTCTTCGCCTTAGCGTTAACGTCGGCTCCCTTGGCGAGCAGCAACTCCACGACTTCTTTGTGGCCCTTCTGGGAAGCTACTATCAACGCGGTTGCGCCGTTCTGCATCTTACCATTGACGTCTGCACTCTTGGCGAGCAGCAACTCCACGACCTCTTTGTGGCCTTTCTCAGAAGCCGCTATCAACGCGGTTTTGCCTTTCTGCAGCTTAGCATTGACGTCGGCACCCTTGGCGAGCAGCAACTTCACTACCTCTTTGTGGCCTTTATTAGAAGCCGCCGTCAACGCGTTTCCACCGTCCAAATCTTTAGCATTGATGTCAGCACCCTTGGCGAGCAGCAACTTTACGACCTCATTGTGGCCTTCCTGGGAAGCCGCCATCAACGCGGTGATACTGTCCCGATCTTTAGCATTGACGTCGGCTCCCTTGGCGAGCAGCAACTCCACGACTTCTTTGTGGCCATTATAGGAAGCCGCATACAACGCGGTTGCGCCGGCCTGCCTCTTAGCATTGACGTCGGCACCCTTGGCGAGCAGCAGCTCCACGACCTCTTTGTGGCCTTTCTCGGAAGCCGCCATCAGAGCGGTTTTGCCTTCCTGGGTCTTGGCATTGACGTCAGCACCATCAGTGAAGAAGGACTGAACGGCCAACAAATCACCACGGTCTGCTGCTTCGAGGAAATCTTCATTCACGCCAGCGATGGCAACAGTCGCAGACAAAAAGGCGAAGATCACCACAATCACCGCTATCTTCATTCGTGACTTATAACCTGTTCGTTCTGACATGCTGTTCCCCTCCTATAGTAATTAGTGTTCAGCAGGAAACTCTCTTTCCAGATGAACGCGTTCAGCTTTCAGCAATCAGCTTAACGTACTAACTTGTTTAAGTTTTTAGGGATTCGGGGCTCCAGAAGCAGGTTCACCGGATTAGCCACACTTTATATACTCCTTTCTTCTCTCCTCCATAGATCAACGAGATAACTAAGACCTTGCCCTGATCTGAAGTCACGCTTATAGCGTCATTGGACTCACTGAAAGTTACTTTGTCGATTTCATCGGCACCATTAACAATATACAGTTCCAATACGTTGTCATAAAGGCAGGTTATTTGTAAAATGCGACGTTCCGGTATCGTATTCACCATATTAAGGCCCAACTGAGGCGCAGGTATTATTGAATTATTAAAATAGGGACGACAGCGATTCTCACTACCATCAAGTTTGTCGATTAAAGCTTTCTTCTCCACGACTGCACTCTTATTGACAGTTTCCAACACGCCAGCCTCGGAGGCAGCCGCTACAATCTTTTTCCAAAGCACGTCGTCACAAACTAGGGAGCTACTGGAACCTATTTTTCCTGCAATTTGACTAATTGCGTCTTTACAAATTGCGTCTTTACCAGGATCATACGGACTCATAAAAGGATTATTTTGAACCGGCTTTTCAGTCATTTTACCTGATTTCTGTTCTTGTTTCTGGCTTTTATTTTCGGCATGAGACTGAACAGAAACACCTAAGACAAAGCTGACTACAAATAGACAAATAAATATATGTTTCATTGTAATACTCCCCCAAAATATTCTTATTATTTTTGGTTCATTCGTAAAAGAAGTTGAAAAACAACCAATGCCAAGAAATCCTTGCATGAAGATGTCCAGATGGCCGTTAAGTAAATTAGCAAACAACGTTCCCTTCTGACGTCTCACGCAAGTCATAAAGTTGAGTCGTTATTTGACAAAAATAATCGTCGGAATCTCCTACGGCGTCCTTTTGAATGCAAACGTCCGCCATAAGAAAAACACCTTCAGGCCGTGTAAGCGTAGTATCAACTGCGACACGATGACACGTTGGCGGTGCCGCGCATAAGGCGCAAGAAAGCAAGACGACAAGCATTGAATAGAGTTTAAAAGTGCGCATTGACAAGCCTCCTCGACTTAGTGGCTTTACCAGGATAGGAATCTTGCAAAATCAGTTATAGACTCTTTCGGTAAAGATGACACCTAAGCTCCATAGTTAGGCCCCGAACGGTACATCAAAAGGTAGCAGATTCTTCACTTAGCGGCTTGTTCAAATTGGCGGGGCCACTTCTGTTGGCCTATTATTTTGTCCAATGTCCTGACCTGACCCCTTATTACCCTCGAAATCAATTTCCGCCGCGCACACAACGTGCATAGCCGTTGACCTCTTGTCCTTTTTTGAGGCTAGACCTTGCTATCTTGAGGGCGGCGTCACTGCCGACGTTTACAAGCCAAGTACTAACTGGGACGCTTGCTTCGACAGTTGACGACCAGTAGGGGTATGGCTTTGTGTTTGGAAATATGGTTCGATCAATGGAATGTTTATTTTTGGTATGGTCAACAAGGGAAAGTAATTCCTTGATGTTGGGCAGCCGCCAGCCACCTTTGGCCAGCGTCAAGTTGGCGCAATAGGCCTGTGCTTGCTCCCTGGTCATAATTTTGGCACTGTCCGCTTGTTGCCACACAAGCCCGGTGGCGTTGTCCGTAACCGTGTCATCGCCATTTACAGTATAATTGCCTGCCCAAGCCGGGGAGGCCAGAAGCATGCCCAGTATGACTAACGATGTCGTCCTTGCCTTCATGAGATTTGTCCTTTTTTCGGGTTTCCGAAAACCTACGCCAGAAGCAACAGTTTCTGAAACAGTTTGTGTAGGCATCGCCCACCAAAAGGCCGTTCATTTCCTTCGACCCCATTTCCTATAAAAACAAAACCAGCATCATTCATTGCAATTTATGGAAACATAGTCGTGGTATTACGCTGCATGGTCTAGTGGGAGGTCCCAACCTTGGCTGTTGATAAGATTACCCCGTTTGTTCCTTTACTCCCACCTGATTACTGTTGGAAAAGGGCCAGGTGAACCTTCAAAACGACCAATCATTCCCAGGTTGTAATCCAATGCGGCTTTCAACTTTACTACGTTGTTCTGCGACGATGTGGATCTGCTGCAAAAAACCAAAATCGGGGAAGGCACAGTCTCGCCACCGCCTTGAGAACCGAGGAGGGGCGTCGCTATCATTTTGGGAGCACATTTTTCTTCGCCGCAAAGTTTCCCTTTATCAGCCAACAGATTACTGTAGTTGACGGTTCCCAGAGTATTGCAACTGTTTTTAAAATATTTGCTATTATCTACCACCATATGTCGAGGAACATAAACCGTAGTCCCCGGATGAACGAGCTCCATATCAAACATTTCAGCACCATTTTTCCCAAGCCATGAGGCGTGCATTATGACTGCAAAGTTATTGATAGCTAACGGACTAAGCTGGTCACGCAATGAAAGAACCGATGCTATTAAGGAGGGCCGAAACAGGGTCGGCTGATCAACCAAAACGGTTTCCAGTTGTTGAATAATTTCACTTCTAGCTTCATCAGAATGTATACTCTTAGGAAAATCTTTGATAAAATCCTCCAGTGAATTTATCGTATGTTTCTCCCTTGCGTCCTTCCATTTTGCTTCCTCTTTTGAACATCCCACTATGGCAAATAATATAAGGCCCACCATAATAGAAGTATATATCCCTGTAATTATCGATCCAGTACCCCTTCTCATTTCCTTCATATTATTAACTCCTATGAAAGTTTGTAGGTCGGACATCGCCTACAAAAGGCCCTTATTTCATTCCAAAGCAAAGATTGCATCATTCGTTTCAATCTTGGGAAATATTGATTTGACCTATTATTTGACTATTCAACTGGTTTAATTGAAAATTGGCCTGCAAGCTGAGGTGCTTTTGTATGTATCATCTTTACCCAATCTGGTGTTCGATTAAATTTTATAATCTGAGCCAAAGCAATTAATCGCGGCGAATCAGAGACAACATATAACATATCCTTTGTATAATCTCTCGAAGGAGGTGAAGAAGTCCAAGGGTTACTGCTGGCCGTTATATACCAGGCGATGAGTCGATTGCAAAAGAGTAAGTCCCAATAACATTCGCCAAGAGGCGAGTTTATTTCAACATGCCCGCGAATGAATTCAAATGCTTTGTTAGAACTTATATAAAAAGATTCTGAATAACCGTATGACAGCATTTCTGCGTACCATCTGGCCGCACTATTACTATTACTGGACTTTGATAATATTTGTGCATTTGTCGCAGCAAATCGTTGAGATTCTCCTGTAGGCACAGACCAAAACCGATTAATATCGTTGAAAAAAGTCTTTATCATGCCAGAAAGTAAGCTTGCAATAATTAAAGAAACTATCGCTCTACCAGTACGCGGAAGAGAGAGAAGCCAATGTAAGGATTTTGCAAGCTTTTCACTAGTCGCAGCCTCACCTAACATCAAATAAATTATGATTGCAAAGATGGAAACTACTACGAATTTGAGGAGCATTGGGAAGTATTTTGCAATCCTTGGTAATGGATGCAGCACCATGCTGCAATGAGAACATTTCTTCGCTTTTAGCGTTTCTTGGTCAAATCTGTTATTGCAATTTGGACACTCTAAGGGCTCCAATTCTGCCATGTCTGAACGAATTTGGACAAGCCAATCCTCAAGGGTTGGTTGTTTGCTCTCAGCTTCCTTAACCGTGGTATCCATATAAAAGTACCCTTGAATGGTTTGCTTTGTTAAAAAAGTGGAACATTTTCTAACGGGCTGATATGCAGTCGTTCAAATCCCCATAAAAATCCCCCAAGCTGGAAGACGGGCCAGTGATATGATTGGTCACACTGAGGGTTTTAGCCTCCTTTTCGAAAGCACGCAATTCGTTGTCGGAGTATTTGGTAAGCACTTTGTCGATGCAATCTTTATTAGGGGAGATGCTGCGTTCCTTCTCGGCCAGCTTCACAAAGTTGTTACGAAAGACAACGCGGTCGACGCTGCCGTGGGCAAAGATAAAATACGAAACAACAGCCGCTACCAAAAAGATGGGTATAGTTGGCGGCGACTTTAATTTTTTCTTTTCATCCATTGCTGCATCTCCACTTAATTCCTTATTAATTTTACCTTATTTCACTTTATTTTCAGTATTACTCCGATTCATAAATTTCTGTATTTTTTCTGTTATTGATATGAAAATTAATACGGGTAGGCCAAACATAGCTCCACCACCAATAAAATATTCGCAACCTTTTAAAAAATCAAAGATATCAGCCGATCTGGCACCATTCATCTTCTTCTCTTGCATTAAAAGAAAAATTCCACCTGCAAACGAACATAATAAAAATATTCTATTTTTTGTTTTGCCACTCATATTAAAATATTCCTTGAGTGTTTTTACAATTGTTACACCGTCATTGCATGATCTATGAGAGATTGTTCAATAAACTATTCTTTGCCGCCGTGTTGGCGAAGTAATTGCGCTATGTCATTGTGGCCTTGGTTCACTGCCCAGGCCAAAGGCGTGTGGCCGCCGTTGTCTTTAGCGTTAATTTCAGCTTTATTGGCTAACAACAATTCCACCATGGCCTTTTGCCCCCGAGCCGTTGCAATGTGTAAGAACGTTTCGCCGTTGCTATCCCTGACGTGGAGGTTAGCCTTGTTCGCTATCAACAATTCCGCCATCTCCTTATGGCCAAATCGCAACGCCCAACCCAAAGGCACCTCCCCGTTGTTTTCCTTAGCATTTATATCGGCTTTGTTAGCAAGTAACACCTTTGCCAAATCTGTGTAACCCTTGCCTGCCGCCACATGCAAAGGCGTATAGCCGTTGTTGGCTTTTATATTAACATCCGCTTTATTGGCCAGCAGTAATTCCAGCATTTCTTTGTGGTTAAATTGAACCGCCACCTGCAACGGACTCAGGCCGTCGTTGGACTTGGAATTGATATCCGCGTTATTGGCCAATAGCAGTTTTGCCACGTCTTTGCGGTCAAACTGCGCCGCAAAGTGCAACGGCGTCGCACCAGAACTATCCTTACTGAAAATCAATTTTGGGCTGTTTTCAAGTAGTGCCTTGACCTTTGCTAAATCGCCTCTCCCTGCGGCTTGATGAATCGCGTCGTCTAAGGCGAAGGCGTTCATGGCCAAGATGACCAACGTAACAACTGCGCAAAGAATGCTGAATGTTTTGATTGGTGCAAATGTTGTTGCTGTCTTACTTCGATTAGTGCGGCGTTGCATCACAGTGCTCCTTTCATCCAAGCTATCCAGGTAGGTTTGTGCGTTGATGCAACGAAATAGCCTGGCAACATCCGCAGCAGCTTGTTTATTTTCCATTGAGTCACCTTCCAAGTTTTCAGACTCAAGTACTTCACTTGGCTCCAATGAACTCTAAATACATATCATATTCATACCCCTTGGAATTAAGCTGGGAGTTCCATTGAAAGACATGGTTGGTTTTCACTTCACCCTCTGCGAAAGCTTCATAGACGATTACTTTGGCATTATGGCCCTCGGGCATCATCCTCTTCTGGGAAGGCCGATCAACGCTGATCCGGCTCCACCTCTGTTCCGCAATCTGGCGTAACATATTTTTGTCCACAATGCGCTCGCCACTAACAGCATCCACTGTCTGTATCTCGCCTCCCCAATCACCAGGTTTCCGCACAGCTAAAGTCACCGGGAAGGTCCATACGAAGAGGTTGCGTTCTTCAACATGGAATGCCTCAAGTTCCATTTCCGGGCCCTCGATCTGTGCCTGATGCCAAGTAGCACCAATCGAGTGCCAATTTTTTAAGCCAGCAGGTTCTGAATGACAGCCCACGCCAATAATTTCTATCTGCCCGTTCCTCCTACCAACGCTCACTGCAAGCCATGAATTGCCATCAGTATCCTTAAAAAGGTAGAGCCATACCAATTGGTTCCATACTGTCTTATGTGTTTCAAGTTTGCCTGGACGAGCCTTAGCACTAGCCACCCCGATCAGTTGTGCGTCGTTATTCCATTCTCTTGCCTGCTTTTTTGCTGCTCGAAGGCCATCTACACAGGTAAGTGATTCGAGTGTCTTGGCATCATTAGTTCCATAAGTATCACTAATGTAGTCAATTTCTTTAATATTTTTTCTGTCTACAAATCCATGTGGTGGACTACAGGCAGTCGTGCTGATAAGAACAATGGTGACAATTGAAATAACAGGACAATAATTAATAAATTTTGTAAAGATTGGCATAAAAGATCCTCTCGCCTGGCTAGTGAGTTGCCAACGGGAAGGCCAGGTGGCTTAGAAATGTAAACCTGCCCATGCAAGATTGGTCTGCGCTGTAGATGCGGCGGCGGTCGGTTGGCATACAGCCACCCCATAAAATGCGAGCGGAAGAACTATTGTAATCCAGGCGGTGAACCATGGGAGTTTTGGGGTTAGTGATTTGCTTCGTCGCTTTAAATGGAATAACAAGGAATTGCGGGGGGGGGGGGATTATTAAAAGGAATTGCCCTTTGCGAGAGGCACAATTTTTGCGTTATGGATTGCAGCATTTTCTCTGCCTGCTTGAGTTTGCATTTTTATGATATTTAAACGTTAGCGTAATAAGCCTAGCGCAAAAGAGAATGGATATTTTCTAAACACAGTTGCTAAATGATTGCAAGATTTTTTTATCGGTCAAGATGTTTCAAAGTACCTGGCCTTTTGGCTTAAACTTTTTTCGCATGAAAAATAATTTTCGCCTTACATTTCCGCACGTTATAACCAAAATCGACCGAAAATAACAACTCGCCACCCTAAAAAGAGTCATCCCCCCGGAAAATAGTAGATAGAGACCGCCAAAATTCACCGGCGTTTTTATCTACTCCATGGGAGGACGACCTCGTGCATCACATCATAGCCTCACTCGCCGGCAAACACGGCCTCACCAGGCTCGAAGTCATGGCAGAGATCGAGTCCGTCTTCGCCGCCCAACTCTCCCAGTGGTACCACCTTCCTGTCATGGTCTTCTTTCGGGATGACCTGCGCCTGGAGGCAGTGGCCTACAACAACAGCGGCGGGGTGGTCATGCAGCGCCTTGTCGAGTTCTCGAAACTCAAGGGTAGGGGGACGGTGGCGCGGCAACTTGAGGCGAACCTGGCCAGGGCGGCGGTGTTCAAGCAGACCGTCCGTTATAAGTGCTTTGAAAAAAAGTTGCTCTGGGGCGAGATTGCCGCCTGCGATCAAGATCAGACCCTCTATGTCGAGACCGAGGTCATCCCTGGCGAATCGGTAACGGCGATCTGCCCCTTGAACCGGATCGGCATGCATGAGCGCCACTCCGGCAAATTTGCCATTGGCAACAGGCGGGCCTTTCATCTGCGCCGGGTGGAGCCGGTACTGCTGAACGGCACGCCCCGCCTCAAGGTCGTGGTGGACCGAGTGTCCAAGACCCTGGTCGAGAATCTGCTCCGCAGTCAGCTCGGGCCTGGCGCGGATATGATCAAGATCCGCTGCGTCAA
>DYDH01000084.1 GCA_020717985.1 Herpetosiphon sp. | reverse complement strand
TGACCGAGATCATCCTGTTTTTGATTAATTTTGCTGATCCAAATATTTCAATCCCGAACCCGTATTGAAGATCACAATGCGTTCATCAGGATGAATCCATTTTTGCCGGATGAGTTCTTTCAATGCGGCGAGAGTTGCCGCGCCTTCGGGAGCGGCGAAAATTCCCTCGGCTTTTGCCTGTTCCTTTTGCGCTTCGGTGATGGATGCGTCACTGACCGCGATGGCGGTGCCGTTGCTTTCATATAAATTCGCAAGAATGATGTGGTCTGCAAAACTCTTTGGCACGCGCAAGCCCGATGCGATGGTTTTTGCGTCGATCCAAAAATCACAGAACGCGGCTTTTCTTTCAAAGGCTTTTACAACCGGCGCGCATCCTTCCGCCTGCACCGAAACCATGCGCGGACGTTTTGCATTATTCAGCCAGCCGAGTTGTTCGAGTTCTTCAAAGGCTTTCCACATGCCAACCAGTCCCGTGCCGCCGCCTGTCGGGTAGATGATGACATCGGGCAGTTCCCAGTTGAAGGCTTCGGCCAGTTCGTATCCCATCACTTTTTTGCCTTCGGTACGGTATGGCTCTTTGAAGGTGGAAACGTCGAACCAGCCTTCTTTGCGAGCTGTTTCGCCTGCCATGCCGGCCGCATCGCTGATGATGCCATCCACCAGAATCACTTCCGCGCCGGCGATGCGACTTTCCACGATGTTTGCGTTGGGCGTATCTTTGGGCATGTAGATCAGGGCTTGCATATTGGCGCGCGCGGCATACGCGGCCATGGCGCCGCCGGCATTGCCCGCCGTGGGGATGATGACCTTTTTGATTCCCAGTTCCTTGGCTTTCGATACGGCGGCGGAAAGTCCGCGCGCTTTGAATGAGCCGGTGGGATTACTGCTTTCTTCTTTGACGAAAAGATTGCTCAGTCCAAGCGATTTCCCCACTCGCGGCAGGTGCAATAATGCGGTGTCTCCCTCGCCCAGTGTGACCATGTTTTGCGTTTCCACCACGGGCAGTAATTCGTGCCAGCGCCACATGCCTTTCAGCCGCCGGTGGATCTCGTCGCGGTCCACGTGCTGGCTCGCGGCATTCAAATCATAGTTGACCAGCAGCGGCGCCTGACAATCGGGGCAGAAGGTGTGAACCTCGGCGGCCGAATAGATGCTTCCACAGTCGGAGCATTGCAAATTAGCCAGATACGAAATTTTTTCAGATGTTGTTAACATGGGCAAGCCGGTCATTCTTTCAGAATGGCTTTTGAGGAGATGGCACAAACGCTTCCACGCGCGCCCACAGTTCGCGGATGTTGATCGGCTTCGACATGTACACGTCACAACCTGCGGCAAGGGCTTTTTCGGCATCGCCTTTCAAGGCGTTGGCGGTAACGGCAATGATGGGAACATACACCAGAGCATGTTTGGCGCTGCCGCGTATTCTGCGCGCAACTTCGTAACCGTCAATGTCGGGCAGGTTGATATCGAGCAGGATCAAATCCACTTCTTCACTTTCGGCGGCTGCAACGCCTTCCGAACCGTTTGCGGCTTGTACCAATGTATAGCCGCGCGCTTCGAGGGCGCGTTTGACAAGCATCATGTTGTCCGGGTTATCTTCTATGTATAAAATGTTGGTTCCCATAATTATCTCCTAGGCTCCATTTTTATCTTCAATGACGTTAATTACCTTGTCCACGAATTTGCGCGTTGGCAATGAGCCTTTTTGATACAGCGCTTCAATGCGGCCATTGAGCCGGTTGCGTTCTTCGGTGGTGATGTCTTTTGCGCTGACAACGACAATTGGAATATCCTTTGTGCGCGGGTCGAGTTTGAGTTCTTCCACAAAACCAAACCCATCAATGCCGGGCATGGTCAGGTCGCTGACGATTAAATCGGGCAGGTGCTGGCGCGCCATGGCGAGTCCCTCCCAGCCGTCTTTGGCATGATGTACACGATAGGATTTTTTTCCTTCCAGCAGTCGGCGGATGAGCAGGGCATCGTCTGCGTTATCGTCCACCAATAGGACCGTTGTGGTCTTCTCATCCAAATTCTCAAGGGCGGCCTGTAAACCTTCACGCGGGGCGGGAGCCTGTGTTTCGCTTAAGTGTACATCCACAGCCCACTGATCGCCCAGGACATGTTTTTCAACCGGGAAGGTATGCCCTGTGCAGTTAACCACAACCGTCTCTTCCTTGCTGATCGTACCGGCTTTCAACATTTTTTGAAGACCCGCAAAAGCAACCGAGGTCGCAGGTTCCACGGCCATCCCTTCACTTTTGGCGAGGGAGCGCATGGCGTCAAAGGCTTCTGCATCGGATACAGATTCCATTGTGCCGCCGTGTTTTTGGATGATGTTCCACAGATAGGTATATGATTTTCCCGGGTCGCCGGTGGATAGGATGATAATGCGCGTATCGGGTATGACAGGCTCAGCAGTATCCCTGCCCGCCTTGAAGGCTTGCACCATCGGCGAACAGCCTTCCGCCTGAATGATGGCGATTTTGGGAATGCGGTTTATCAATCCCATGTCGAACATTTCCTTGAAACCCTGATACACACCCAACGGTCCCATGCCGCCGCTGACGGCTTGAATGTACCAGTCGGGAGCCTGCCAGCCGAGTTGTTCTACGATCTCATAGGCAATGGTTTTCATCGACTCACGTGATGGGATGGAACTTGCGCCGCGATCCAAAAGTAAATGCTTGCGCTGCGCGAATTGACTTGCGATCTGTTTTGTCTGATCGTAATTACCGCTGACCCGGATGACTTCCGCGCCGAAGAGTGCGGCTTCACGCAGCTTTTCCTGCGGAACGAGGCTGGTCATAAAGACCCAGAGTTTGATCCCACCCCTGGCACAGGCCGCCGCGTACGCCACCGCCGCATTACCCGTGGATGCGATGACAGCCTCGCGTACACCTCCTTCATTCATAGCAGCAACTGCCACCGCGGCCTGGCGGTCCTTGAAAGAAGATGTCGGGCCGTAGCGCTCATCCTTGAAGTAAACACGATCATGCCCCAGATTAGGCGCGAAGCGCTGCGACAGCCAGAGCGGAGTCCCGCCGGCGGGATAGAGATCCAAAGCGGCGGGGTCGTTCAGCGGCAGGACATCCTGATAGCGCCATAAGTTGGATGGACGACCCGGTAGTCCGCGCAGGATGTCGCGTTTGAAGGTTTCGTAATCATAGCTTGCTTCCAGCCATTGTGATTCACATTTTTTACAAATGGCTGGCACGAAGGGTTCATAAGGTTGTTGGTTGCCGCAGATGGCGCATTGCAGGAATTTCGGCTTTGCCATGATGTTATTTCACCTTTGGTTCGTCATCTTTGATTTTGGCTTCGATGGGCAGGAATACGTAGAAGGTGCAGCCCCCGTCGGGGCCAGCCACGCCGGTGCTTTCAGCCCATAAGCGGCCGCCGTGCATTTCGATCAGCTTGCGGCTGATGGGCAAGCCCAGCCCTGTGCCGCCTGCTTTGCGGGTGGTGGTGGTATCCACTTGTGTAAATTCCTGGAAGACCGATTCGAGCAGTTCCATTGGGATACCGATGCCGGTGTCTTTTACGCTGATGAGCACGTTGTTCTCTTCGCGCGCCACATGGATGGCGATCTTGCCTTTCTCGGTAAATTTGATGGCGTTGTTGATCAGGTTGATCATCACCTGGCGCAGGCGGATTTTATCAGCATTGATCTCCACTTCATGGTCTGAATCAGGGTCAATGAAGAGCGCGAGATTCTTTTCACTCGCAAATGTGGATGTGATGCTGGTCACTTCTTCGATGATCTCCTGCAGGTTGAATTTCTCGACGTTTAGGTTCATCTTGCCTGATTCGATCTTGGCCATGTCCAGCACATCGTTGATCAAATGCAGAAGGTGTTGTCCATTTTTGTAGATTAACCCCAGGTCGTTGTTCATATTTTCTGTAAGCGGACCATCCAGTCCTTCAAGGATTACATCCGCAAAGCCTAGAATTGAGTTGAGCGGTGTGCGTAATTCATGGGACATATTTGCGAGGAACGATGATTTTAGACGATCCAACTCGCGCAGTTGAGCCACCGTTGCAGATTGTTCCACATACAAGCGGGCGTTTTGCAACGCCACTGCCACTTGTAACGCGAGGGTGGTGTAGATGTTGGCGTCTTCCTGCGAGAAACGTCCGGTTTGATCTGATTGGACATCGAACACGCCGATGACCTTATCGCCGGAGACCATTGGCACGGCCATTTCTGAGCGGGTATCGGGCAGGAATGGGTTGGGAAGAAAATCCGGTTCTATGCGTACATCATTTGCGATCAAGGCGGCGCGTTCGCGGGTGGCGCGCGCCACGAGTGACCTTTCCGCATTCATTTGAATGGCATGACCCGTCATTACCATTTGCCTGCCGATTTCACCCGCGCCTGCCGCAAGCAATAATGTGTTCCATGATTCGTCGGCGAGGTAGATGTGTGCGTGATAAAGGTTGAAGCGTTCTTTTGTCAAGTCCACTACCGACTGAAGTAATTCATCAGGGTCGAGTGTGGTGGATGCGGTGGTGCTGACGACAGCCACCGTTTCCAGTTCACGGGCGCGTCTTTCATTCAACTCGAAAAGGCGCAGGTTTTCAATATGGGCGCTGACCTGCTCGGCGATATTACTTGCCAATTCGAGCGCGCCGGTGGGGATATCCTTCAAGCCGGCCACGGTTAGTTGCCCAATGGATTCGCCGCGCACCATCAGGGGTTGCTCAAAAGATATATTCTGAGGAATTTGTGTTTTCCCAAAGGGTGTCACCTGTATCGAGTCATACGCAAAGCCAAGCGTATCTACTTTTTGATTGGCGAACGATTGCCAGTTTTCGCGTGTCAGGCGGCGGGTGGCTTCTTCGGCATTGGCGCGGGCGCGTGAGGCATCTGCCAGCAGGCGCAGGTTTTCAACTTGTTGGGCAATTTGGCGCGCAACCGCCGAGACCATTGCCCTGTCTTCATCGGTCAACGGGCGGGCAGGATCCGCTTTCAGAAAGAGGTTTCCGACATGTTCATCGAGTACATTGATGGTTTCCTGCATATCAGGTTGGTCTGGAGTTGGTTCGGCAAAGGGCGCAACGGAAGCCTGGTCATATACATAACCAATGCGTTCGCTGTTACGAATGCCATCCATAAAGGATTCCCAGTTTTGATGGGTGAATTGACGGTTGGCTTCCAGGGCTTCGGCGCGTGCGCGTTCAGTTGCGGCCAGCAGGCGCAGGTTTTGAATTTGAAGCGAGGCTTGTTGGGCAACTGCGTTTGCCAAAGCAGTTTCTTCCGTTGTCCATGCGCGCTCTGTGGGCTGCTCGACCCGTAATTCTCCGATGGACTCGCCGCTTGCGGTTAATGGTGTCTTGATGCTGTCCTCTAATGACTCTGCAGGGACATTGATTTGGAGCGGCGACATACGGTCATTGCTAAAGGTGTAGCCAACTTTTTCCTTTTCGTAAATGACGGCGGGTGCGTAATTTTCTTTTACAGAAGCGGCGCGTTGTTCGCTTTCTTTTATTTGCGCTTCCAATTCGCGGATGCGTAAAAGCAGCGCGTTCGTCTCGCTGCCGTCATTTATCGGAGGTGCGGGTTTTTCATACGTGACAGGCCGTACTGTGCTTTTTTCGGCGGATGTATCCCTGCCATCTGTGAGGGGTGGCTTGGCAATTTGTTCCAGATCCGAAAAGAGTTTTTCAACCCGTTTTTGTGATTTGTTATCGGGGGGCATGGGCATGTCTCCTAAGCCTGCGCCTTTTATTTCTTATCTTTCATGCTTAATTGGGCAATGGTCATGGGAGCGCCCAGGGCATGTCCCAATTCGCGCGCGGCAATTTGGAGCACGGCTTCCACGGTGGTGGCACTTTGGATCTTCTGACTGATGATGTTTAGTGTGCTTTCACGTTCAGCCTGTTTTTGCGCCCGTTCGAACTGGCGGCGATTCTCCAACACAGTCGAGATTTGCGGACCCATCGCGGAGAATAAGCGGATTTCGTCCTGATTAAATTCGTGGATTTCCTCCGACTCCAATAACAAAACGCCAATCTGATTTTCTGCCAGGAAGAGTGGCAATACCGCCACGGCATGGATGTTCAGTTTCTTAACGATTTGCAGGGATACACTGTCGATCCGATCATCCTGGAAGGCATCCTTGATAAAGATCGGGTTGGCGGTGATGAACAGCTGAATCAGGGGGAGTACTTCAAGAGAATAGTGTGTGCCGACAGCCGTTGTCTCGTGTCCTGTTCCGTTCCACCAGTTGGCAATCACATCCATGCTTTCCACTTCATTTCCATTGTAGTTGAAGGTCTCAAGGGCGGCGCGGTTGATTTTTGAGATTCCAAGGGTTTCCACAGCGATCTTCACCACTTTCTGTAAATCCGATGCGCGGGTGAAAAGCAATCCGGCTTCGGATAGTTTCTCGGTCTGCGCCAGCGCCGACTGAGTTTGTGCCGAAAGTCGCGCGCCTTCCAGCGCCAGGGCAACCTGATCTGAGACCTGCTGCAGGAAATCAATATCTTCCAGAGAAATGGGATGTTGTGGGTCATCTGCAATAGCCAAGTCTCCGACCACTTCACCACCCAAAACCTTCATGGGGATGTGGGCAAAACTTTTTTCCGGCTGGCTGGCGTCTTCCAGGGGCTTGATTCCGTTCTGGTCGAACATGAAGCCTTTGGGCAGATCTGTTGTTTCGCGGTAGGTGCTCCAGCCTTCGTGACTCATGGTGCGGTACAGGCGGCTGATCTCTTCGAGGCGTTCTGACATTTCCTGTTCACTACGACGGAGCGCCTCCTCCGCCTGTTTGCGTTCGGTAATATCCTGATTCGCGCCGTAGTTACGGGTAATTTTTCCATTTTCATCCCGTTCGACGGTCAATTTGACCGTGATGTAACCGACACTGCCGTCCTCATACAGGATACGGTGGTCGATGGCGGCGTTATACACTCTCTCTGTCGAACTTAGTGCCTTTCCGATTTCTGCACCCACAACTTCCCTATCATCTGGATGTACGAATAGCTCTGCATATCGGGCGGATGAGAGTTGATATCCGCCTGCTTTTTCGACAGTAGTATGGAAGATCGAATAGAATTGGTCGTTGAAAGTGAAGAGGTCCTTCTCGACATCATATTCCCAATTGGCAAGGCGGGCGGTTCTGAGCGCTTCTGCCAGGCGGGCTTCATTAACACGTAGTGCTTCTTCCGCCTGTTTGCGCTCGGTAATGTCACGGTTGAGACCGACCAGTCCTATGACGTTGCCCTGGCTGTCTCGAAGGGGCGCTTTGGTCGAGCTCAACCACCTGAAAGCGCCGGTTGCATGGTCCATGGCTGATTCTTCATGATCTATCAGCGGCAAGCCTGATTCCATCAAGGACTTTTCGTCGGACTGATACTGCTCAGCCAACTCGCGTGGGTGGAAGTCAAAATCGGTTTTGCCCACAACTTCGTCTGACGTTTCTGCGCCCAACGAGCGCACCACTGTATCGCTCGCCAACAGAAATCGATGCTCTGAGTCTTTGACATAGACCAGGTCCAGCATGGTACTCATTAGTACGCGCAGCAGGCGGCGCTCAGAGGCCAGCGCCTCTTCCGCCAGCTTGCGCTCGGTAATATCCTGATTCGCGCCGTAATAACGGGTGATTTTTCCATTTTCATCCCGTTCGACGGTCAATTTGACCGTGATGTAACCGATACCGCCGTCCTCATATACGATGCGGTGGTCGAGGGTGGTGTTATACACTCTCTCTTTCGAACTCAGCGCCTTTCCGATCTCCATACCCACAACTTCCATGTCATCGGGATGTACGAATAGCTCTGCATATCGGGCGGATGAGAGTTGATACCCGCCTGCTTTTTCGGCAGTGGTGTGGAAGATCGAATAGAATTGGTCGTTGAAAGTGAAGATGTCCTTCTCGACATCGTATTCCCAATTGGCAAGGCGGGCGGTTCTGAGCGCTTCTGCCAGGCGGGCTTCATTCTCACGGATGGCCTTGACCAGTTCAGCGCTTTGCATGGCAATGGCGATCTGTCCGCATAGACCTTCCAGCAGCAGGCGGTCGTCTTCAGTGATGGCGCCAGCCTGATCGCTTTGTACATCGAGCACGCCCAGAATTTGCTCGCCCAGTTTGATGGGGACGGCAATTTCGCCTTTGGTTTCGGGAAGCAGGGGGTTGGGCTGCCAGTCGGGATCATCTGCCAGGGTGGGGCGCATGACGATTTTACCGCTGGCGGCGGCGGTACCAATCAAGCCCCTGCCCATCGGCATTTTGTGTCCGCCTGCCAGCATTTTCGCGCCAATTTCACCGTACCCATTGATCAAAATCACAGCATCCTGGGTGGCATCATAACGCAATAATTGAGTGTGGTAATAGCCGAGGCGTTCCTTGGTGAGTGTTACAACACGGTCAAAGAGGTCATTTAATTCAGATGCCGCCGCAACTTCCTGCGAGATTTCGGTGCTGACCTGCACCTGGTAACCGCGTCGTTCGAACGATTCCTGAATTTCATGTTCCAAGTGTTTACGCTCGCTGATGTCGCGGGCAATGTTGGAGAAGTAAAGGATGTTGCCATTGGCATCCCTGTGGCAGAGAACCGACATGGATACTGGAATTTCATGCCCATCGGTGTGAACCATGGCGCTTTCGCCGACCCACGCACCCTTTTCAATGGCGGTTGGCATAACCTCCTGGGTAATCTGTTCCAAAACACTTGGCGCTTGCAGGGTGAGAATACTGTAGTCTTCGGCGGGACTTTGGAGGTCAATACCTAACATTTGGCGCGCGCCACGGTTCAGGTAGAAAGCCTGCGAATCTGGCCGCCCCATGCCAATGAAGTCGGTAGAGTTTTCGATAATACTAACGTACCGTGCGATTTCCGCTTCTGCCTGTTTGCGTTCGGTAATATCCTCATACATCCCCAGCACTGCAAAGATTTTTCCATTAATATCGCGCATGGGAATCTTGCTGGTACGTAACCAAGTCTGCTTGCCGGTTGGACTGGTTTGCATCTCTTCATAATTAAGTTTGGCTTCTCCAAGTTCCAGAACCTGTTGGTCGTCAGCATGGTAAAGTTCAGCTCGGTCTTTCCAGGGCATATCGAAGTCGGTCTTGCCCACCAGGTACTGCGGCGAATCTAAACCGGCATCTTCAGCAACAGCCTGATTGCCGCCCATAAAGGCAAGTTCTTTATCTTTCCAGAATACCGCCTGGGGAATATTATCCATGACCAGTTGCAATAATCGTTCACTTTCCTGCAACGCATTCTCTGCCCGCTTGCGTTCGGTGATGTCTTCGAAACTACCATCATAATATAGGATTTCCCCGTTTTCGTTACGGAAGACTTTTGCGCCCTCATGCACATAAATGGATGAACCATCTTTCCTTTTCCATTCACTTTCCAGGCTAATTGTGCCTTCGTGCTCAAGTTTCTCACGAAATTGTTTGCGTGCATCTTCCTGCTCGAATCCCGACTCCTCCAAATTCCGTTGGGATATTTCATCAAATGAATCAAATCCAAGCAGGCGTAGCCCGGTTGGATTTATCATCAAAATGCGGCCATCTGGCGTGGTGCGGTACAAGCCAATTGTCGCGTTATCATAGATGGAGCGAAACTGTTCTTCACTTGCGCGTAAAGCTTCTTCCGTCTGCTTGCGAGCGGTGATGTCTGTAATTTCTGATAGTAGAACCTGTTCCCCTTCAAAGCTGAATGACTGAATTGAGATTGAGACCCAAACCATGTGACCATCGAATCGACGGGCGCGTATTTCATTGCCCGTGATGGAGCCTTCTGTGTGAAAACGTTCGAGCAGCATCTGGCGGTCTTTTGGATCCCAATAAAGGTCGGGTGCCGGTCTGCCAATTATGGAATTAACATCGGCGATGCCCAATAAACTGGCAATTGTTTTGTTGGCATATAGGATTGCGCCATCGCCGATCCGTGTGATCAGTACACCGATGGATGATGTGTCAAGTATCTGCTGTTCAAAGCGGGCGGAACTGTTTCCGCTTTGATTATCGTTGTCTTTTGGATTCTTTTTTGGCGCGTTCATTTGTCATCTCCATCAGCGATTGGTGATTCCGCAATATCGGCGGAAAGATGTTGCTGATTTGGTTGTGTTTCGCGGGCAGTTGTCAGACGAACAATTGTCCTGCGCCCCAAGAGGGTACCCAACTCACGCGCGGCAGAGCGCAGGATGGTCGCCGGGTCGGTTGAACTGCGTACTGCGCTGGTGATCTGACGCAGGGCTTGTTCACGCTCGGCCAGCTTTTGGGTTGTCGCCAGGGCTTGTTCCGTCTGTTTGGAAAGGCGCAAACTTTCGATGTGCGAGCCAAGGCGTTCAGCCACCGCATTAGTAAGTTCGAGGGCTTCGCTGTCACCCGCTTCAAATCCATGGACGACGAGTCTGCCAACGGTTTCATCATGGACTTTGAGCGGCAGGCTGAAACCAGAACTTTCAGCCTGTTGACCTTCAACTTGATCGAAGGGACGGACTTCCTTCAAATCATAGATGTAACTTATACCTTCACTGGTGTTTGCGTTCATGTAATCTTTCCAACCTTCATGGGTGATGCGGCGTGAGGCTTCTTCCGCTTCGGCGCGGTAGCGTTCGGCGCTGTCCAGCAGGCGTAAGCTTTCGATCTGTTGTGCGACCTGACGCGCCACTGTATTCACCAGTTCGGATGTGCGCGAGATCGGTGATTGTCCCTCCATTTCCACCACTAAATTCCCAAGGAATTCTCCTGTGACGGTGATGGGGGCGGTCAGGGCATTATCATTGGTTTTTGATTGAGATTGCTCATCCGAGGGCATCGGGGCGATCTTGTTTTGCTCGAATACAAAGCCGATTTCTTCGGGCTTGTGGATGGCATCCAGGTAATCCACCCAATTGGCGCGTGACAGACGCCGGGCCTGTGCTTCCACTTCGGCGCGGGCTTGCTGTGTTTCTGCCAGGAAGTTCGCGTTTTGAATGGCGATGGCTAATTGCCCAGCCAGCGCTTCAAAGGCGGGCAGAATATCCTGGCTTAATGAACCGCTTTGTTCGCTCTGCATATCCAGCACACCCACCACTCTTTCACCGATCATCAGCGGCACTGCCATTTCTGAACGGGTATCAGGCAGGAGTGGGTTGGGCTTGAAGGTGGAACTGCTTTTTGTATCGGAGATAACCACTGATTTTTTCTCTATTGCGGCGCGCCCGTTGATGGATGCTGTGTTCAAGGGTAACTGGTGACTACGCTGGAGCAGTTCTTCGCCGACTGTACCGGTACCAGATTGAAGGATCAGGACGGTCTGGCTTGGATTCGTCAGATAGACTTGCACGTAGTACAGGTCAAATTGCTTGCGAATGAGTTCTGCCGCGTCGGTCAACATCACATCAAGGGCTCGCACTTGCGATACAGAGCGGCCTACTTCGATCGCCAGGTTTAAGTCACGGGTGCGGGCATCAAGAGCAGCAATACTAGTTTGCAATGTGGCATTACTTGCTTGCAATGCATTGTTGATCTTGTCCTCTTCCGACAGATGGTCTTTTTCTACCTGATTGCGATGCCGGGTCAAGACCAAAATAACCACCGATACAACACCATTAAAGATCAACGGCATGACCATGTTGCCATACAGAATGGCTGGGATGAATAAAGGTATCAGCAAGAGACTCAGAAAATTGGCGGCGGACAAAAATATCGTAGTGCGAAATGACGCCAATGTACTACTGAGGAGTATCGCCAAAATATTAAAAATGAAAATGGTGAGCAGACCTTCCGAACTGTAATTGTTTCCAATGATTACACTCAGAATGGAATAGAGAGCGGTTACAGCTAACAGAAGAGGCACGCCCAACCGATAATGCCTGGTACGGGTCAGAATGTACGCGACTCCGAGAACAAAAACTGAACCTGCCAAAATGCGTGCAGCAACCGGTCCGTTGATGATGAATGTGTTGGCGGCTACTCCGAAGCTCATTGCGAGCATCACGACAAGCAGAATTGACGACACTAGACGGGCTTGTCGCCGCTCGCCGGCCTCGGTAATCATGGTCACCGGATCAACCAGCCATTGCCAGAAACTGCGTTTGACATTCTCAGTTGAAGAAGAGGTAATAGTGCGAGAAAAATTTTTGTTCATATTGAATTTCCTTTAGTTTTCCTACACTTAATTGCGGCTGACTTCATCACTGGCATTTTGGCGGCTTGTTCCTATATTGGCGCTGACTCGCGATGCGCCGAGCGCCAATCCAATTTCGCGGACGGCGGTCTGCAGAGTGCCATCCACGGTGGTGGTGCGTTGGATCTTTTGACCAATGGCATTCACCAGTGATTCAAGATCTGCCTGTGCTTTGGATTGCTCAAAGGAACGCACATTTTGAATGGAAGTGGAGACCTGCGCCGCCAATGTGATTTGGATGTTGATGTCTGATTCAGTGAAACGCCCGACTACATCCGATTGCACATCAAAGACGCCGATTACTTTGCCGCCGACGATCATGGGAACGGCCAGTTCGGAGCGTGTATCGGGCAACAGTGGGTTGGGCAGGAAGTCGGCCGCTTTCGTTACATCGTTTACAGTAACGCCTTTTCGTTCACGGGCGGCGCGAGCCACCAGTGATTGTTCGCGGTTGAGCGGGATGGAGAGTCCCATGGCTTTCATTTGGCGTCCCGCTTCGCCTGCGCCTGCCGCCAATACCAGGTTTTCACCGGCTTCATCAAGCAGATAGATATGGGAGTGATACAGGTTGAAGCGTTCTTTTGAGAGATTTACCACTTCCAGCAGGAGTTTATCGGTATCCAAAATGGTGGCTGTGGCGGTTCCCACTTCAGCCACGGTTGCCAGGTCGGCGGCGCGGCGGTTCACTTCTGCGAACGCCTGACCCAATCGAGCCGTCATGATGTTGAAGGTTTTTGCCAGCGTACCCACTTCATCCGCCGAGTTGACCTGCGCCTGGGTATCAAACTTACCACCTGAAATTTCCCGCGCAGTGTTGGTCAACGAGAGGATCGGACGGGTTAGTTGCTGTGAGAGGGTAATCGCCAGCACAACGGAAACAGCAAGTACGATAAACACTGCGATAATTGAAAATGTAAAGGTTTGAGCGCTATTTGTTTTTGCCGTGTTTACACCGTCAGCAGCGAGTTGATCTCCCAGTATTTTGATCTTTGCGGCTAAAGATTCCATGGCTCGCGCAGAGGCGATCAGTTCTTCATTATGAATGGCGATTTCTTTATCCAACGCTACCAGAGAGTCGAATGCAGTCAGATAGTCATCTGTTTGTGCGATCAATTCGGTTTTCGCCGCAGGCTCGAGTTCGCTATTCGTCACAATCAGGTCTCTCAACAAGGGAACGAATGTGTGAACTTCAACGGCATACGCTGGGTCTGAATTTGATAGATAGCTTTTTTCGCTGAAGCGAAGCCGGAGGAACGTAATCTTGGCCTGTTCCAGTCCAACCTGACCATAGAATAGTCCTCCATCAATATTGCTGGCCGCAATTCGAAACTGACTTTCGAAGTCGGAGCTATCATCAAATCCTTTTTTTTGGTACGCCTCCACGAGGTTTAGGAAATTTTTCTCATACGTATCCACGTTTTGGGTTAGTAAAGCGATATCAGCCTCGTATTCTGCCTGGGTCATGCCGCCGGTTGAAACGGTTCCAGCCACGAGACCAAATGTGTCCAGCTGCTTAATGAGTTCGCGCATGGTCGCAATATTTTGTAGATACGTAGGTCCGCGTGTGCTTGCGACATCTTGTGGATGAAGGGTTACATAGTTTTCATATGCCGTATAAATGCCTTCTCCTTGCCAGCGCAAAATGAAATTTTTCTCGGCGCGGCGGGCTTGCAAAACGCTGATTGTCAACTGATCTGACAACCTGCGAACTTGAATACCTTGCGCCAATGCGTCTTCGTACGCGGCTGTAGTTCTGTTCAAGCCTGACAAGATGACAACTGCGAGGATCACGGCCAGGAGGAATAATACGCCAAATGCCAGGAGTATTTTTCGCGCGAGGGGCAGACTGTCCCAGAAACCAAAGCGTTTCTCTGGCGAAGTTGAATTGGAAGTTGAGAGTATGTTCATTATGATGCTCCGGAACCTTTACTTGCTTTTATGCTCGTTGTCCAATGATGCGAGATCAAGCGTCACCTGCGTGGACTTCATCCCCAGCGCATGACCCAGTTCGCGCGCCGTAACTTTCAGCGCCGACTCGATGCTGGTTGTGCCCTGAATCTTTTGGGTGATCTGGTTGATGGCTTCCTGTTGGATGGCGCGTTTGCGGTTGATTTCTTCCAAGCTGCGGCGTTCAGTAATATCCTGGTTCGCGCCATACCAGCGGGTGATATTTCCGTCTGCATCACGTTCCACATTGATATTTACAGCGATGTAGCCTGTTTCACCGTTTGAAAAAATGATACGGTGTTCCAGGTGTGTGGTGAAAAGGCGGTCTTTGGCATCCAGTACTTTTTGAATCTCGATTCCCACAAGGGACGCATCATCGGGGTGGACAAAATTCTTGGAATAGTCGGCGGAGGATATTTTGTATCCGCCTACTTTTTCAGCGGTGGTACGGAAGATCGCGTAGAAGTCATCGCTGAAGATGAAGAGGTCGTTCTTAAAATCGTATTCCCAGTTGCCAAGTTTGGCAGCCCTGAGCGCGTCGGACAAAAGAACCTGACTGCGCTGGACTTCCGTATACGACCGTGCATTCTGCACGGCAACAGCAACCTGGTTGGCAATGGACTGCAGTAAGTCAACATCTTCCTGTTTCAAACCATCTGTGATGTTATCTTGCACATCCAGCACGCCCAAGACCTGGCTGCCAATGGAAATTGGTATGGCTGCTTCGGATTTGGTATCAGGCAGGAGGACATTGGGCAGCCAGTCTGCGTTTTGCGATGTGTCTGATACCAGCACGGCTTTGTTGGATTCTGCCGCCTGGCCCACCAAACCGCGTCCTTTTGCGACCTTGTGGAATCGCGCCAGCATCATTTCGCCTGCCTCCCCCGTGCCGCCCGCCATGACCAGGTTCTCATTTGCTTCATCGTAAAAGTAAATTTGAGTGTGATAGTAACCGAAGGCGTTATTTATCTGATCCACCACCTCGGTCACAAGTTCTTTCTGGTTGAGGATCGTGGAAAGGCGGCGGCTGACTTCGGCGGAAGTGGTCAGCGCTTTGGTGCGGTCTGTCACGCGCTGCTCCAAGCCTGACACCAATACTTGAATTTGGTCAGCCATATTATTGAAGGAAAGTCCTAATTTTCCGACTTCATCATTTGTCAATATATTTGTGCGAAAGGAGAAATCCCCTGTTGCATATTTGCCTGTATCTAAAATAAGTCTCTCAATAGAATTTGTGAACAGGGTTCCGAAGAAATACCCGAGTAAGATACTAACCAGACCGGCGAAAAAAACGATAATCAGGGTTCGATTTAATAGTTGATTCTGCTTTTGAATAATCGCTCCGGCATCCATATCAACCACAATTACGCCCACCCGTTTTCCACCTGTTGTAAAGATGGGGGCATACGCCGAAAGAAAGGATCCATATTGGTCTGTGTAAATGCTGGGATCAACAATGGACTCTTTCATCGTGTCGTAGTTGTTTGCCAGTGTAACGCTGGGATCGTCATACCTTTCACCGAACGCGGCGATATTCTCCTCGTCTGGTTTTCCCGCGTCAACAACAAAATAAAAACCATTTTCATCCTTACTTGCAGTCCAAACATAAACAAACCGGGGATCTGTTTGGCGGATATTCAGGTTTTGAATGCGGAATTTTTCATAAAGTGGATCTGTTGCAGAAGAAATGCGCTCGAACTCGTCGCCATTTTGCTGTAAAGCGGCGAGGGCAACAGCGTTTATGGTGGCGCGCTGAAATTCTTCCAGTGATTGATTCTTAAGATTGTTATAAGAAATTGCCCCTGTTGCCGACGCAATAGCGATGGATGTTAGTGAGAATGCCAGGATAAACTTTGTCTTCAGTGAAAAATCCTTAAACTGAAGAAAGGTTAGAATACCCAGAATAAGGATCACCCCGCCCGCGATAAAGGGCGTTGTGGATATTAATGCGGGAATGGATGCTCGTTCCCACGGAGCAAATTGATCGAGGAGCAGGTTAAGAACCGAAAGGATCGTACCGATAATCAACGCGCGGCTGGCGGAAGAGAAAGAGAGCGTCTGCCCCACCAATATGGCGATGACCGCAAAGAGGGTAACGCTTGAGGTCAACCCCAAACCCGCCAACAGTGAGGTCCTAAAAATTATGATGAAGGATATGCTTACAAATGTCAGGGTGATGGCTGCTCTGATCTGGTCACGTTGAGCCAGCGCCGCACTCAATGCCACCACGATGCCCGCAACTATGAAAACTGCCGCGACAACATTGGGCTGCCATGTGCCTGTTTGCGCCCCAACACGTAATAAAAGAACTGCGTTTATAAAGATCGCGACCATCACGACGATGGTGGTGATGAACAAGTTACGTCTCTGCTGCGGCATTTGTGCGAGAAATTGTGAATATCGGTTATTCATAAAGTATTTCCTCTTATTGAATGGGGTCAGGCAAAACGGTGTTTTTATTTGAAAGAGAAGGGGAAACCATGTCTGGTTTATTCACTGCAAGCGGCAATGCAAATGTGAAACAGGAACCTTTTCCCGTTTCGCTTTCCACGCTGATATGTCCGCCGTGATTCTCAACGATGGATTTCACAATTGCTAATCCGAGACCATTGCCTTCCTCTTCACTGTTCCTGCCATTCCTCACCCGGTAGAAGCGGTTGAAAATAAAAGGCAGGTCCGAAGCAGGAATGCCGTAGCCATTGTCTTTAACTTCGATCAGCGCCTGTCCATCGGTTGTTTTTGCTGTGAGTGTGATCGCGCCGCCCTTGGGGGTGTATTTGATCGCATTGCCGATCAGGTTGCGGAACAACTGGCGCATTAGCAATGGGTCTCCATCAACGTGGAATAATGCGGCAGGAGGAGTGAATGAGAGCGTTTGGTTTTTCAGCTGCGCCTGGGGTGTAAATTCATTTGCCATTTCCGCAAGTAATTTCCCCATTTCAATTGGCGCATATTTTTTACTTGCATTCAAGTCCATCTGTGCGAGCGACATCATGTTTTGGACAAGCTCAGTCATGATATGTGCGGCGCCCTGAATGCGGCTCACGAAATCTTTTTGTTGATCGTTGAGCGGTCCCGCATGTTCCAGCAGGGTGCTGAAACCCGCTATGGTGGTAATGGGATTTTTCAGATCATGGGATGCCGTGGCGATGAATTCATTCTTTACCTGCTCCAAGTCTTTGAAGTGTGTTACATCATGCATGGTGGCTACCTGTCCGCCGCCCTCGATCGGCGTAATCAGCGCCACAAATGTTCTTTGGTCAGGCCAGAGCACCTCGCCCGATTTTGCGATATGCGATGCGCGCGCATCCTCCAGCATTTGGACGAGCGCATCATATCCATATCCCGCCGGTAAAGGCTGGTTGATATTCGCCTTGAAATCTGTGAATAATTTTTCACCCGCAGGGTTAAGCAAACTAAGCCTGCCCTGCGCGTCGAACATCAAGATTGCTTCCGCAGCGTGTTGCAATACAGCCGCAAGTCGTTTTTGTTCCTGTGCTACATGTGAATACAAATGCGCGTTTTCAACTGCAATGGCCGCCTGACTGGCAATCGCTTGCAGGAGCAGCAAGTGATCCAGGTTGAAATAGTTTTCCTGCTCGTGGGTCAGGATCAATAAACCCAGCAGGTCTTTGCGCCCAAGCAAAGGCGCAATCACCGCCGAGTGTATGGTCATTTCCTGTTGGGTAGTCTGCCAAAGAGGGTCATTGCGCGCATCTCCAACCACCAAGCCCTGATGCGATTCGTTAATATGTTTCAGCAGGATTTCAGGGATGACCATTTCAATGTTTGGCGATTCAGTGGATAGGGAAACTTGATAATTTTGTTGAGGCTCATCTTCCGAGCCCAGGATGATCATATTGCCCTGAATGGCTCCAAGTGTTTCCACGGTGCGTTTGAGCAGTACGCTGGCAAGGTCTTTAATATCCGTACGGGCGCTCAGTTCTTTGCCGATCTCGGGTAAAAGATTTAACTCGCGGTTGCGGCGGCGTATGATGTCCTCTGCTTCTTTCACGCGCAGTTTCGTGCGGATGCGCGCCATCAGTTCGTGGCGGTCGAAGGGCTTGGTCACATAATCGTCCGCGCCCATGTTCAAGCCAGACTGCATATCCGACGGGTCGATGCGCGCGGCGGTCAGAATAATCACAGGGATGTGTTGAATGGCGGGGTCGTTGCGAATTTCTTCAAGTACGGTGAAACCGTCCTTGTGCGGCATGTTCACATCCAGCAAAACAAGATCGGGCAATTCATCGCGCACTTTGTCCAAAGTTTCCAGTCCATCGCGTGCGGCGACGTACCCATACCCTTCATATTCCAGATAACGCGTTAATAAGGTGATGTTATCGGGCCTGTCATCTGCCACAAGGATTTTGAATTTTTTCTTCCCCACCGCCATATTTTTTATGGGCTGTGTCGCATGTTTCATTTCTTCTATGGCATTTGCCGCAATCTGGCAAATCCGTTCCGGGCGTACAGGCTTAACGACCACTTCGTTCACTTTCAAACGCTGCGCCGTCACTTTCAACCCCGGCACATCATAAGCCGTGACGAGATACGTATAGGCAGGCCGCCCGGCGGGATGCTTTTGCATTTTCTCGATCAACTCCAGCCCGGTCATTTCGGGCATGATCATGTCGGTAAACAGAATATCCACGCCGGTGGTTTTTACTTTTTCAAGGGCGTCGCGTCCGCTGGATGCTGAAATCACATTTACGCCCGCTCCAAGTTGCGAAAGCGCGCGCGCCAATGTTGCCGCAGTGTTTGGATGATCGTCAACAACAAGAATACGAAATTGATCTTTTTTGGGTGTGTTTTCTGGAGTGGTCATTGGAACCATTATCTGGCATAAGTTATTTTTGGACGTTAGGAAGAAGAATATAAAAGTTGGTAA
>DYDH01000339.1:2445-3569 GCA_020717985.1 Herpetosiphon sp. | reverse complement strand
CACTGAACATACCAGCTCGTATCCTCCGGCAACTGTTTCCGGGACGCTGAACTGCGGCGCGCAGGGCAGCAACGGCTGGTGCGTGAGCGGGGCCTCGCTCTCCCTTTCCGGCAATGAACCACTTGCCGGCTACAGCATCCTTGCCATCGAAGGCACTCGCAACGGCGTGACATTCGCCTGTCCCGGCTCATCCTGTGACGTGCCGCTCCTGGAAGGGCAGAACGACTTCACCTTTTGGGTGCCCTCCTCGTGGGGCGACAGTTCCCTGATGGGTACGGCCAGCGGCAAGGTGGACACGCAACCGCCGACGATCAGCGGTTCGGCCAGCGGGACGACCGGCGAGGACGGCTGGTTCGTCTCAGACGTGAACCTCACCGCCTCGGCCTCGGACCCTGCGCCGGGTTCCGGCCTGGAGGCCTTTGAATACTCCCTGGATGGCGGAGCATGGACGGCCTTCGCTGGCAGCATCACTCTCTTCGATGGCAGCCATACCATCAACCTGCGCGCCGCCGACGCGGCGGGGAATGAGGGGACACAATCTCAAAGCGTCAGCGTAGATACTCAGCCGCCGCAACTCACCCTGAGTGCCAATAGCGCCTTCTGCCCGGGTTGCGGCGAATCCATGACGATTGCCTATTCTGCCCAAGACGGCGTTAGCGGAATTACCGCCTGGAGTCTTGCCTCTAGCGGCACACTTCTTGCAAGCGGGAGCAATTCAGCCAACGCAACCTTACTCTGGGATGGCAGCGGGCTTCCGGCAGGCACACACGTGCTTACCCTGCGCGCCAGCGACCTGGCCGGGAACGCCGTCGAAACCAGCCAGACCGTCGCCATCCTTGCGCCGACCCCGACGCCGGTTCCGCCTCACCCTGTTCCACCCACTTCCACGGCGGATGTTCCCTTCGTCTACTCTTCCCCCACTCCCACTGCAACCGCACTTGCGTCAAGCACGGTCGAGACGTCGCCCGCCCCGCTTCCCAGCCCCACATTCACCCCATCCCCGACGCGCACGGCATCCGCATTCATCTTTGGCGGGGCAACACCCACACAGATGGGCAGCGCTGCGTCGGCAAATCCTGCCGGTCATCCCACTCCTGACTCACAACCGGGCGTGTTGTGGGGTG
>DYDH01000339.1:2220-2351 GCA_020717985.1 Herpetosiphon sp. | reverse complement strand
TGCGAGGAAGGAGGCCGCCCGCCGCAACGCCGAGCAGGAAGCGGCGAAGGCGCGGAACCAACTTGCCGCCGGAGCGCGCTACCGCGCGATGGACGCCAAACTCGGGCGCATGGAAGCGGCAGACACCCCGA
>DYDH01000339.1:0-2186 GCA_020717985.1 Herpetosiphon sp. | reverse complement strand
GGACGCCAAAATCGAGCGCATGGAAGCGGTAGTAAATGCCGAACATAAAACTCTCTCAGTTACAAAAAAAGATTCTGTGCCCAGCCTGTATCAGAAATCCAGTCAATATGCGAGTCAATCTGTTCCCGATAATAGAAAAACTTTTCGAAAACAACAAGCATCCTCGCCGACTGCTTTAGGAGGTTTTTGGCCAATTGTTGTTGCGGTGGTTGTTGTTGTATTGGTAGCAGGTGGAATTTATTTGCGTTATCGTAATGTAAGGGCTGTAAATAACGATCCGATTCGCAACCAAGAGACTCGTGATTCAATTGGTGGGGCATTAGTAACAGAGTACAATCAAGTAATATTGGAGCAATCTATTGAACATAATGTCCCATCGGCTCTAATTGCTTCAGTTGTGAGACACGAGAGTGGCGCTGCTGAACGACGTTTTTTGGGGTCAGGTTGGCTTGCGAATGTTGCTGAGTTCCTCGAAGCTACTGTTCGAACTCCGTTTGGAAATGGGGCATCCATAGGCATTGGTCAAATTCAAGTACAAAGAGCTCAAGAATTAGAGGATGATGGATATGTCTCTTCCTCTAAAAATAGATTTGACCGAATTGAAAGGTTGCTTACTCCCGCCGATTCTATCCAGTACATTGCTGGTAACCTTGAATACTATGATGACTTACTGACGACCACTTACGGTTCTTTCTATTCCAGCCTCAACAACGATACTAGATATCGGTTAATGTTGATTGGTTACAACGAAGGCTGGGACTCTTTGAGTTCTAAAATAGACACTGTCGGGGTTAGAAGCACAATAGAAATGACCAATTACGATGATCTCACTCTCGATGCTTATCAGAACTGGTTGGAGGCAAACAAATGAAACTACGTATTTTCCCAACTCTACTTCTTATTTTGATGTTTACCGCGGCATGTGGGAACAACAAATATCCCATATCAGTGGAGAATATAACTTTGGATGCATCGAACATTGATAATGTTATTGACACTGTTACTCAATCTGTACAGCAATATCTTCCCGATGCCGAATATGCTGGAATGGTCTACAAATCAAATTGCGCCAACCTCTCAGATACTTCAGGCGAAATCGCAATTGTATTCGTTCAGGAGAAAAAAAACTCCTTGTTGTTAACGGATCAAATATTAACTGCAACTGTAGTTGTAGATATCAAGGCCAATTTGTTTTCTTTCACAATTAACGACGAAACCACGCACTATATTTCTGAAAATCGTTATCCAATCGCAACTGATGAGGAAATACGCTCTGTTATCGAGATTGCTTATAACAAACTTCTTGGAGATGGAGGTTCATTACCGAATTGCCAAGTAATGATTACTCAGTTAAATTCATTGTGGAGCATAGATTGGTATCAGGAAGAAAATGGTGGCCAATGGTTCGAATTTTGTGTTGATAATAAAACATTTGAAATTACAAGTTGCCCATAACGAAGAATAGTTGGCGGATTCAACTCATAAGTAGCCGTGTAAAAACAACTTCCGTTTTTGGGTGATGGAAGTTGAAAGGCAAGTAGAATAGGATAGTCAAACTATCATTGGTCAAAGGACACGCGATGCCGATCTCAGAAACTCATCTTTGTCAGTGCGCTCATTGTTTGCAAGAGGAAGACCACCCGGACAAGGCCTTGCATCAGCAGATGAATCTACTGTTGAGCCGTTTGGATGAACAGCAACGTCGCTGGTATGTGGCCGTGGAAGCCAATCGTGTGGGGCATGGGGGGCAACGTTTGCTTTCGCAGATCACAGGCCTGGATGAGAAGACTATCCAACGCGGGCAGCAGGAGGTAGAGCAGGATTTGGCGGATCGACCTGTGACGCAGGCTCGCCTGGATGGCGGTGGTCGTCTACGGGTTGAACTTAAATTGCACCATAAGGATTCTGCAAGCCGACCGAGGCATATTGGCGGTAGACCTGGTCAGGGTCCACACGCCAGCAAATATCGGGAGGTCTACCCAGCAGGATGAAGAGGGTCTCGATATCAAAGACGGCGTAGAACTCGCCGGCGAAGACAATGACCTGATGAGTACACTGCCAGGAACGCCGTTGACGACGAATGCCTCGTTTGGCCAAATCCTGGCCGACATGAGTGCGGAAGGCATATTATCATCCCTGGCGGCGGGAGTGGCGGTGGGCTTTGGCGTCAGTCTCCTGGCGCGGTG
>DYDH01000338.1 GCA_020717985.1 Herpetosiphon sp. | reverse complement strand
TTTCTCGAAATGCTCAATCAAGTCTACGCCATCACAGCATGACGTATAATCAGCTTATGATCCTTGACCTTCCCTTCATTCTCGAAACACGGCGCAACCACGCGCTCGAACACGCCACGCTTCACATGCTTGCGCGCACACACAAAGGCAGCATGGCGGGACATTCCAACCCGACCGGCTTTTTCCTGCTCGGAAATTTTTCCACACCCGATGTTTGGGCAGCCGCCACCGAAGCGCTGGAAAGATTGCGCGAAGGCGAAAGCGGACTGGCGATCCATGCGGGATGTGGGACCAACATGGCAACCACCACGCTTCTCTCCGCGACCCTGGGCTGGTCTGTCCTTCGAGGGGCAAAATCCACGCTGACGAAGATTCTGCTCCTGCCCATCGCCGTGGCGTTGGCAGTCCTCGGCGTTATCCTCGCCCGTCCGCTGGGACCGTGGCTCCAAAGATACCTCACTACCGAAGCCAAGATGGGCAACATGCAGATCATTGATATCATCCCCGTCCGCAAAGGCGTGCATCGGGTAATTACGAAATAATTAACCACAAAGGGCGCGAAGGGTCACAAAGGTTTTCCTTCGTGCTCCTTTGTGACCCTTCGTGGTAAAAAACTCATGCCCAATATTTTTATCTTATACGGCAACGACGAATTCGCCATCACCCGCAGACTCAAAGATTTCGAGTCTGATTTCAGCGACCCAACCACAGCGGGGATGAATACCGCGCATTTCGAAGCGCGAGCCACCACAGAAGAGGAATTGAATAACGCCGTCAACTCGATGCCGTTCCTCGCGCCAAAGCGACTGGTCATTCTTTCGAATCCGTCTGCAAAATACAACAACCCTGCCACACGCAAAAAATTCGGAGAGTTTCTCAGCAACACCCCTGATTCGGCAAAACTCGTGCTGTGCGAAACCATCGAACCCAAGGAAGTTGAAAAACACTGGCTGATGAAATGGGCTGCGAAAAATTCGTCCATTGTGAAGACGCAGGCTTTCATGCTGCCAAAGCAAAGGGACATGGCAGGCTGGATCGTCAACGAAGTAAAAAAACAAGAGGGGAAGATCGATCCTGCTGCCGCCGCAAAACTTGCCGAAATGGTCGGAGTGGATACCCGCCAGGCGGGCATGGAAATTGCCAAGTTGTTGGCTTATGTCAATTGGTCAAGACCAGTTCAAGGGTCAGATGTGGAAGCGGTCTGTATCGTCACCTCCCAGCAAAGCGTTTTTGAATTTGTGGACGCGTTGTCGCAAGGCAATGGAAACTCCGCTCAAAAACTTTTACATCGCCTGCTGGAAAATGAAGACCCGTTCTCACTGTGGGGCATGGTCGTGCGGCAATTCCGTCTGCTGGTGCAGGCGCGTGAAATTTTGGATGGGCGCGGAAACAAAGATGATGTGGCGCGCGCGTTGGGCGTGCATCCATTTGTGGCAGAAAAAACAACGGGACAGGCAAACCGTTTTACGATGGAAGCGCTCGAAAGCATTTATCATCACTTGCTGTCCATTGACGAGAGAGTCAAAACGAGCCAGATCACTTTAGACCTGGCTCTCGATACGTTGATTATGGAATTAGCAAAGTGACCGTGGACGATGGACGGTTGACCGTGGTCTATCGTCCACCGTCTGCGGTCAAAATAGCGACGGTTGTTGCGGAATGACTTCATCATTCCTTCCGCTCCAGCCGTATTTTTTTAGGTCAACCTTGTCTTTGGTGTCGAAAATAATTCCCTCAGACTCGAGCAGTTGACGTTGTTTCTCGGCTCCTGCGCGTTCGCTGATCTTTCCCTGCGAGTTGATGACTCTCTGCCACGGAACGTCATCGGGGCAGGCTGCCATTGCGCCGCCCACCCAGCGCGGAGCGAATGCGGCGTAGGATTCAATTTCCACGCCGTTGGGCGGCGGGAGCATTTTTGCAATTTGTCCGTATGTGGCGACTTTGCCAAAGGGAATCTGGCGCACGAGGCTCCAGACTTGTTCGTTGTAGGCTTGCGGGTTGGGAGGAGATGCAAAGGCGGGCATGGGCGTCTCTTTGATAATTTGTTTGGTGTGTTTCGTGTTTCGTGTTTCGTGTTTCGTGCGCCTTCAAACGGAACACGAAACACGGCTTTCTCTCAACTCATTTGATCTTGCCATTCCAGCCGTATTTCTTCATATCAATACGGCCTCTGACGCCGAACACGACGCCTTCATCTTCAAGCAAAAGTTTATGTCTTCTTGCATCCGCGCCATTTTTTTCACTGACCTCGCCCTTTGAGTTGACAACTCGCTGCCAGGGCACATCATCGGGACTGCTTGCCACTGCGCCGCTGACCCAAAGCGCGCCAAATTCCAAATAGGTTTCAGCGTCCACGCCTTCGGGCGGCTGAATCATTTTTGCGATCTGTCCGTACGAGGCGACTTTTCCACGGGGTATTTCGTTAACAATATCCCAGACTTGGGCGTTAAAGATTTCAGGATTGGGAGGAGATGTAAATTGTGGCATGGTTTTTCCTTTGGTTGTTTAGTGGAGCGCGGACCGGGTCTTACGGGTTAAGCTCAATCACACGGCCCGTTGAATTGGAATCGCGGATCGCCTGGACAAGTTTTTGCACACGCACCCCATCTTCGAGGGAACAGGATGGCTCAGATTCGCCGCGAACCACTGAGACGAAATGCCGCATCTGTTCCATGAACATGACGTTCCGCTCCCACCCCGCCGCCAGCGGATACACTTCCCAATCCTTTTTCTCAGCTCTATAGATTCGTGTCGCGCCATCTGATAGATTCCACTGCAACGAGCCTTGCGTGCCAATGACTTCAAAATAATGCGCGGGAGGCTGCTGGTTGTAATCCAAATGCAGGCTTCCCAACGCACCGCCTTGAAAACGCAGACCGATCTTGGCAGTATCATCCACATCCACTTCGAGGTCGCTTAATTTTCCAACAAATCCCCAGGCAGATTCCACCCTGTCCACCAGCCATGGAAGATAATCCAAAGCGTGACATTGCGTCAACACCACGCCGCCGCCCATATCCGCGCGCGCCGCATAACCTTTTCGATAATCCTCCCACGGATGCCAGGCTGGCAGGTATTCGCCAAAATGCACATGAGCCGAGATAACGCGTCCGATCTCGCCATCCGAGATCAATTGCCTGGCGCGTACCATCCCAGGATGAAAACGGAATTGGAATCCGACCAATACCTTTGATCCGCTATTCTTGACGGCGGCTTCAAGTTGATCCAGCCTATCAGTTGAATGTGAAATTGGCTTTTCCAGGAGGATCGCGCACCCCGCTTCAGCGGCGGGAATTGCAACATCCAAATGCAATGCGGTTGGGTTTGCCACAATGACCGCATCTGGCTTGTGCTTTGCCAGCGCTTCCTGTAAATCAGTTTCAACAGGATAGCCCGCCAGTTCTTCCTCAGGCATGGTCGCTTTGCGCGTGCGAAAGAGGACAATATCTGTTTCGCCGAGCGCGACCAAATTCCGCATATGTCTTCTGCCAATCGAACCAAGACCCGCAATGAGAGTTTTCATAATAACGTTCCCTACCAGTCCA
>DYDH01000337.1 GCA_020717985.1 Herpetosiphon sp. | reverse complement strand
TCGAATCTAGGAGTTCGGGTTTTCCGCGCGCTAGAGAAGGCGGGGGTCAATGACTTGGTGTCGGCTTTAACAATCAGGGTGCAAGATCTTGTTGCCATTCGCCAATTTGGAAAAGACGCTGCAGTCCAGCTTTTCTACTCACCATTCGTGTAATGCCCACCGACTATGTTGAATTCTCAGCCAGCGCGCGATAGATATCAGGAGACAGTCCCAGCAGTTCCAGGACGCGCATTTGCAACGACGTCAGCGGGGTCACATGGCGCACCACACGGTCTGGCAGCTGAACGATCGTCAGGGTGATGTTGGAAAACGCTTGCAACAGCCGCTCGGTGGTTGGAGTCGCCGTGGCTTTCTTGGGATTCTCCTTGTGGAGTCCAACCAGGTCGGCCTGCTCACGTTTGAGTGTGCGGCGCACCACAAACTCGATGAGCGTCAGCAAGCGAATCGCAATCGTCAACAAGTGGATCAACCCCACCACTTGGTCGTCGCGTTTGACGAACAACGGCGTCAGCGACAACGGAGCGCCTTTCAACCGATGAAAACCGCGTTCAACCAACCATTCGTCCCGATACGTCAAGACGGCTTCTTCCAGCGTCAAGTCCTCGGCGGGCAAGTCAGTCGCATACGCGCGCCAGCCGAATGTTTCTTTCAGTGTTGTGATGTCCGCCTCGTGGCGAACGACCGCGGTGATCTGATACCGCACCTGCTCGACGATGCGCTGGGGGCGATTGGCTGCCCCGCGTCCGCGTCCTACGAATTGGATTCGTTGTTCGACTTGCCGTTCAAAAGTGTACGAAAGCAGCCCTTCCACGCGATGGGCTTGCCAGATCGCTTGAGCCGCCTGCCTCAACTGCGCTTCGTCTTTGATCTGACGCTTGCCGCGACCGCGCGGCGGCGTCAAGCCGTTCAACTTGGCTGTGGCGGTTGCCAAGCGTTGTTCCAAGCCGCGCGCCTGGGCCTTGGCATAGGTGTCCGAATAGACCACAAACACACGCTCTGTCCATGCCAGCGTGTTTTCGTCCACTGGGGCCGTGCAGGCGCGCGTCGTTTCGTACCCTTGCACCAGTGGCTGGGCTTGCCCTGGGTCGTCAACGATCGTAATGGACGTCAAGGTCTGTTTCCCGCTCAGGGCGTCTTGGACCCAGGCGCGCATCTCTGCCGCGGTGTCGCCGACCAGAGCCAGCGGAGCCAAATAGTGATGTCCCCGCCCCCGCAGGTAGGCACGGGTCGCCAACGCACTCATTTTGCAGTCCCCGACGAACAACAGACCGGCTGGGGTCAAGATGGTCAACATCCGCGCGAGGATGGGAATGTACAATCCATCGTCCGCTTGCTCGCCCGACACTACATCGGTCGCCACGGGCAGGCCCAAGGGATCCAAGACCCCTTGCATCACTTTAACTTGCAGCAAGCCGGGGTTGTCTTTGCTCTTACCAAACTGAAACAGGCTCTCCACGCCCCCCGCATGGTAGCCCGACACGGTGGTGGCGTCCACGCGGACGCGCTTTTGCTCCAGGTCATATACCCGAATCGTCTGCTGCCCCAGGTCTTGTTCAATCGCGTGCCAATACGGGGGCTTGCTCAACTCGCGCAGGACGATCGTCAGGCGATCATCCGTGAAATCGGTGTCGCGGATGCTATGGCCGGTGACGCGCTCCAAAGTGTCGTGTGCTTGCCGGACCCAATCGCGGACGGTCAGTTTCCGATGATCGCCTTGCGACATAATATGCGCCAGCCAGATCGTCGCCACCCAGCCCCAACTCAGTCCTTCCTGAAACCAGTGGCGTGGAATATGTCGATCCAGGATCTCTGGCAAGTCCAGCCGCAGCATGACGTGAATCAACAATACAAAATCATCAATCCGTTCAGTGGTGAGAGTCAGTTCGTTTGCCATTCTCCGATTTTAGCAGAGAATTCGGCTTTTGTCAGGCGATTAAGCGAATGGCAAGTTTCTATCTTCTCAAATCTGAATTACCTAACTTGGGCAGTCTAGCCCCAGGCAGCACAGGCACAGGATCGGAGGAACGGCTAGCCACGATTCGAAGCCTTGTGAATAGTGGATCACCAGAACGTCTCCGGTGGTCACAAATTCACAAAACGTTGACTGAAGAACTACAGGTAGGCAGGCTCCACTCTGGCGTACAATTGGGCGGGTCCACCATTGCTGAGTGGTTGCAGCTGGACCCGGAACAGTTAGATGGACGCGACTTGCGGAGGATCTGTAATACATTTGAACTCAAGCTAGAATCCTTGACCATAGACGATGAACTGGAAGAAATCGACACCCGACTAAATGACCGCTACCATTTTGTGCTCAAGGCCAGGTTCGGCGAATCTCGACAAACGCTCCAAGAGGTGGCAGACAGTGTCCGTGTGACACGCGAGCGAATTCGGCAAATAGAGGGGAAAGCTAAGAATGCGGTGGCGAAAGAGTTTACTACGCAATCCCCATGGCGTCTCCAAACCGCACTCTTGCTGGCAAAGGATTTGGGAGAGCACATCAGCCTGCTGAAATGGGAGTCCATTTTAGCAGAAAGAAACCTGATAGAGAGACCGCCCTTTCCGGATAAGAACGAAAAGACCCCCGGATTGCATACTCTCGATTGGGCTTTGGTACTGCTAAAAGCCAACCTAGGCGCTCAATCACCGGAATACACATTCAGAATTCCAGATAATCTTCGCAGGGTGATGAAATATCCTGGCTTCGCTGCTGACGAAATCAAAGTGGCAAAGGCATTGCCAAAGAAAGAACTTAGAATGATTCGCCGGCAGTGCCGCAACGCTGGAGCCGTTTCTGCAATCCTTCTGGGGCGAAAACTGAAAACATCTGTATCAGTTATCTGGAAGGCGCTCAGCATGCACGGGTATACGCCAATGGACGAGGAATGGCTAACATTGAAACCACGTCCAGGCACACCTATCAGTTCACACTATTCAGCGTTTCAGGTCAATGTGATCAAAATGCTGGCTGTTTGCGGACCGCTTTCCATTGAAGAAATACGCCAGGGACTTCAGGATCACACTGCAAGATTCGATTTTGCAGTTCCCCCAACAACGATTCTGAGGGAAATCTTACCGTTGTATGGATTCGCATTGGATAATGACAACTGTGTTCAGGTCAGGAAGGGTAAGCGTATCAGAGTAAAACCCAACTCTGGTGAAAGGATCGTTTTGGATTTGATCAAGGAGCGAAGTCCGGTTGTTACTTTTCAGGAACTTTCGGAAGAATTCACGCGAAGGAATCGTTCACAACCGCTATTGCCCATAACTTTGCGCTACTCTGTTCTGTTCCGACGCGTTGACACAGGGCTATACGCCTTGCGCGGAACGCGGATAACCCGGGAAGATATTGAAGCTGCTATTGCGCGACGCCCTGTTGTCGAACGAGATAGTTCGCTGAAATTTTCTTCCGCTGGAGTAATCACCTGGGAAATCAATGTTGGAACTTACGGACTCGGTGGAACTATTCCTGCCGGGGAAGCCGCGCAATTGGCGGGAGAATGGCAGATCGTTATGAAAGGCACCGAGACAGGACGAATCAAAGTTGGAGAACAGCAGATCTGGGGGCTAGGGAAAACATTCCGCAAATTGGGTGTGATGGTTGGAGATCGCGTTGCTTTGCGTTTTGACCCAGAGACGCGTCAAGTCCGAGTTGTGAAAATGGAGAGACAGGAAGATG
>DYDH01000336.1:341-3687 GCA_020717985.1 Herpetosiphon sp. | reverse complement strand
AATTCCCTGATACGCTTCAACATTGACCTGGTTTCAAAATCGCCTGCCAGGGAAAACACAGCGTTATTCGGGACGTAATACCTGCGGTAATGCGCGTAAAGGTCATCACGTGTGATCGTGTGCAGATCGGCCATGTCGCCGATAACCTCATGATGATATGGATGCACGCGGAAGGCAATTTGTTGAACGGCTTCGGTCAAGCGAAAAAGCGGTTCGTTCTCATGTCCTTCACGCTCTGAAATAATGACGGTGCGCTCAGACGCAACTTCTTTTGCATCAAAAAGGCTGTTCTTCATGCGGTTTGCTTCGAGACGCAGTGCAAGATCGATCTTGTCAGCGGGCATGGTCTCATAGTAATGAGTTGCATCGTGCGAAGTGGCGGCATTCCAACGCCCGCCTTCACGCGAGATGGCTTTATCCAGAACATTTGCGGGGAATTTTTTTGTGCCTTTAAACTGCATGTGTTCGGTCCAATGCGAAACGCCTGTGGCCCCTGTGGATTCGTCCCTGGAACCAACGCGATACCACATCCACGATGAGATGATGGGCGCGGTGTGTATCTCTTTGAGCAAGACCTTCATGCCATTTTTCAGGGTGACTTTTGTAACCTTATTTTCCATTCAACTCCAAATATGTATGGTTATTTACAAACTGGCTGCCCGCCCATATTAAGCGCGGCGGGATTGAGCAAACAATAAAACGGTTTGACAACCTCCTGCAAACCGGAGAAGGGTTCGTGCAATTGGGTTTGTTCCAACGGGATATCCACTTGAACATTCAATGAAACCGGCACTGTCTTATCCACGGGGACGGTTAAATTCAGCTCGATCGGCAGGATTGTCCCTTGAGGCAGGACAATGGTCGTTAAGGCGTTTGTGATATTCAGTCCGCCTGTCTTGACAGTAACAAGCGCATTATCTATGGTCACAGCCTGACTCAAGACCACATTCGTTTTTTGACTAAGTTGAAGATCGAACTTAACCGGAATCGTGGTTTCAATGGGAATGGTTGTCGTGATATGAGCGCGGTCCATTTTTTCAAAATTGGTATATAAACCGCCCAGCAAACCGTTACCCATATTAATGATAGTGCCGACATTAATGTTGAGGGTGCGTAAATTCAGCCAAAGCACAAGCAGAATAATGATCAGGATGACATTGATGGTAAGAGATAGAATACTAGCTATCGTCCAGAAGGGCGGACCAAATCTATGGATATTGCCCTTCGAAGCAGGCTTGGGCGAGCTCGAAGCGTGTGGCGCTTCGTTTTTTGATGGAGGCACATCCGGAGTTTCCGCTTTCTTTTCGGTTTTTTGTGGAAGAAAAGAGCCGGCATTTGCTTTCTTCGGCAGGCGGGAAAGAGGAGAGGTTTTGTCGCCTGCCAATAAAATTCGCATTTTTTTACCTGGGTCGTTTTTGTGGTCATCCATCATACAGGTCTCCTGTCGGAAAAAAAATCGGTCAATGATAACATTTGGTCAATATTAACACAGATACGCTTGTAAGACTTCGGAAATCTTGAGAAGACTCCTATAGGATTCGTATAATAACAACTTCTGCTTTTCCTGTAGAGCCGTCGGACTAAAGTCCTGCCTCAGGACATGGAAGCCCCTTCGGGGCTGAGTCGGCTTTAGCCGACTTTTACAAACTGAGGCAGGGATTTATCCCGCCAAATACCAGGATACAAAATAGGGAAGTTATTTTTACACGGCCCTTTAGTACACTTTAAACCAGGTTTTCAGAATTTGACCATGTCATTTTCAAGAACCCTTGCCATAGATTGCGCGGATTTTCGCTAATTGTTTTTGACAATTCGCGGCAAAGAATTTTGAATGACACTAAACGAACATTTTCAATTTGTATGCAGGCGCATAAAGGCAAACATCCGAAGTTCTTCGCCAACAAATTGTTCGTACAAGTATAATAAAAACATTAGAGCCCAGACTCGGTGGGTTGTAATTTATCAAAGAAAAAAATATAATTTGATAATATATATCTAATTTGAACAACTTTTGGAGGCAACAAAAAATGGATGCAACTTATCGTGTTGCAATAATCGGAGCAGGACCAGCGGGACTGTTTGCGGCGCGGGAATTGGCTGAGCATGGTGTGCATGTTACCGTATTTAATCGTGATATTAAACCCGGCGGTTTGGTGGAGTATGGCATTTACCCCGACAAACATAATATGAAAGAAATGCTTCGCAAGCAATTTCGCATTGCGCTGGATAATCCCAGCCTTGATTATTACGGCAATGTGCTGATCGCCAATAACGGAGATCTTACATTCGAGGAATTACGCAATATGGGTTTCGATGCCATTCTTGTCGCCGCGGGCGCACAAGGCACCAAATGGCTGGGTTTGCCCGGCGAGGAACTTGAAGGCGTATATCATGCGAAGGATGTTGTGTATGGCTATAACAGCCTGCCGCCTTACAGCCAGAAAAAATTCCGCATCGGGAAACGTTGCGCCATCATCGGCGGCGGCAATGTGATGGTGGACGTGGCGCGGCACCTGATCGAAAAGAAAAAAGTGGATGAGGTCATCGCTGTCACCCGCCGCGGACCCATCGAATTGAATTTCACCAAAGACGAAATGAAACATGTGATTTCCTATTTGGATCAGGATGGGTTCGAGAATGAGATGAAACGCGTGGAACCTGTCCTGCAAGCGGTCAATCAAAACCCGGAAGTTGGTCGGCAAAAAGTGTTGGAGTCTCTACCGAAAGCAGACCCCTCCTCAGCCGACGGCAAACTTTATTTTGACTTCCTCGCCTCCCCCACCGCCATGCTCGGTGAAAACGGCGAAATGACCAAGCTCGAAGTGGAAGATAACATCCTCATTGAAAAGGACGGGGAAATCAAAGCAAAAGGAACTGGAAACAAACGCACGATTGATGTGGACACGATCATCTTTGCCATCGGCGACGTGGTGGATGAAGCGCTCGGCTTGCAGACATCGAGGAACGAGTTTGTCAAAGACCATGAGCCGCGCTTCCCGATCAACGGTGTGTCTTTTGAAACAACAGTGGATGGCATCTTCATCGCCGGATGGTCACGCAAAGCCAGCAACGGATTGGTCGGCTATGCCCGCAGGGATGGGACCAATGCGGCACAGGCCATCCTGCAATTTTTGCAAACCCGCCAGCCCAGCGGACTCAGCACAGACACAATTGACGCCAAAGTGATGAATCTGAACAAGCCTGTCATCAACAAAGACGAAATAAAACGGCTCGAAGCAGCCGAGGCGGAAGAAGCCAAACGCCGCGGACTTGATTTCTTCAAATGCTCCACCAATGAAGAGATGCTGCAAATCATGGGGCTGGTTGAGACGGCATAGCCAGTCCC
>DYDH01000336.1:0-286 GCA_020717985.1 Herpetosiphon sp. | reverse complement strand
CTCCCTCAGCACCTCTTCCGTGTGCTCCCCCATCAACGGCGGCGGGAGGCGATACTCAACGGGCGTGTCGCTCATCTTCAACGGCGAGCCGACCAAAGGAAACTCGCCAATGGTGGGATGATCCATCTTCACCAGCATTTCACGCTCTTTCACATTTGGCATGGAAAAGACCTGCTCAAAGTTGTTGATCGGTCCGCATGGGATTTCGGCTTCATCCAATTTCTTCAACCACTCAGAAACAGAAGCGTCCTTGAAAATGGAAACCAGCAAATTAATAATCTCTGCG
>DYDH01000083.1:16393-19571 GCA_020717985.1 Herpetosiphon sp. | reverse complement strand
ATTGAAGGACTGGATATGTATGCGTATTTTGTTTCTGAGGTTATTAGCCAAATTCCCCTCGAAAAACGGACTGGCGCAACCCTAATATTGGATGAATTTGGGTATCCTGAAAAGACTCGCGAAGAAGTCAAGCGAATATTTAAACGGCGGAATATCAAACACGGCTTTAATAGGATTTCAATGCGGCGTTCGCAACAGGAATCTTTGATACAGATCGCGGATCTGATTGCAGGATCCATTTTGCGCCGTGATGCTCATAACCAAAGCGAGGCATACGATATGATCGCAAAGAAAATTGTTCAATTAATTGAGTATCGTTAAACGCAACCTGCTTCGCTATCCCGATCCATCACTTATAGATGGGGGCAGGCAGCCACAGTCGGCCACTTTTCGCGAAGCAGGGTAAGCCTTGCGGCTTTTATGTTTTTATAATACTGACTTTTGTCTTTAGAGTCAAGACAAGAATCTGACAGGCATTTAATTTCAGGAGATCAAAATGACACTTCACAAAGCAGATGTCCTCATCATTGGCGGCGGTTCGATTGGATTGAACTGTGCCTATTACCTTTTGAAATCGGGAAGAAAAGCAACCGTCGTTGACTCAAACGAAGTTGCACAGGGAAGCTCCGCGGGCAACGCGGGACATATTGTGCCGAGTCATATCATTCCGCTGGCCGTGCCGGGGATCGTGCCCACCGCCCTCAAGTGGATGCTCGACCCAAAGAACAGTCCCTTTGGCATGAAGGTCAGCCTCGACCCAAAATATATTTCGTGGCTGCTGCAATTTGTAATGGCGTGCAACGAATCCAATGTCCAGCGCGCCATTCCGCCATTGAACAGTCTCGGTCAACTGAGCGCAAAGAATTTTGCCCAGCTTATCGCCGAGGAAAAATTCGATTGTCATTATCAGGAAAAGGGTCTGCTCTTCTTGTATAAAACCGAAGATGCCTTTGCAGGCGGAAAGCACGAAGCTGACCTGATGCGAAAACATGGCATCCCCGTGGATGTTCTGGACAAGCCCGCCCTGCATGACCGTGAACCCGCCGCGCGTGATGAAGTCCTCGGCGGCGTGCATTTCACGGGAGACTCACACCTTAACCCCGCGCTGTTTTTGAAACTGCTTGCGGATCGTGTCCGCTCGATGGGCGCGGAAATTTTTGAGAATACGCCTGTCACGGGATTTGATGTGGCGGATGGAAATATCCGCGCTGTGAAAACGGGCGCAGGCGATTTTGAAGCGGATCAAATCGTCCTCGCGGCTGGTGCGTGGACCCCGGCAGTGGCGCACGACCTGAGATTAAACATCCCCGTCCAATCGGCACGCGGATACAGCCTCACCATGTCTGCGACGAAGGTTATGCCGCGCCATGCGCTTCTGCTTGGTGAGCGTCGTGTGGCTGTCTCACCGATGGGGGATGTGCTGCGGTTTACGGGCAGACTGGAACTCAGCAATGTGGATACGACAGTCAATGCCAAACATATCGCGGGCATCGAGCGTGCCGTGCGCGAATACATCCATGTGGACGAAAAACTCGACATCCGTGAAACCTGGGCGGGGTTGCGTCCCACCACGCCGGATGGAATGCCGATCATCGGACGTTCTCCGCGCTACCGAAATTTGATCGTCGCCACGGGTCATGCCATGCTCGGGTTGTCACTTGGACCAGGCACAGGTCAGGTGGTGACGGAGTTAGTCAACGATAGAGAGACCACATTTGATTTAAGTCCACTGCGGGTGGAAAGGTTCTGATGGATTACGTTCTCCAACTCCGCGAACTCATTGGACATCGCCCCATCATGATGGTCGGGGCAGCAGTCCTTGTGGTTGATAAACAAAATCGCTTGCTTTTGATGAAGCGCTCGGACAGTGGTTGTTGGGGACCTCCTGGCGGGGCAGTTGAACCTGGTGAAAAGGTGGAGAATGCCGCAAAGCGCGAAACTCTCGAAGAAACCGACCTGGAGATCTGTGACATGTCCCTTTTTGGGGTTTTCTCGGGTCCGGAACTATATTATAAATACCCAAACGGTGATGAAATTTACAACGTCACAATTATTTATATGTCGGGTAATTGGCGCGGGGATGTGAAGATCAATGATGAACACACAGAATGGCATTGGTTTGAAGTTGGTCAAATCCCCGAAGATATAAGCCCGCCAATCAGACCTGTCATCGAACAATTTAAACTGACATTTTCAAAATATGCTGTTTGATCAGGCGGCAACGGAGTTGGTCAGCGGAAATATAGCGGCATTTGGTTTGAGTCCGCTGCGGGGAGAACGGTTTTAGCGTAAAATGTGATTATGGTGTGCAACAACAATGCTATAGGAGAGTGTTTTATGCGAGCTGTAAAAGAAAGAATGAATTTATACATCGCAAAATCACTGATGGATGACTTGCGTCATGCCGTTCCGGCCCGTAAACGAACCCGTTTTGTGGAGGAGGTTTTGGCGCGTGAATTGCGTCGTTTGAAATTGCGTGAAGCGATCAAGAATGCCTATGGCGCTTGGAAGGAAGAGGATCACCCTGAATTGGCCACTTTTGAAGATGTTAACTGCTGGGTTGAAGAAGGACGCAAGGGATTTGATCGTGACTTTTCAAAGGTGTAAATGCAAGGCGACATTTATGCCGTCTTGCATTTTTTATAATGACTGAGCGGTATTGTGCGCGAATTTATTGTCACTTGCAGAACAGGCTGTCTACCGTGCTTTGCATTTCAGGCTTTAGTGGATAGCCATTTTCATTCAATTGTTTGAGATTTTTGCAGAGTTGTTGATTGTGGAATGAGTCATCTTTGAATTGGGCGGCGAGGGATTTTACTTTTTCAGTTTGACCAAGAACTGCATAGGCTTGAATGAAAGGCGTCCACTCGATGGGGTCGGTAGGGGCGAGGTTTGCGGCTTTATCTGCCACTGCGGCGACGGCTTCCCAGTCACCTTGTTGGCGGGCGAGTTCGGCTTTTTGATAATAAAAGCACCAATCATGAGGGGGGTCTGCGCCGAAGGCAAAATCCAGCGGAGTTGATGAAGCTTCGTTTTGGGTGAGCGCGAATTCGATCTTTGAATGAGGGAATAATTGAGCAGTCTCTTCTGTGTCGTACTGTGACCGTTCGATCCAGCGCGAATCAATAACGTGGACGCAGGATGCCGCGGATGGCTGACTCATGACCAATACTTTGCG
>DYDH01000083.1:0-16381 GCA_020717985.1 Herpetosiphon sp. | reverse complement strand
CATGAAGTGACTGCGGTATGGTTTGCTGACCTTTTCGGTCTCGCCGATGATATTTTGAATGCCTTCTTCATCGAGTCGGGTGGCGCTCAGTTTGTATTTGACCAGTTCGATCCCCGATTGCTGCTGCGGATAATATAAAAAGTTTGCAGGTCCCCAAACGATGTCGGTGTCTTCGCCGTAGTCGATGTTTGGATAGATGGCGGCGATGGTTGAGCCTTCCTGAATTTTGGGAGTTCGCCAGTACACCTGCCACCAAAAATTGCGGACGGCTGCCTGTTCGCTGGTTGCTTTTGCGGCGAGTCCGCGGTGGGTGAGGGCGGCGATGCCGATCAGCAAGGCGATGAGGATCAATTGAAGTTTTTTGGAAGCCAGAAAATTGATCAGCCCGACGACCAGAATAACCGCGGCAAGAGATGCGGGCAGGGCGTAATGCGAATAGGCCTTGAAAATGACAAAGCGATTTGCCATGATCACAGGCAGCAAGCCAAAGACCACGCCTGCGAGTCCAAGGCAGACAGCGGTGATGGGAAAATTATCGGCGTTGGAAATTTTTGGGGTGGACGAATCAGGCTGAGGGTCGGCGAGGAGGCGGGCGGCGATCACGGTCAGGGCTATGGAAATCGTCGCGATGATCAATCCGATCCACAGTTCATTCTGCTGGAGAAAGGAATAGTGTTGTTTGAGCGGTATCCACCATGCCAGCGCGGACACGTTCAAGAAGCTGGTGAAAAGATTCTTGCCCCATAATAAAGCGGTTTGCATCGGCGCGTGCAGCAGGTCGCTGATCTGGAAACTGATATCGGTTGCTTTTCTGTCGCCTTTGAAGATGAAGATTTTCCAGAGCATGAAGAGCGCGGGAATGGTCAGCGGAATGAGCGCGGCGCGGATTGTTTGAACTATCTTGCGGATGAAGGTTTGTTCGCGGGGCAGGATCAGGAAGATGCAAAATATTCTGAAGGCTTCCATGCCGATGGCGTAATCAACCAATGCGATGGCGGTTAGCCCGCTGAGGATCGAGCCTGTCCAAAGAAATATTTGCGCGGTCTTTTGTGTTGACTGGATCGCGGCAAGCGTCATCGCAATCGAGAGTGTGTGCAGGCAAAGGCTGGCGATCATGGGCTGGTATTCGATTCCCTGCGGCCACCAAAGGAAGCCCGGGTAGGTGACAAAAAGCAGAGCCATCGAAAAATTTGCAACGCGCTGGCGCGGCCATACTATGTGGAACAGCCACAGTGCGCTGTAAGCCGCGAACAACCGCCAGAGGTATGCGCCGATGTGATAGGGCAAAGGCTGCGGGCCGAACAATAAATAATAAATGCCAAAGAAAATTCCGCGCGCGGGGCGGTCGGAACTGAACATGATTTTGAAAATGGAGGGACCCGCAATATAGCCGTCGTAGGCGTAATACCAATCGTCACGGTAGTAGGAGAAGTGGTTGATGCTTGCCAGATAGATCAGCCCTGAAATTAAAGCAAGGGCTGCCATTTCGATCCACCATTTTGATTTGAGATTATCGGGAAGGGGCATGGGTACCTCGGCGAGTCAGCGAGTTGGGGGTTATTTTACGATTGCGTAGATGTAGCAGTCGCGCGGTTCGGGGCTGATGTTTGGGTGGCTGCTTTCCCGGCGTAAAAGTCCTTCGCGCTGCATTCCGGCTTTTTCCAGAACGCGCTGCGAGGGAATATTTTCCACATCCACTGTGGCATAAACGCGGTAAACGGCAGGCTGTTGAAAAGCCCACTGAATGCAGGCGCGCGAGGCTTCGGTCATGTAGCCTTTGTTCCATTGAGCGTACGCGCCTGTGTACCCAAAACTGACCTTGAAGGGTTCGTGTTCCAGCCGTAGTTCGATCATGCCGGCCAGAATTCCGCTCTCTTTGATCTCGAGCAGGTAGCGAAAATTTGTGTTCCCGTCCCAGCCGTCAATTGACCTTTTCATCAGTGCTTCGGTCTGTTCGATATTTTCATGCGGATGCCATGTGAGGAAGCGCGTCACTTCGGGATGTTTCGCCCAGCCGTCGAAAACTGCGGGGGCATCATCCATGCGCGGTTTGCGCAAGAGAAGTCTTTCGGTTTCGATTTGTTCCGGTGGTTTTGTCATGGATGATCCTTATACAGGTGACAGTCACTTTGTTGTTTTTCGCCACATGGTTACCAGTGCCAGCATTCCGGCTATGTTGAATACCACCGCCAAAAGCGCTACGAACAAAAATCCAAATCGTTGATAAATGATGGCGGCCAAAAATGCGCCAAGGGCGCGTCCAATTGAATGACCTGTGACGTTTATCGATAACATGGTGGCGCGCGCCGAGGGGACGAGTTCGGTCATCAATGGGATGTGGCTGACGAGAACATATTCAAAGGTGATGTAGAAGAGGAACAGTCCGATCAGCGCCCCGACCTGGGTTTGGCCAATAAAAGGGAGCAGGATCGAGGCTAGGGCATTGCCGACCAGACCAATCCCCAGCGCGAGCGGCTTGCCGAGTTTGTCTGTGGTGAGAGCGACCAATCCTTCTCCGCTTAATTCCGAGATGCCGATCACTGCGGAGGCTCCTGCGAGGGCGGCGATTTTTAGTCCAAACGAATCCTCCAGCCAGACGCCGAAGATCACGTTGACCAGTTCATTGCCTGCGCTGGCCCACATGGCAATGGATATCCCGGCCAACGCGGGGACGGAGGTGAAAACTGCGCGGTAGCCGTCGCGCGAGTTGTTGGTCAATTTGTGGTGAGGGTCTTCGCGCGGGATGATGCGCCAGACCACAAAGAGCATAAAAATCCCAAGCAGGCTCAGCAAAGGGAAAGGCGCCGACCAGCCGAACTTTGCAATCAGGAAACCCATCACAGGTACGCCGACAATAAATGCCATTGACCATGCGACCTCTGTAACGGCCAATGCTGTGCCGCGCTGTGCATAAGGGATTCGGTCACCGAAATAGGCTTGCATGGATGGGTCGAACATGTATTTGCCAAGCACAGCCAGGATGAGCGCGATGGCAAGAGTCCAAAAGGATGGATAAATTGCGACAATGCTCATGCCGAGAATAAAAATGGAGATGCCGAGCAACATGCCAAATTTACGTCCGCGCCGATCTGCGACAGGGGCGAAGATCGGGCTGGTTGTGCCAACGAGAGAGCGAACCGTCATCAGCAGGGACATGGCGGAAATATCCACGCCGAGTCCGCGCGCAAAGATGGGCAGAAATGGATACACCATCCTGTGGGCTGTATTCAGGATGGTGCGTAGGAGCATGAAAGTGATGAGTTGAAAGCGGATGCGCAAGATGTTTTATTCGCTTGTTTTCAGGGACAGGAAAATGCGTGTCAAAAAGTATGCGGCGACCCATGCAAGCAGATTCAGACCAACAAAGAAGATAATGACATTCCACAAGCCTGAATTAAAGATGGGGGATGGAGGCGGGTGCATTACATTTTGAGCCGTTGCAAAAACCACGCGCAAGGTAATGATGTAAAGAATGTTTGCAAAAGAGGTGAGCCGGGAAATATTGAAAAGCCATAAACCCAGTTGGAGTAAAACACCGGTTACCGCAAAGATGATGGCGAGGCGGAAACGCGGTTCGGCAAGAAATAATCCATTCCAGTTGGTTTGCATGGCTAAGAGTGAAAGCGGTAGATAGGTCAGCCAGAAGGTAATACCTGTGCGTCCGAGCGCGGCGCTCCAGGTGTGGAAAATTTCACGTCGCAGAACCAGCCCCAAAAGTCCGGCAATGGCGGCGGCGATGAAGGCGACTTCCGCGGCCAGGACCCAGGCTCCATGCAGGTACACGATCCGTACATTCGATCCCAATGATTTTTCTTCCGGACCGAAGAGAGTCAGCAGGGCAATTGCAATGACTGTAATTGAAAAATAAATGAGGGGTGATTTGGTTTTGGTCATGGACTGAATTGTACTTCATCCAAAAAAAATGTTGTTGGCGCATTGCTTGACAATCCATTCGCATGTGGATACACTACAAAGTGTTTGGGGAGTAGCCGCCTGCTTCCCCGCAGGACAGTTGTCGTCATCCCATTGGAACGCTATGCGTGCCATCGGCAACTTGTGCGTTTTACGACGTTGGCGAGACCATCACGGAGGCTGTGGTGGTCTCGTTTTAATTTTTTCAGGGAAACGAAGAAGAGGCTGGATTATAAAATTCCATAATCAGGAGATTTTGAATGGCAAACGAAGAAGCGAAAGAGCAGGAATGGCACGCATTAAAAGCCGAAGATGTCTTGAATCACCTTGAGGTGCGGCATGATGGGTTATCTTCCGAAGAAGTTGAAAAGCGTTTGCAGAGTTATGGTCCGAACCAATTAAAAGAAGCACCGCGCCCGGGATTCCTGGCTTTGTTATGGGCGCAGTTGAATAACTTTGTTGTGATCCTGTTGATCGTGGCTTCTGTAATTTCAGCTTTGCTCGGCGACTATGTGGAAGCCGCCGCGATCATGGCTATTGTTGTGTTGAACTCGGTGCTGGGCATCGTACAGGAGCAGCGGGCAGAGCAGGCTTTGGCGGCGCTCAAAAAACTTGCCGCGCCTGATGCGCAAGTGCTGCGCGATGGTGTGCGTCGTTCCGTGCCTGCGTACAACCTTGTGCCTGGTGATATTGTTTTTCTTGAAGCGGGGAATTTTATTCCCGCAGACCTGCGTTTGCTTGAAGCTGTAAATTTACGTGTGGAAGAAGCCTCGCTCACCGGCGAATCGCTTCCTGTTCAGAAAAATGCGGCGACTGTGCTTGAGAAAAATGTCCCGCTTGGCGACAGGAAAAATACCGCCTTTATGGGCACGCTTGTCAATTATGGACGTGGGCGCGGTGTGGTGACCAGCACAGGCATGCATACCCAACTGGGACTGATCGCCACGATGCTGCAAAGTGTGGACACCGAAGAAACGCCTTTGCAACGAAGGCTTGATCAGCTTGGTAGATCGCTAAGTATTGGTTCGTTGATTTTGGTCGCGGTTGTTTTCATTGTCGCACTCATCAACCAAACGAATATCAATGAGTTGTTTACAAGTCCGTTGGGATATTTCAAGGAATTCGCAGAACAAATTACTGAAGTATTTATCATTGCGATCAGCCTTGCGATTGCCGCTGTTCCGGAAGGATTGCCTGCCGTTGTGACGATTTCGCTTGCGCTCGGAATGCGCGAGATGATCCAGCGCCACGCGCTCATCCGTAAATTATCCTCGGTTGAGACGCTTGGCTCGGCAACTGTAATTTGTTCGGATAAAACCGGCACACTGACCCAAAACGAAATGACAGTCACCCGTGTGTGGGCAGATAATCAATTCATCAATGTGACAGGGACAGGCTATGCGCCCAATGGAGAATTTCAAATTGACGGCGTAAAAGTGGATGTGACCAAATACCCCGCGATCCTTTCCACACTCTGGCTTGGTTTGATCAATAACGACGCCACGATTGAAACAACAGGCGAAAACGAATCACAGCAAACGTACCGCATCGTCGGCGACCCGACAGAGGGTTCACTGCTGGTGGCTGCCGCCAAGGCTGGGGCAATTCATGTCGAAATTGACGAAGCCTATCCGCGCGAAAATGAAGTGCCGTTCGATTCGGAACGCAAGCGCATGATTACCATCCATGATGTGCATGACCCGCAACCGCACGACCTTTCTCCATTTTCCGACGAGAAGCACAAGGGTTGGGATGTGATCGCCGTCAAAGGTGCGCCTGATATTGTGCTTGATCTTTGTACGCAATATCAAGGCATGGATGACAAACCCCGGCCGATGACCAGGGAAATAAGGGAAGGTATTCTCGCTGCCAACGATTCAATGACCAGGGACGCACTGCGCGTGATCGGGCTTGCTTATCGTTTGGAAAAGGATGTCCCTGATAACCCCGAAATGATAAAAGCCGAGGAGTTGGAGAAAGACCTTGTCTTTGTTGGTTTGACCGGCATGATAGACCCGCCGCGTACCGAAGTGAAACCTGCACTGGCACATGCGCGCCACGCGGGCATCCGCACGGTGATGATCACAGGCGACTTCCCAAATACCGCCAAAGCCATTGCTGAAGCGATTGGACTCCTGCGCCCTGGAAAGAAAGTGATGACAGGCGCGCAACTCGATCAACTTGACGACGCGCAACTCAAAGGCATCATCGAAGATACAGATGTGTTTGCCCGCGTTTCTCCCGAACATAAAATGCGTATCGTGGATGCGCTGCAAGCCAATGAAGAAATTGTGGCGATGACAGGCGACGGCGTAAACGATGCGCCAGCCATCAAACGCGCCGACATCGGCGTGGCGATGGGCATCACCGGCACAGACGTAGCCAAAGAAACCGCCGACATGGTTCTCACGGATGATAACTATGCGAGCATCGTCGCGGCTGTGGAGCAGGGACGCGTCATATATAGTAATATCCGCAAGTTTGTCTTCTTCCTGCTTTCCTCCAACGTGGCGGAGATCATGATCATCTTCCTCGCTACATTGGCAGGACTGCCTGCTCCATTAACAGCTATTCAACTCTTGTGGCTCAATCTCATCACAGATGGCGCGCCCGCGCTGGCGCTTGCCATGGAAAAGGGCGATCCCGATATCATGGATCAAAAGCCGCGCGCCAAATCCGAGCCGATCGTCAATCGCTCAATGGGATTGGGTATTGTCATTCAGACCATTGTACAAACCGGTGCAGTCCTGGGTGCGTTTGTGATGGGGTTGGCATGGCATCTCGAAGCAGGATCAATCATCCCGTCGGGAGCAAACATGTTGTCATTTGTTCTTGCGCATGATTGGCGTGGCATTGATGTCCAGTCTGCGGAGACGATGGCTTTCGTTACGTTATCGCTTGCTGAACTATTCCGCGCTTATACTGTCCGTTCGGAGCGCGCTTCGCTGTTTTCGATCGGTATTTTCTCGAATAAATATATGCAATACGCGGTGGGCTTTTCCATTGCATTGCTGTTGCTCGTGTGTGCCGTGCCGCTCCTGCAACCGATCTTCAATACGCATTTTCTGACGGGTCGTGAATGGGGCGTAGTGCTTGGACTGGCGCTCATGCCTGCCGTGGCGGAAGAGATCACGAAATTCTTTTTGCGCAGAAGCAGGGCGTAAGAAAAGTATATGCATCGTCCCGAAGGTTTTGCGAAAAATTGCCCCAGTCTACAGAAACCTTCGGGACGTTTCCACCTCCTTTTTGAGATGATGCGAAGCAGGGTGTAAAAAAATGATCAAAAAATCCCCTTTCAACCAGAAGGGGGATTTTTTGATTTAAAGTGGAGTATGATTCGTGCCATGTTTAAACTTGGGAACCAAAAATTAAACCGGGCTCAATTAACCGCCTTTCATAAATACTCATCCATATTCGCTCTTGGCTTGATCGCGTCTTTCATCGCTTATTTTTTCTGGAAGTTGATGATGCCGCGCATGGATTTTTATAATGAGCTTTGGGGTCCCGCATATTTATTGGTGCGGGGGAGAAGTCCGTATGACACGTCCAGTCTTAATCCGGTTTTGCCTGCTGCCTGGCTTCCAATGGCAATTGGTTTGTTTTTTCCGCTTGGGTGGCTTTCTGAAAACGCAGCGCTCCAGGTTTGGTTCATTTTCAATATTATTGAATTATGTGTAATCGTTTATATGGCACAGGAGAATGATCGGTCTTTGTATAACACGGTGTTGACCGCGCTGCTTTGTTTCTTTTTTCCGCTTACGCTCAATCACTTTAATCTTGGGCAGATCTCAATTACCATCACCTTGTGTATTATCTTTGCCGGTTATTTTCTGGGTAATGAGCAGCAATGGCCGGTGGCTTTCTTTATCGCATTGGCATGTTCAAAACCGCACCTGGCGAGTCTGGTTGTCCTCGGAATAAGTTGCCGTTATTATGCTCATGGTGGAATTAAGGCGCTGGTGTCGTTTTTGGGAACGGTGATTTTTTTTGTACTGGTACTGTGCGCCCCCCTTTTTATTGCATATCCAAACTGGATTCCCGATGCCATTAAAAGCATGACCCATAATCCGTTTTGGTACTATCCATCCCTGTTCGTTCTTTTTCCGAGATATATTGGCGCATGGGGATATCTGGCCTGGGGATTGGTTGTCCTGCTAGTCGTTGCGCTTGGTTTTAATCTATGGACAAAATTTCCGCAACGCGATGCAATGTATTGGAGTCTGGCTCTCGCCCCGCTTGTTTCCCCGTATATCGGGAGCTGGGATTTTGTAGTATTGTTCCCGCTTTTGATACTAACCTTTGTAAAGGCCGGTTGGAATCAAAAAATTTTCCTGATCATCATATATGGCATTGCCTGGTATGGGATGACGCTGGTGCAAATGGAGGAGGTCAGTCACAACCATTTTTTCTGGTGGGTGCCGATATGGTTCATTGGAGCGCTGGCGCTTGTGACAGATTGGAAAACAGGCGGGGAACATGTCACACAAGGGATGAATTCGTGACTTTTATCCATGTGCCGGGGAATAAAAAAACAATACAATCAATTTATGATTAATGACCGTGACCGTAAGAGCTTGTTAGCCATTAATCTTGGGCTGGGGATAAATATTCTGCTTGCTGTTATTAAGACTGTTTTTGGCATCCTGGGATACAGTCCTGCCTTGCTGGCGGAAGGGATCAACTCAACTTCTGATGTGGCATACTACATCGCGGCGAGTATCTTTGTGCGCCTTGCAAATAAACCTGCAGATAGCGAGCATCCGTACGGGCATCGTCAAATGGAAAGTATTGCCTCAGTGGTGATCGGTTCATTTATTGTCGTCACGGCGGTTGCCGTTTTTTGGGATGCGGTGGGTAAAATCTGGGACATGGTGGATGGTTTGGACAATTCCAATGGTTCTCACCCATTTGCGCTGTGGGTTGCGCTTGGAACTGTTGCGATAAAAATTTTCCTCACCTGGTATATTCGCAATTTAGGGCGTGAGACTCAAAGCCCCGTTGTGGACGCCCTTGCATACGATCATCGCAACGACTTGTTCTCTGCTTCTGCGGCGTCCATTGGCATCTTTCTCGGTCAACGTGGATTGCCCTGGGTTGACCCTTTGGCGGGCGCATTCGTGGCATTTTTGATCATGCGCACAGGCATCTTTGTCCTGCGGGAGTCATCCGCTGATTTGATGGGCGTTGTGCCCGCCCGCGACCTTGCGGAACGCATCGCAACTTTATTGAAGGATGTGCAAGGTGTACAACAGTTGGAGGAATTACAGGCGCACCGTTTCGGACCTCACATTGTGATCAATCTGACGATTGGCATTGACGGCGCTTTGAGCGTGCGCGAAGGCGACGATATTTCCAACTGTGTGGAGGAAACACTCATCCGTGAAATTCCACAAGTAAGGCGGGTGCATGTCCATTATCACCCCGCGGAAAAGCGCCGGGGAAATATGACGATTGATGATATTCTGGTGGAGTCGCACTTCCCTTCCCTCTATCAACAGGAATATTACGAGTAGGACATGTTCCTGCTCTTTCGGGAGCTAAGCCCCCGAAAAGCCAAAGGTGTGTCTAAATACTTTGGGTGTGTTTCATTTCAGTTGAAACCGTCCCGAAGGTTGGCCAAAATGGACAAATTTTCTCAAGAAAACCTTCGGGACGTTCTTTCCTTCAACTCATTTGAAATACACCCAAATACTTTCGATTGACTACTTATCAACAGGAATATTGCAAGTAGGACATGCTTCAGCATGTCCTACTTTTTTTTCTTTACTAAAAATAAGTGCATCTCTTTTAGGGTCTGCTTCCACGTAGTTTCAGCATCCACTTTGCGTTGAATATCCGCCGCGCGCTGGCGCATGAATGTCATCACGCGTTCATCCTCTCCCGCATCCAGCCAGAAGCCATGACTGTTTTCGGCGCAATAATCCAGTTTCAGGTCGTATAAACGATATTGAAATTCCTCCAGACCAGAGCCGCATTGCGGGCAGGGAAAATTTGTGTTCGATTGGAAATGCACCAGTGAACCCTTGTGCGTGTCATCGTCGAAAACAACATCTTCCAGTTTATCCAGCTCGTTGAAATCCAGCCACATGCCGCGGCAGTTGGGGCATGAGTCCACTTCGATCATGCCTTTATAATATTTTTTCACCAGATCAGCGTTGCATTTTGGGCAATTCATGGGATTATGTTTTGCGAGGACGGCGCTTTCCCGTCCGAAGCAATCTCCTCTTTCATTACATGATTTACAAAATCTTCAACAGCCACTTCTTTGGGGATCAAATCAAGCCAGACTAAAAACTCTGCGTTTCCTTTTGGACCCAACAGGGGTGACTTGATCAATCCAAGCAGACCAAAGCCCTGCTGTTTTGCAAATGAAAGTATATCCAGTAAAACCTGCTTATGAATTTCAGGGTCACGGATCACGCCATCGCCGCGCGCGACATCCTTTTTGCCCGCTTCGAACTGGGGTTTGATCAAACACAGTAGTTTGGCATCTTCAGTCAGCCAATTCTTTGCGACAGGCAATAATATCTTCAATGAAATAAAGGAAGCGTCAACCGTGACGAACGAAACCTTCTCAGGCAATGACTCGACATGGCGCGCATTGGTCTCCTCCATGACAATGACGCGCGCATAGTTTCTTAACTTCCAATGCAGAATACCTTTGCCTACATCAATTGCGTACACTTTCTCCGCGCCGCGCTGTAACATGCAGTCGGTGAAGCCGCCGGTGGATGCACCCACGTCGGCGCACACCAGACCTTTGAGGTCAATGGCAAAAGCCTCCAGCGCCGCATCCAGTTTTTCGCCGCCGCGTGAGACAAAGCGCGGGCCGTGATCAACCGTCAGCGTGGACTTTGGATCAATTGCAGTGGCAGGCTTGAGCGCCACCTGATCGTTCACCCGCACCTGTCCCGCCATAATCAGGGCTTGAGCTTTCGCGCGCGACTCGGCAAGTCCGCGTTCCATCAGCAAAACATCCAAACGAATTTTCGGCATGAAATTATTGTATCAGGTAAAATAGAGAGATGCTAACCGCCTTAATCAAAACCATGCGCCCGCGGCAATGGATGACCAAAAACGTATTCATTTTTGCCGCAATCGTGTTCGACAAACAATTGCTCGTAGTCGATTCCTTCCTGCGAACACTGGCCGGATTCGCCTTGTTCTGTCTTATTTCATCCAGTGTCTATATTTTCAATGATATTGCCGACGTCGAGGCAGACCGTCAACATCCTCAAAAGAAGAACCGCCCGATCGCATCGGGGAAACTATCCTTGCCTGCCGCATGGATTTCCGGCATTTTATTGGCGGTCATCACACTTGGGTCCGGTTATTTGCTTGCGCCGTCTTTCGCCTATGTGATCGGTTTATATTTTCTGATCAACATGGCTTATTCAAAATGGCTTAAGCACATCCCCATTATCGACGTGCTTGTTATTTCAACGGGCTTTGTCCTGCGCGTGGGCGCCGGCGTTACGCTCATCAACGTGGAAAGATTTTCCCCCTGGTTATATGTGGTGATGACCCTGCTTTCCCTTTTCCTTGGCTTTGGAAAACGCCGCGCCGAACTTGCGTTGCTTGCGCAAGGTGCGGGCTCGCACCGCAAAGTATTGGATGGCTATACCCTTCCTCTTCTCGACCAATACATCATGATCGTTTCAGGCACAACCATTGTTGCCTATTCGCTTTATACATTCTCCGCGCCCAATGTGCCGGCAAACCACAGCATGATGTTGACCATTCCATTTGTGGTCTATACCATCTTCCGCTATCTGTATCTTATTGAGGTCAAACATGCGGGCGGCGCTCCCGAGGAAATTTTATTATCCGACCGCCCGTTTCAAGTGGCAATGATCCTTTGGGCGTTATCTGTATTGGTGATCTTCTATCTCTTGTGAAAGCATCCGCGCCCGGCAAGATCATACTCTTTGGCGAACATGCGGTGGTGTACAGCCGCCCCGCGCTCGCTGTCCCCGTCACACAAGTTCATGTGGATGTCGAAGTTTTGGATTCGCCCCGCAAAGGGATTTGGATTCACTCCCAGGGCATTGACCTGCACGCCGAGCTTAATTCGCTTCCTGCCGACCATCCAGTTGGTTCGGTTATTCTCAATCTTTTTTCCACCCTGAAAATTTCGTCCCTCCCCGCGTTGGATATTTCCATAGATTCGACCATCCCCGTCGCGGCGGGACTCGGCTCGGGCGCGGCGGTTTCCGTCGCATTGATCCGCGCACTCGCATTGCATCTATCGCATCCGCTGACCGATGAACAGATCAACGATCTTGTTTATGAGATCGAAAAACTTCACCATGGAACGCCATCGGGGATTGACAATACCGTCATCACGTACGCAAAACCTGTATATTTCACCAAAGGCCGCCCGATGGAAACGTTCAATGTGGGCAAGCCGTTCACCATTGTCATCGGTGACACGGGCATCCCGGCACCTACAAAAGAATCCGTTGGCGACCTGCGCCGTCTGTGGTTAAGAAACACAAATTATTTTGAAAGTATTTTCAATGAGATCGCGCAAATCTCTTTAATTGCGCGCCGTTCCATTGAAAGCGGAAAGCCCGAATTGCTTGGCGATTTTATGGATCATAATCATTCCCTGTTACAAGAGATGACCATTTCATCACCTGAGTTGGATAAGTTAGTGAGCGCCGCGCGCAATGCTGGCGCACTGGGCGCAAAACTGAGCGGCAGCGGACGGGGCGGCAATATGATCGCATTGGTCGATCAAGCCAAAGCAGAGTCTGTTGCGGGCGCGTTAATATCCGCAGGCGCAAAGCGCGCGATTATCACGGAAATAAAGTAGGCGCGATTGATTGCGTCGCGCCTGTCTCGACCAGGCAATCCAATCAAGTGGATTCTGTCTGTTAGGAGATGCCTTTACCCGTTTGGTGCGACGCATTCCCTGCCCGATAAATTTCATGAACAAAAAATATCTCACCCCCATCCTTCCCTATCTCGCTGTGTGGGCGGGATTGTTTTTCTTCAAAAGCGCATGGCTTACATTGATCGGGTTTCATCTTTCAATTTTGTCTGCGCTTGCGGTTGTGCGTCCCAACGTCCCAATTAATATTCTTTTCAAAAGTAAATCTCCAAAGTGGATTTTGATCAGCGTTCTTTTTTGCAGTACCAGCGGAATTGGCTTGTACTTTCTCTGGAATGTGTTTGGTATTGTGCATGGACTGCCCGCGCAGCTTCGATCCATTGGACTGAACTCATCTGCGTGGTTTGCGTTCATCGCATATTTTTCGCTGGTCAACCCATTTGTCGAGGAATATTTTTGGCGCGGAGTTTTTGGGAGCGGCACAAAAAAATTGCATATTATTGATGTCGTTTATGCGGGCTATCATTCTTTGGTCTTGTGGGGGAGGACGCATCCGTTGTCGATTCTATTTGCTGTTATCATCCTCACTTCCGCTGGCTGGCTTTGGCGGCAATTCACACGCGAAGATGGCGGTTTACTGTCTGCTGTGCTGGGTCACATGATCGCAGATTTTTCAATACTCATGACCATCTATTGGATGTGTAACTAACTCACCTTACGTGAAACGTCCCGCAGGTTTTCGTGAGTCACCTCTGTTCGCAGTATAAACCTGCGGGACGGTGCGTAATATCAGGTAACAATGAACATACTTGTTCTAAAATTAATTCTCGCTCCCCTCATTATTGGTTCTGCCAGTCTGGCTGGACGGAAGTGGGGTCCCGCTGTCAGTGGATGGATCGTGGGTATGCCGCTCACTTCCGGCCCGGTGATTTTCTTCGTCGCTCTCAGCCACGAGAAAGCCTTCGCGGCAAATGCCGCTTTGGGCGTCTTAAGCGGCGGACTCTCGCTCGTGGCGTATGCTCTCACTTACTCATGGATGGCTGTTAAATTCCGCTGGCAGATTGCCATTGCAGGCAGCCTGCTTGTATTTTCGATCAGCACGGCGCTGCTCCAAAATTTTACGTTTCCCCTTTTGCCTATTTTCGGATTGCTCTGCGCGGCGCTTGTCATCGGACTGTGGCTCATGCCGAAGGATGTGGTCGAAAAGGAAAGTGAAAAGAAGCCGGGCGCATGGGATATTCCCGTCCGCATTTTGATCGGGACAAGTTTTATCCTGCTGTTGACAGGGATCGCCCCATTGATCGGTTCGCGCCTGACGGGTCTGCTGACGACGATTCCATTGTACGTCACCATCCTGACCATTTTTGCCCACCGTGACCAGGGTCCAGCCGCCGCGGCGCATGTTTTACGGGGATTGCTCTATGGCATGTTCGCATTCACAGGCTTTTTTATCGCGCTGAGTCTGTTGATCGAGCAGGTCAATTTAGCCGCCGCGTTTGGAGCCGCGATCCTAACCGCGCTGCTCATTCAAGGTTTGTCGTTATTGATCCTGCGCCAAAGGCATCATTAACTGATGTTACACACCGTCCCGAAGGCTTGAACGGAAAGCAAGCCTAAATTACGAAAACCTTCGGGACGTTTTTCGTAAGGTAAGTCATTAAGTTTTGTAAATCAGTTTTTCCCTTTAAAAATAATTCCGTACCTTGGTCAAGATCTGGCGGTCGGTCATTTTATCTGTTGTTTCGATCCCAACGATCTGCACCTTGACCTTTTCATGGGCGATCCGTTTTTCAAGTTCACCCTTTGCTTCGCCGGGGCCAAAGATCAACACCGCCTCCGCCGCGCGTAGACAGGCAATGACCTTGTCGTAAAATTTGTTTAGTTGTTCGTTGAATTTATTATCCAGTTGATCGTCTCCCTGTTGATACTGGGCGCTGTAAGGAGACCTTGGATGGGGCGCTCCCCGATATGGAACATGTCTTCCCACCTCCGATTCGATTTTTTGGATGTCCTCCCCTTGTTCACTTTGGATCACGATTATCGCTTTTTTATGATCGATCCACAATCCGATATTTTTCATCATTGATCCTCCATCTTTATTCGACAGTTTTCATTCCTCCGTTGTCCATACCAATTTAATTATACGGTTTTTTAGCGCAAGTGCAACTTTTGTAAAGCCGAGGAAACTTTAACGGTAGTGGCGCCGAATAATTGATGGATTTGTGTAGTAACGACTTCAGTCGTGTTTTTACGGTACAAAAGCGACTAAAGTCACCACTACTGGTAATGCGTCACTTATATTGACCCATTACCACATTAACATGAACACGCCAGTGCGGTGTTTTGCGGAAAGGTGAAAACGCGGCGGGATGGTGCGTACCATCGGTTAAATCGAAAATCGGAACACAATGTTCCGATTTTCGATTTCCTTCATTAAATTGCGGCTTTTACGATGCGTTTCTTTTTCTTTACCACTTCGGTCCCCGGGATGCTGGTCCTGCGGGCTTCCTGTTTTACCAGGCGGTTATGTTTGGCCACCCCTTTGGATGGGCGCTTGAGTTTGGTCTTGACTGTTGTTGTGTCCAATTTGTATTGCTCCTTGTGTCGTTATGCGTTACTTCTGTGACTGGCTTCGTATTCCGCCCAGAGGACGCCAATTTTGTCTCTGGCTTCCTGGCGGGTATAGCCATACTTGACTTGAAGCATGGTGACGAATTTATCGAACTTCACCTCTGCCTTGTCCACTTTGTTCAGATCGTACTCAACCATCAGGCTCCACTTGGCAGTGATCAAACTGCGGATCATGGACCATTTTTCTTCGAATATCGTTTTGTTCACGATGTTTTCCTCTTATCACTTAAATGGTTTAACGCACCTCTTCAAGGCGCGCTTTTTCGATATGGATTCTTGAAAGGTATCTTGGTGTTGCTTACAAACGATGATCCAAATCCCCCGATATAGGCAATTTACCTTCTCACGACCAGATTTCATTGTACTACGTACTGTGGATAATACTAGTGCAGGGCGAATTCTCAGCGGAGCTTTTCAATCCAGGGTTATTTCATCTCCGCCGCGGACATGACTTGTGGCAATGTCCATTGCATCGGACAGGGTATCGGTTATTGACCCGGCGGGTTGACGCGCCCACTGGGAGCCGGGACCAAAATCCTGTGAGTAATCGCTGACAAGTTTCCATACTTCCACTTGATATTTTCCATCGCCGCGCTGTTTGATGACCGCCCGCAATTGACGATCTGATGAGTAAACGATCTCGACAGTCTGCTGCGCTGGTCTGGACTCTGGTTGTGTATTCTTTCTCCGCACGACAGCAACCAGACCGATGCCCAATACAGCAATCGCCGCAGCGACTCCAAACGGAATCACATCCATCAGCAGGAATATGGCGGCGAGCAGAGTGATGAGAAGTCCGAGGGCGGCGAGAGTTTTGTTCATAAAAATAATTCCCAAGTTTGATTTGCGTGCAGGGTAATGTGCAGCGAGTATCGAATGCCAAATCTTGGTTCCGCATCAAGAGAGTGGCTAAAAGAATATACCGGATACGGACGCAAATTGCGCTTTTTGGGGCTTCGTAACGCATCGGGATAAATCCCTTGCTCAGTACATAAAAGTCGG
>DYDH01000082.1 GCA_020717985.1 Herpetosiphon sp. | reverse complement strand
GTCAGGATGTCGCCGAACATGTTTTCGGTCACCACCACATCCATCCACGCGGGACCAGTGATCAGCTTCATCGAAGCGGTATCCACCAGCATGTGATCGAGTTCCACATCCTTGTTTTCCGCGCCAACTTTGGTCGCTATCTGCCGCCACAGTCGGGATGATTCGAGCACGTTGGCTTTATCCACTGAGGTGACTTTTTTCTTGCGGCCTTTTGCCAAGGTGAAAGCCAGTTCCATCACGCGGCGGATTTCGTAATCGTAATATTCCAACGTATCCACGGCGCGCTCACGGCCGTCTTTGATGTCGCGTCCCTTGGGCCAACCGAAGTAGAGACCGCCGGTCAGTTCGCGCACGACGAGAATATCCACGCCCTGCAATTTTTCAGGCTTGAGCGGCGACCATTCCATCAGCGCAGGGTGTACTTTGACGGGGCGCAAATTTGCAAAGACGCCGAGTCCTTTTCGCAGAGCAAGCAGCCCACGCTCAGGGCGGTCCTTGGCGGCGGGGTCATCCCATTTGGGTCCGCCCACCGCGCCGAGCAAAATTGCATCTGCTGATTTGCAATCGGCGAGGGTTTCATCGGTCAATGATGAACCGTATTTATCGATCGAACAACCGCCCATCAGGCGTTCTGTGTATTCGAAAGTATGCTTGTATTTGCTGGCAATGAAATCCAGCACGCGCACGGCTTCGCCGACCACTTCTGGTCCGATGCCGTCGCCGGGGAGGAGGGTGATTTGGTATTTCAAGATGTTCTCCAGTTTTTTGTAACTGGTAATTAGTAATTGGTGATTGATTTACCAATTACTAATTACTAATCACCAATTACTAATTTATTAATGCGCCACCATCAATCCGTATTCAACCGAATCGAACAGGGCGCGCCATGAGGCTTCGATGATGTTCGTGCCAGCGCCGACCGTGCTCCAGCGGCTGGTGTCGTTACGCGTGTCGATCAATACGCGGGTGATGGCTTCCGTGCCGTGGTCCGAATCCAGGATGCGGACTTTGTAATCGGACAGGTAGAATTTTGCGATCTGCGGGTAATACCCGACAAGCGCCTTTCGCAAGGCAAGGTCGAGCGCATTGACCGGCCCGTTGCCCTCGGCGGCGGTGTGAAGCACCTCGCCCTGCACGCGGACTTTGACCATTGCCTCGGCGAAGATTCCGCGTCCTTCACGATGTTCGACATTGACAAAAAAGTCGATTAACTCGAAGGGCGCTTTGTAGCCGTATTCCTGTCGTTTCAGCATGATCGCAACCGAGGCTTCGGCGGCTTCGAAGGAGAATCCGCGCGATTCCAATTCCTTGATCTCGTTCAGGACGGGGACTACTTCCGTGCCTTCCACTTCCAGTCCGTGTTCTTCGGCTTTGCTGAGCAGGTTGCCGCGCCCCGAAAGGTCTGAGACCACCACGCGCATTTTATTGCCCACCAACTCGGGCGCAACGTGTTGGTACGATTGCGTGCTGCGCCGCATGGCGGCAACATGCACGCCGCCCTTGTGCGCGAATGCCGATTTGCCCACGAACGGCAAATGCTCGTCGGGGGTGATGTTGGCAACTTCTGCGACAAAATGCGAAAGTTCATACAACCTGCCAATATTTCCTTGCGGCAGGCATTGATAACCCATCTTGAGTTCGAGGTTGGCAATGACCGAGTTCAGGTTAACGTTGCCGCAGCGTTCGCCGACGCCGTTGATGGTTCCCTGTACCTGGGTCGCGCCTTCGCGCACAGCCGTCAGCGAGTTGATGACCGCCGACTCGCCGTCGTTGTGGGCGTGGATTCCCATCGGATGATTGAGGATGGGTTTTATTTCGCGCATGATGCGTTCCACATCCCAGGGCAGCGATCCGCCGTTGGTGTCGCATAGCACGACCATTTCCGCGCCGCCGCGAATGGCGGCTTGCAGGGTTTCGATGGCGTACGCCGAATCCGCTTTGTAGCCGTCGAAAAAATGCTCGGCGTCGTACAGCACGCGCTTGCCGTTGGCTTTGAGGTAGGCAACCGAATCTTCGATGATGCGCAGGTTGTCTTCGTTAGTGGTCTGCAAAACTTCCTTGACGTGCAGTGTCCACGTTTTGCCGAAGATGGTGCAGACGGGTGTGCGCGAATCGAGAAGCGCTTTGATGTTGGCGTCGTCTTCGGGTCCGCCTTTGACACGACAGGTGGAACCGAACGCGGCAATGAGTGAGTTTTTCCACTGCATGTCGCGGGCGCGCTCGAAGAATTCAACATCCTTGGGATTGGAACCCGGCCAGCCGCCTTCGATGAACGCCACGCCGAAAGCGTCCAGCCGCTGCGCCACGCGGACTTTATCATTGGCTGAAAGCGTGAAGCCTTCGGATTGCGTCCCGTCGCGGAGAGTGGTGTCGTAGATTTGTATTCGTTGCATGATTACTCTTCTCTGACCGTGGACTGTGGACGGCAGACCGTGCTTTTACCGTCCATCGTCTTTGGTCTACGGTCTATTTTCAAACTCCGCGATCTGTTTTTCGAACCCAAGGATGTACCCAAGTTCATCCACACCGTTGAGCAGGCAGGTTTTGTTGAACGGGTCAATCGGGAATTTCACAGTGCCGTTCGGCAAGATAAGCGTCTGCGAAGCAAGGTCAACAGTGAGTTCCACATTTGGGATTTCTTCGACAAGGTCGAACAACATCTTATGCGTCGCATCATCCACGATGATCGGAATGAGTCCGTTCTTCAAGGAGTTGTTGCGGAAGATGTCGGCGAAGGATGTGCTGATGACGGCGCGGAATCCATAGCTGGTCAGCGCCCACGGAGCGTGCTCGCGGCTGGATCCGCACCCGAAGTTGTCACCCGCGAGGAGGATTTGACAACCCTTGGACTCCGGCTTGTTGATGATGAAATCGGGTTTGATGGATTTGTCGTCGTTATAGCGCCAGTTGAAAAAAAGCGCGTCGGCGAGGTTGTTCTTGTCGGTAACTTTCAAGAACTGCGCCGGGATGATCTGGTCTGTGTCAATGTCGTTGACAGGCAGGGGCATGACGCGGGAAGTGAGTGTTGTAAATTGAGCCATAGGTTTTCCTTCTTAAAAAATTAGTTTATACTGCCTTTCAATTTTCGAACATTTGCGTCCAAGGAGTGGACAATGGCGATTGTGTATCAGGATGGCATCGCAGGAAAAATCTGTGCAAACCCTGACTGTGGCTGGAAGCCACTCAGTGAATTTCGTCCAAGTAGGCTACTTGGTATGCCCGTTGGCGATGGGTACAAATCCCGTTGTCGGGACTGCGCCAACGCTCAGAGCCGCGCTGAATATGCCGCCAACATAGATAAATATAGGGCTACTCAACAAAAATACATCGAAGCAAACAAAGAGCATTATCAAGAATTAAAACGCGCTCATCAAAAAGCAAACCCTGAAAAGTATGATGAGGCAACTCGCAAGTATTGGGAAACGCACAGCGAAAAAATAAAAGCCAAAGCGCGAGAACGTCGCCAACTGGACTTGGAACACTACCGTGAGATTGGGCGAAATTCCTACGAGTGCCATGCAGAAGAACGTCGCAGATACTCATTGGAATATTACAAACTTCATCCTGAAAAGTCAGTTGAGGCGAGTAACCGCCGCCGTGCCCAAAAGCTTGCGTCTGGGGGATCACACACAGAGGAAGAGTGGCAATCCCTGAAAGCATTTTATGATTACAAATGCCTCCGCTGCGGAAAACGCGAACCAGAAATTAAGCTAACTCGCGACCATGTCATTCCTTTGACCAAGGGTGGCACAGATTCAATTAATAATGTTCAGCCGTTATGTGCTCGCTGCAACAGCAAAAAGAACAACAAGCACATTGATTATCGGTAGTTATTCCAACACAGCTCGTGGGTCAGTCACAACTCCATTAATAGCAATTGCCGCCGCAGTGACTGGGCTTACAAGGAACGTGCGCGAGCCTTTTCCTTGTCTGCCCTCAAAATTTCGGTTGGATGTGCTGGCGCAATATTGACCTACAGGAATTACATCTGCATTCATTGCGATACACGACGAGCATCCCGCTTCGCGCCATTCGGCGCCGGCTTCTTTGAAGATGACATCCAAGCCTTCCTGTTCGGCTTGCTTCTTGACATCCTGCGAACCCGGGACAACCATCACGCGGGTGGATGTAGAGACCTTGCGGCCTTTCAACATGGCGGCGGCGAGGCGCAGATCGGAGATGCGCGAGTTGGTGCAACTGCCGATGAAGACCACATCCACTTTTTGGCCGAGCAAAGATTGACCGGGCTTCAATCCCATGTAGTTCAATGCTTTTTCAAAGGCGGCTTTTTGCGAAGGCTCGCTAAATGATTCAACCGCGGGGATTCGATCAGTGATCTTCATGCCCATGCCGGGATTGGTGCCGTAGGTGATCATCGGCTCCATTTCAGAGGCGTCGAGCGTGATGCTCTTGTCGTAGACTGCGCCTTCGTCGCTGGGCAATGTCTTCCAGTAGGCAACGGCTTTGTCCCAGTCTGCGCCTTGCGGAGCAAACTCGCGGCCTTTGAGATATTCAAAGGTCACTTCGTCGGGGGCGATCATGCCGGCGCGCGCGCCGCCTTCGATGGACATATTGCAGACGGTCATGCGCTGTTCCATGCTCAGTCCGCGGATGGCTTTGCCGGTGAATTCAAAGACGTGACCCGTTCCGCCGCCGACGCCGATCTTGGCGATCAACGCGAGGATGATGTCCTTGGCGGAAACGCCTTTTGATAACGTCCCGTTCACGCGGACTTCAAAGGTCTTCGGTTTTCTTTGGAGCAGACATTGAGACGCAAGCACATGCTCCACTTCGGAGGTGCCGATGCCGAAGGCCAGTGCGCCGAACGCACCGTGCGTGGCCGTATGACTGTCGCCGCAGACGATGGTCATGCCGGGTTGGGTGCGACCCAGCTCAGGTCCGATGACATGCACGATGCCGCGGTGCGGACTGGTCATGCCGTGCAGGGTGATCCCAAATTCAGCGGCGTTGGTTTCCATCTGCTTGATCTGGGCCGCCGCCATTGCATCAGTAATGGGAACCTCTATCGGCGTGGTCGGAATCGAGTGATCCATCGTCGCCAGAGTTTTATCGGGTCGGCGGACTTTTAATCCGCGCTCGCGCAATCCTGTGAAGGCTTGCGGAGAGGTGACTTCATGCACGAGGTGCAGGTCAATATAAAGAATTGCGGGAGATTCAGGTTGTTCTGCAACAACGTGAGATTCCCAAATTTTGTCGAAGAGTGTTTTTGGCATAGGATTTTTATTAACCGCCAAGCACGCGAAGGACGCCAAGAAAACCTAATTGAATTTCTTCGCGCTCTTTGCGGTCTTTGCGGTAAAAGGTTTAACTTTCAGCGGAGTCGCTTGCTTCCGAAGCAGAATCATTTTGAGGCGCGGAAATGAATGCGCTTGTATCCCATCCGGTGGGGATGGTTTGCGGTTCGGGGAATGGATTGCGGATGTCGTTTTCATTTTGCGTGTTCATGGTTTTTCTCCTGATCTACTGGCTGGTATTACGCAGAGGGTTGAGTAGGCGGCGTGTTTTGAGTCGCCGTATCGAAACCCGCGTAAGGTGATTTACTAATTACCTTTTACGCCTGCATGCCTTCGGTCCTGGCAACGATCAATTTGTTCAAAGCATTGATATACGCCTTTGCGCTGGCGACGATGATGTCTGTGTCTGCGCCGTGACCGCCGAAGACGCGGGAATACATGGCTTCTGATTGCGCGTCCATGGTTTGCTGATTATCGTTCTCACTGCGCACACGGACGGTAACTTCACCGAGCGCGTCAATGCCTTCGGTAACGGCATGGATATTGAATTCAAGCAATTTGCACGGCGTTTTGATGATGGCATCAATGGCTTTGTAGGTCGCATCCACAGGCCCGGTTCCCATCGAGGCGAAGTTGTGAATCTCGCCATCGGGCCCGCGCAAGCGGACTGTGGCGGTGGGCATTCCCAAAGTCCCGCAGGAAACCTGCAAGCCTTCGAGATGATACACATCGCGCGGACGATAGAACTCGTCGGCGATCAGCGCTTCGAGGTCGGCATCGGTGATGACCTTCTTGCGGTCAGCCAATTCCTTGAAACGCGCAAAGGCTTTATTGAGATCTTCATCATTGAGCGAATGTCCCATCAACGCGAGGCGCGAGCGCAGGGCGGCGCGGCCGGAATGTTTGCCCATCACCAGCGTGGTTTGATTCACGCCCACATCTTCGGGGCGCATGATCTCATACGTGGTCTGGTGCTTCAACATTCCATCCTGATGAATGCCCGCCTCGTGAGCAAAAGCATTCGCGCCGACGATGGCTTTATTCGGCTGCACCACGATGCCCGTGTAGTTGCTGACCAGTTTGCTGACGCGCGAAAGCTGCTGTGTGTCAATTCCAGTTTCGAGTTCGAAAACAGGATGACGGGTCTTGAGTGTCATCACCACTTCTTCGAGCGAGGTGTTGCCCGCGCGTTCGCCGATGCCGTTGATGGTCACTTCAGCCTGACGCGCGCCCGCCTGAATCCCAGCCAGCGCATTCGCGGTTGCCAGTCCGAGATCATCATGGCAATGCACCGAGATCGTGATGCCGTCGTGCATTCCCGGAGTGTGCTTGATGATGCCATCAATCAATTTATAAAATTCATCGGGCGTGGTGTATCCAACTGTGTCGGGAATGTTGAGCGTGGTCGCGCCAGATTTGATCGCTTCGCCCAGCACCACATACAAAAACTCAGGGTCAGAACGTCCCGCATCTTCAGGGCTGAATTCAATATCCGCGCACAACGTCCGCGCGTATGCGACCATTTCAGAAACACGCTGCACCACTTCCTCTGGATCCATCTTGAGTTTGTGCTTCATGTGGATCGCGGATGTGGCAAGGAAGGTATGAATGCGCGGCTTTTCTGCGGATTGGACTGCTTCCCAGGCCTTGTCAATATCGGGCTTGTTGGCGCGCGCCAATCCTGCGATAACGGGGACTTTCGCACCAGACACACCCTTGGGCTGATTGCCCACCTCGACAGCGATTCGTCTGACGGCTTCCAGATCATCCGGCGATGCCGCAGGGAACCCAGCCTCGATAATATCCACGCCCATCCGCGCCAGTGACCGCGCCACTTCCAACTTCTCAGCCGAAGTCATCGTCGCTCCAGGGGATTGCTCACCATCGCGCAAGGTGGTGTCAAAGATTTTTACATAATTACTCATAAGTTACCTCGTTTTGTAGTTGAGTAGTTTTATAGTTTGCCTGCCTTCCAACTACTCAACTAACAAACCATCCAACTACCTGACTACTTCTTCCAATTCTCAGGGCGTAATGAACGTACCGCCGCGCCAGCCTGCCACATTTCAGAATCATGGAAAACAGCAAGTTCCTTTTCAAGTTGTTCGCGATAGTCTGCGCGGCTGTTGGCTTCGAGGGTGATGCGGGCTTCGTTGCCGGTGATGACTGATTCGTAGAGCGCATCGAACACAGGAGCCACCGCATCGCGGAAGCGGGGGTGCCAGTCGAGCGCGCCGCGCTGGGCGGTGGTGGAGCAGTTGGCATACATGTAGTCCATGCCGTTCTCGCCGACGAGACGGATCAAGGATTGTGTGAGTTCTTCTACAGTTTCGTTGAAGGCTTCGCTGGGGGAATGTCCATGCTTGCGCAGGATGTTGTACTGCGCTTCCATCACGCCAGAGAGCGCGCCGATCAGAATGCCGCGCTCGCCGGTCAAGTCGCTGTACACTTCATTCTTGAAAGTGGTCGGGAATAAATATCCCGCGCCGATGGCAATGCCGAGGGCAATGGCGCGTTCGTTTGCCTTGCCCGTGTGATCCTGGTGGACAGCGTAGCTGGCGTTGATTCCGCTGCCAGCCAAAAAGTTGCGGCGGACGCTGGTGCCGGAACCTTTGGGTGCGACCAAAGCCACATCCACATGCGGGGGAGGTACAACGCCGGTGTCATCCTTGTAGGTGACGGAGAAACCATGCGAGAAATACAGCATGTCGCCTTCGTTCAAGCATTCAACGAGTTTAGGCCATTGTGAGCGTTGTCCTGCGTCAGACAATAAATATTGAATGACCGTTCCTTTTTCCGCGGCTTCTTCCACGTTGAATAATGTCTTGCCGGGAACCCAGCCATCTGCAACAGCCTTGTCCCAGTTCTTCGTTCCTTCGCGCTGACCGACGATCACGTTGATGCCGTTGTCGCGCATGTTCATCGCCTGCGCGGGTCCCTGCACGCCGTAACCAAGCACAGCCACCACTTCGTTCTTCAATACCTCACGCGCCTTCTCAAGCGGAAATTCCTCGCGAGTTACAACATCTTCAACTGTGCCGCCAAAATTAATTTTTGCCATGATTTCTTTTCTCCTTGAGTGTATTTATATTTTTTAGATTTGGATAAGTACAACTGACCGTGGACGATGGACCGTAGACCGTGTTGTTTTTGGTCTACCGTCCGCCGTCCACGGTCGGGTTTTCTTTACGGCGCCATTTCCGCCAGTTCAGACATATCATCGAATTGATGATGTCCGTTCATGCCGGGCACGCGGCGCACGCCGTCGTTGACTCCGCGGGTCATGGAAACCTGTCCGGTGCGGACCATTTCCACAATGCCCAGCGGACGCAGCAACTCGATCATGCCTTCGATCTTGTCTTCGGTGCCGGTGATTTCGACGATGACCGCATCAACTGCCACGTCCACGATGCGGGCGCGGAAGATCTGCGCGAGGCCGTTTACTTCGGCGCGTTTTTCGGGACCGACCTTCACTTTGATCAATGCCAAGTCGCGGGTTACCGAAGGCTGGCGGGTGACATCCTGCACATCGATCACGTTGACCAGTTTGTACAGGTTCGCTTCGATCTTCTGCGCGTCCATATCCCCGTTGGGACAATCCACCACCACGGTCATGCGTGAGACATCGGGCTTTTCCGTCCGCCCGACAGCCAGCGATTCAATATTGAAATTGCGGCGGCGGAACAGCGAAGCCACGCGGTTCAACACGCCGGGTTTATTTTCGACTAATGCGATAAAGGTGTAATTCATTTCAACTCCTGTTTTGACTGAGGACAAAGGACAGATGACAGAGGAAATTTCCTTCGTCCTTTGTCTTTTGTCCTTCGTCGTTTTTACGACTTCAACGGTCTCTGCAACATCTGATCCAAAGCTGCGCCTGCGGGAACCATCGGATAGACCGCTTCTTCCTGTTCCACCACGAATTCGATCACTGCGGGTCCCTTGAAACTGCGCGCCCAGGCAATGGCTTCGGCTATTTCTTCCACTTTGGTCACGCGCCGGGCGGGGACTCTGTGCGCTTCGGCGAGTTTTACGAAATCGGGCGAGAGCATGTTCACGGCTGAGTAGCGCTTCTCGAAGAAGAACTCCTGCCACTGGCGCACCATGCCGAGGAAACTGTTGTTCATGATCGCCACTTTGACATTCGCATTTTCCTGCACGGCGGTGGTCAATTCTGCGGCGGTCATCTGGAAGCCGCCGTCGCCGGCCACTGCCCAGACTTCCTCTTCCTTGTTTGCAAACCACGCGCCAATGGCGGATGGCAAGCCAAAGCCCATGGTGCCTGCTCCGCCCGATGTAAGCCAGCGGTTCGGCGCTTCGAGCGCGTAATATTGCGCCGTCCACATTTGATGCTGACCGACATCCGTGGTCATGATGGCATTTCCACCTGTGGCTTTCCAAATGTCTGTGATCAAATGCGGCACGTATAATTTGCCGTCTGCAGACCAGTTCATGATACTGCGCGAATCGCCTTCGGCTTTCCAGTCGCTGATCTGCTTCTTCCATTCGTCGTGGTCGTATTCATCCAACATCGGGATCAGGTCGGTCAAAACGGTTTTCAAGTCGCCGATCAAGGGGACATCCGCTGTCACATTCTTGTGGACTTCGGACGGGTCAATTTCGATGTGGATCTTTTTTGCGTGCGGCGCGTAAGTCTTCAATGTGCCAGTCACGCGGTCATCGAAGCGCATTCCGAAGGCAAGGATCAGGTCAGAATTTTGAATGGCCAGGTTGGCATGGACTTCGCCGTGCATACCCATCATACCGAGGCTCAACTCATTCGAAGCAGGGAACGCGCCGAGTCCAAGCAGTGTGCTTGCCACGGGTGTTTGCGTTTTGACTGCGAACTGCATCAGCGCTTCTTCGGCTTTGGACATCAGCACGCCATGTCCGCATAAGATGATCGGGCGCTGAGCCTTTTCGATCAACTTGACGGCATCGTCCAGCGAGGCTTTGGGCGCATGTTCAACGGGCTGGTAGCCGACCAGTTTCAGGGTTTCAGGATATACAAATTCACACTGCTCCACCTGCGCGTTCTTACAGATGTCGATCAACACCGGGCCGGGACGTCCGCTGCGGGCGATGTAAAAAGCCTCGCGCACAACTTCCGCGATCTCGTCGGCGCGGGTCACAAGATAATTATGTTTTGTGATCGGCAACGTGATGCCCGTCACGTCCACTTCCTGAAAGGCGTCGCCGCCGATCAGGTGCGCGGCAACCTGTCCCGTAACGAATACCACTGGAACAGAATCCATCATCGCCGTGGCAATGCCCGTGATCAAGTTTGTCGCACCTGGGCCAGAAGTCGCCATCGCCATTCCCACCTTGCCCGAAGCCCGCGCATATCCATCTGCCATGTGCGCGCCGCCCTGCTCATGCCGCACCAGCACATGATGGATCGGGTAACTCAACATCGCGTCGTAGATCGGCATGTTGGCCCCGCCCGGATACCCGAAGACCACTTCCACGCCCTCGCGCACCACACATTCCCATAAAATTTCAGCGCCTGTTTTTTTCATTTGCTCTCCTTATTTTGCATTCTGCATTCATTATTCTGCATTCAAAACCGCGCCCGTGTCCGCGCTGGTAACAAAATGTGAATACCGTTTCAACCATTTGGACGTGGTTTTGGACTTGAACGGGGGCAGCGCTTCGATGCGGGATTTTATTTCCGCGTCGCTCAGCTTGACGTTGAGACTGCGCGCCACCAAATCAATTTGGATGACATCCCCGGCCTGGATCGCCCCAATCGGACCACCCGCAGCCGCTTCGGGTGAAACGTGACCGATGCACGCGCCGCGCGTCCCACCGCTGAAACGGCCATCGGTGATGAGCGCAACCTTGTCGCCGAGTCCCTGTCCCATGATCGCGGATGTGGGAGAGAGCATTTCCTGCATTCCCGGCCCGCCCTTCGGACCCTCGTAGCGGACAACGACTACATCGCCAGCCTTGACCTTGCCCGCGAGAATGCCAGCCATGGCATCATCCTGTGATTCGAAAATTACCGCTGGGCCTTCAAACTGCATCATCGCCGGACTCACGCCGCCCACTTTGACCACCGAGCCTTTTGGCGCGAGGTTGCCGAACAAAATGGACAGGCCTCCGCGTTTGGAGTATGCATTTTCATATTTGTGAATCACTTCTTCATCTTTTATTTCTGCGCCTTTGATCGATTCCCCCAGGGTCTTGCCAGTGACCGTGATGCGGTCGAGATGTAACATGCCTGTTCCCCGTTGGACCTCGTTCAAGATGGCAGGGATTCCGCCTGCGCGATGAACGTCTTCCATGTGCCATTTGCCCGCCGGACTCACTTTACAGATATGCGGTACTTTGTCGGCGACGGAATTGATGCGGGTCAGGGGATAATCCACGTTCGCTTCATTGGCCAAGGCCAGCGTGTGCAACACGGTATTCGACGAGCCGCCCATGGCCATATCCAGTGCGAAGGCGTCGTCGATGGCTTCGGCGGTGACAATATCTCTCGGCTTGATGTCGCGTTCGATCAGGGTCATGATCTGCGCGGCGGCTTTCTGTGCCAGCGCTTCGCGTTCTGGGGTCTTGGCCAAGGCAGAGCCGTTGTAGGGCAGAGCCAGTCCGATCACTTCCATCAGGCAGTTCATTGAGTTGGCGGTGAACATGCCGGAGCATGAGCCGCAGGAGGGGCAGGCGAATTTTTCCAAAATGGATAAGCGCTTCTCGTCGATCTTTCCCGCTGAAAATGCGCCCACGCCTTCGAAGACCGAGATCAGGTCGAGGGTTTCGCCGTCGGGCGTTTTGCCTGCGGCCATCGGTCCGCCAGAGACAAAGATGGTGGGGATGTTGACGCGCATGGCGGCCAGCAACATGCCCGGCACGATCTTGTCGCAGTTGGGGATGCAGACCATCGCGTCGAATCTGTGCGCTTCGATCATGGTCTCGACGCAGTCGGCGATCAATTCGCGGGAGGGGAGCGAGTAGTTCATTCCCGCGTGACCCATCGCGATGCCGTCATCCACGCCGATGGTGTTGAACTCGAACGGCACGCCGCCTGCCGCGCGGACAGCATCCTTGACCAGTTTGCCGAATTCCTGCAAATGCACATGCCCGGGGACAATATCCACATGCGAATTGACGATGGCAACGAAGGGCTTGCCAAAGTCTTCCTCTTTTACGCCGGTGGCGCGTAACAATGCGCGGTGGGGGGCTTTCTCATAACCTTTTTTGACTGTATCTGAACGCATGGTACTCCTTTGATATTAGACCGTGGACGGTGGACGATGGGGTACGGTCTATGGTCTGTGAACTATCGTCCGCTCTTAATTGGTAAAAAAAGAGCCGCCCGTGGTTAGGGCGGCTCTTCGTACTTACTCAGTGATTTACTTCGTTCTCACCGCTGCCATCCTAACCGAAAATGAGTCCTTAATAATAAGGACTGCAAGGACTACTACAATAATGGAGAGGCTGAACAAAGATGTATTCATGGGCGTGTGATTTCGTCCGATTATAGGCAGATTCGGAAATCCGTCAAGGTATTTGATGTAGGATTCGGATAAAAGATAAAATTTGATAAATCCCGAAGGGATATCGTGAATTGGGCAAAAATTATTGCACCCATTCAGGGTTGAAGAAACAATATTTCGAAATCCATAATCAGCGCTTCACGAAAGTGCTTTGTAGTAGCGACTTTAGTCGCTTTTTAGCCGAACGACTAAAGTCGTTACTACGTTATCGTGATCTACTGATAATCATTTCACTTGTTTCGACAAGCTCAACACCCTTCGGAGTTTTGTCGCTGGAAAAAGCCGCTTTCGTCTTCCTCTTGGAAGTATAATCATCGAATATGTCCATACTTTCCAACAAACATATTTTGCTCGGTGTAACGGGGTCGATTGCCGGTTACAAAGCCGCTGACCTTGCATCCAAACTCGCGCAGGCGGGCGCGCTGGTGGATGTGCTTCTGACTGGCGCGGGAGAAAAATTCATCACGCCGTTGACCTTTCAATCCGTCACCGGCCGCCGCGCTTATACCGATAAAGACCTGTGGGGCAATGAGGCGCATATTCTGCATGTCAGTTTTGGCAAGACCGCAGATTTGCTGGTCATCGCGCCATGTACGGCGAATACCATCGCCAAGCTGGCAAATGGACTCGCGGATAACCTGCTGACGGTCACGGCGCTGGCTGCGGAATGTCCGCTGGTGATCGCGCCCGCAATGGACGGAGGTATGTTCTATCACCCCACCATGCAGGAAAATCTCGCAAAACTAAAAAAGGGCGGCGCGATCATTATCGGCCCGGCGGAAGGACACCTTGCTTCTGGCTTGACAGGCAAGGGACGCATGATCGAGCCTGCTGAAATATTCGGTCATATTCGCATCGTACTTGGTAAAAATGGAATACTTGCCGGAAAGAAGATCCTCATCACAGCCGGTGGGACTCAGGAAGCGCTTGACCCGGTGCGCGTCATTACCAATCATTCCTCCGGCAAACAGGGATATGCGCTCGCGCAAGCCGCGCTCGATGCTGGCGCAGACGTTTGTTTGATTACTGCGCCGACGGCTTTGACTCCGCCGGTGGGTGCGCGCGTGGTAAAAATAAACAGCGCGCAGGAAATGCTTAACGCCGTTTTGGCAGAGTCGGCGGATGCATTGATCATGGCTGCGGCCGCGGCAGATTTCACACCCAAGAACACCGCCAAAGATAAAATGAAAAAACGCGACGGCATACCGCAGGTGGAACTGACAGCGGCGCCGGATATTCTTAAAACAGTATCAAATCAAAAGTCGGAAAAGAAGCGGTTTCAGGTCGTGGTCGGCTTCGCGGCGGAGAGTCGGAATCTTCTTGAAAACGCCGCTGAAAAGTTGCAATCCAAAAAATTGGATCTGATTGTTGCAAATGACATATCTGCCAATGATGCGGGCTTTGCAGTGGACACGAATCGAGTCACGCTTTTATTTGCAAATGGAACGCAGGAAATTTTGCCGCTGATGAGCAAAACGGAAGTGGCGGAAAAAATCATCGAACACACATCAAGGCTGTTGGAGTAGCTATGCGCGTTTTGGTCATCTCGGATATTCATGCAAATTACACTGCGTTCGTAGCCGTATTGAAGGACGCGGGTCGGGTGGACGAGGTCTGGTGTCTTGGCGATCTCGTGGGCTATGGTCCCGACCCGAACGCCGTGATCGAAGAAATGCGTGACATTGCAAACCTGACCTGTATTCTCGGTAACCATGATATGGCCGCAATCGGCAAGATGCCGCTTGAAGCCTTTAATGGCGATGCGCGCCGCTCGTTGGAATATCACAAAAAAGTTTTGAACGCGAGCAATATGAATTTTATGCGTTCGCTTTCGGCCGATGTAAAAGTGTGCGGCGAAGCCACGCTTGCGCACGGAAGTCCGCGCGACCCATTGTGGGAATATATTTTGAACGCACTTTCGGCGCGCCTGAACTTCGATCATTTTGAAACCCCCTGGTGTTTTGTGGGACATTCACACATTCAAGCCATGTTTGCATTGAATGAAAAAAATGACCGCGTGACCCTCGACCAGACCAAACCCGATACAGCAATCACACTGCGCCGGAAGTTGATCCTGAACCCGGGCTCGGTCGGACAGCCGCGAGATCGCAACCCGAAAGCCGCTTATGCCATTTATGACACCGAAGCCCGCATATGGACTCCGCGTCGTGTGGAATACAACATACCCGAAGTACAGGAACGAATCCGCGCGGCGGGATTGCCCGAGAAACATGCAGTACGCATTGCGGAGGGATGGTAGTGAGCAGACGATAGACCAGGGACGGAGGACGATAGTTCATGGTCCATGGTCAATAGTCAAAAAGGGTGGAACTATTTCTTGTGGATATTCGTCCTTTGGGTAGAGAAATCACCAAAGGTAAAAAGGAGAAAAGGTCATGAAAAAGATATTGCCATTTAGTCTCATCATTATTGCCACATTGATCCTGTCTGCGTGTGCCAGCGCCCGTTCATCGGAACCAATGTCCCTCGCGGGAGGTGCTGCTGCACCTTCTGCGCCAGAATCCGCGCCTGCTATGGATGTGGCCGAGCAGTCCACCGTCTCCAATAGTGGCTCCGGCGCTTCCAGCGCACCTGTGGAACGCATTGTTATAAAAAATGCCGACCTGGTCATTGTTGTCTCGGATGTGGAAGGGCGCATGAAAAATATCCAGGTCATGGCTGAGCAAATGGGCGGATTCGTTGTCTCGTCCAATTTGTATCAAAGTTATACCAACAACAGTGTCCAGGTGCCGGAGGCGCAGATCGTGATCCGCGTGCCTGCCGAAAAACTGGACGATGCGCTGAATCAGATCAAAAAAGATATAGTTGAAGTGCAGACCGAAACGCGCTCGGGTCAGGATGTGACCGCCGAATACGTGGATTTGCAATCGCGCCTGAAAAATTATGAAGCCGCCGAAGCGCAGTTGAGTGAAATCCTGAAAACCACCACGAACACTGAAGATGTGGTCAGCATTTTCAACCAGCTTGTCTATTACCGCGAACAGATCGAACTGGTAAAGGGTCAGATCAAATATTACGATGAAGCCGCCGCGCTTTCAGCCGTCAGCGTGCGTATCGTCGCCGAAGAGACTGTCCAGCCGGTGGTGATCGGCAAATGGGAGCCGAAAGGTGTGGCGCTCGAAGCTGTGCAGGACTTGATCGATTTTACGAAGGGTTTTGTCAACTTCCTCATCCGCTTTGTGATCTACAACCTGCCGGTTTGGATTATGATCGGCATCCCGTTGTACCTGGTCTTCCTTGGCTTGCGTGCGCTCTTCCGCAAGATGCGCGGAAACAAGTCGAAGACTGCGAAACCGCAGGCAGTGCCAAGTGAAGTAAAAAGTGAGAAGTGATGGGTGAAAAATAAAAAGTAAAAAGTAAGAAGTAAAGAGAGAGGTTGTCGGGGGCAACTTCTCTCTTTTTTTATGCCAACGAAAGTGGGGGAGGTATTGCCCACTGGAGCGGGGTGACGGGGCATGGGGGCGCGGGTATCCTTTGGCTATTGATAAAGGAGATACCCAATGGAAACAAATTTAGTTCTCGACTCGACGACTTACAAAAGATCCACGCTTGGTTTTATGTGGAATATGCTCCGCAACCCGCTCGATGCGCTGACCGAACTCGCGCATGAACAGGGCGACATTGCGCGGGTCAAACTTCGCCGGCGTGACTTGTTCCTGCTGAATCATCCCGAATTCATCGAGCAGGTATTGGTGAAGCAACAGGATAATTTTATAAAAGGGCCGAGCCTGCAACGCGCGCGCATCATCCTCGGCGAAGGTTTGCTCACCAGCGAAGGCGGGGAGCATCTCGCACAGCGCCGCGCTTTACAGCCCGCATTCCATCACCAGAGAATGGAGGAATACCTGCCGGTGATGAATGAAAACACCTTCGCGCAAATTTCAAAATGGCAGGACGGCGCGCGCGTGGACATCTCGGATGAAATGATGCGGCTGATGTTGAACATTGCGCTTTGGTCATTCTTCGGCAGCGCGCCCGCAGGGACGACGGAACGCGTGAGCGAATCTGTGTCGGCGTTGATGAAACTCTTTCCGCTGGCGCAGCTTCCGTTGCCGGATTCGACGCGCAGGTTGTTTCCCAAATTCAAACAGGCTGGCGCGGACCTGCGTCGGGTAACTGAATCTCTTTTGCAAGATCAACAATCGGGTGAGTCCCAGCGCGCGCTGATCCACATCCTGAAAGAAAACAATAACGGACAATTTACAGATGAGCAGATCCACGCGCATATATTAACTTTTTTGCTGGCGGGTCACGAAACCACCGCCCTGCTTTTGACATGGTGCTGGGACATGCTCGCGCATCATTCGCTGGCTCAGGTAAAGTTGCAGGACGAAGTGGATCGCGTGGTGGGCAATCGTTTCCCAACTGCGGAGGATATTCAAAATCTGCCATACGCGCGCATGATCGTAAAAGAGACTTTGCGAATGCGCCCGCCCGCGTGGACGATTGGCAGGCAGGCGGTGCATGATTGCGAGATCGGCGGACAACACATCCCCGCGGGTTCGACTGTGTTGGTCAGTCAGTGGGTGACGCATCACGACACGCGATTTTACGACGCTCCGCATCAATTCCGACCCGAAAGATGGGACATCCTCGAAAAGCATTCACCGCCCCGATACGCTTTCTTCCCTTTTGGCGGCGGCGGTCGAATTTGTATCGGTGAGCATTTCGCAATGACCGAAGCCATTGCCGTTTTGGCCGTCATCTCGCGTCGCTGGGATTTTTCTCCCACACAGGATGCGCTTGCAAAGCCGCACCCAAGTATTACCCTGCGTCCGGACAAAAATGTAAAGTTAATTGCAACCAGACGCGATGTATGATAGTTAGATAGTTAGATAGTTAGATAGTTAGATAGTTTTGTGAGTTGTGTCAAAAATAATTTAAATTGGAGGAACAAAAATGAAATCAATGTTTCGAACTGTTTTGAGCGCGTTTGTGTTGGCGGGTATGATCCTTGCTTGTGGAGCGCAAGCCCCGTCTACGGCGGGACCGGATGTTGTGAACACTGCGGTGGCTGGAACTCAGCAGTCGCAGGCGTTGGCGCAGGCGACTGTCAACTCCAACACGTTGACCGCCATGCCCATGACTCCCACAGCGGGACCTTCAGTGGATTATGTCAATCTCACAGAGGAGGAACTGACCGCATTGATCGATCAAGCCGTCGCGGAAGCCGTCGCCGCCACCGAGCAGACCACCGCCGCCGTCACCACAACCACCAGCGACAGCACGGTCACCTCGGAGGAAGTCGCGTATGTTTATGACTACTATTATTATGCCGACTATTACGTTCAAACCGCCGAGGATCTGATGGCTGAATATTACAGCCTGTACGCCGACCTTGCGACCCAAATGATCACGGAAATGGACGCCATCCAATCTGAACTCAATCAGATGAACGACACGCTGACGCAGGTATCCACCTCGCTGAATGAAATAAATTCCACACTTTCGCAGGGATTGACTCTCGCGCAGGAATCCATTGACCAATTGAATGCGGCCGCGCAGCAGGCGCAGACGAATGCCCAGGAATTGCAGGCGCAGGCTCAGGATATGATCTCTGTTTTGCAGGCTGAACAGCAGGGGCGCGTGGATCAACTTTCACAAATTCAGGCCAATAACATCCCAACCGACAAGGTCGCCGCGTTGCAATCTGCTTTTGAATTCGTGGATTTTGCGAACACGGCCATGAGCGATAATAAACTCAGCCGCGATGAATTGACCAACATGACCCAACTCGGCAGGAACGCGCAGGCGGGCTTCCAAAACTTTGGCGGCGTGGGCGCAGGCGGCGGGTTCGGCGCGGGGCGGGCAGATGTGGACCTGACACAGTTTAGCGGCAAGTTTGACGAGATCACCACCCAATTCGCCCGCGGGCAAATGCCGCAGGCACGCGGAAATGTCGGTCAATTTGAAAGCTCGTTAGGCTCACGCCCCCGCAGACCTTGATTAGATTCAAAAGAACAAAAGAGCAGGCGAATAAATTCCTTTGCCTGCTCTTTATCATCCGTTTTTCCGCTTGGCGCAGCAATCCGTTCCCAAACATTTATGTTTCCATTGTAAAATTGCTAAAAAATAAAGTGAGGGTATCCCATGACCGAAGCAAACCCCAAACCCATTTATCGTATTGCTGACTTGCACGAGTCAGACCGTCCGCGTGAACGGTTGGCTGCGCTAGGTCCGCAGGCATTGACCAACGCCGAGTTGATCGCCATCCTGCTGCGCGTGGGTGTGGTGGGGGAAAATGCTGTTGAAGTGGGTCAGCGTTTGTTGAAAAAATTTGGCGGGTTACTTGGTTTGCATCGCGCGCCGATCAAGGAATTAATTGACCAACATGGGATAGGTGAAGCCAAGGCCGCGCAGATCAAAGCCGCAATTGAATTGGGCAGAAGGTTGACGCTTGAATCGCCTGAAGAGCGCGCATCCATCAACAGCCCTGCGGATGCGGCGGCTCTTGTGCAATATGAAATGTCCGCATTGGAGCAGGAACATTTGCGTGTGATTCTGTTGGATAGGCGGAATCGCGTTTTGGAAACGGTGGAAGTTTATAAAGGCTCGGTCAATTCTTCGCAGGTGCGGGTGGGGGAATTATTCAAGGATGCGATTCGTACAAATGCATCCGCGATCATTGTCGTGCATAACCATCCCAGCGGCGACCCAACCCCCAGCCCCGACGATGTGGCCGTGACTCGCGCCATTGTGCAGGCAGGTAAATTATTGGATGTGGACGTGCTTGATCACATGGTCATTGGACAGGGGAAATGGGTTTCGTTGAAGGAAAGAGGTTTGGGGTTTGTGTAAGATAAAAAATGTTGCGTGTTCCGTAATACGTCACGCAACACGAATCATAAACTTCTCTTTAC
>DYDH01000335.1 GCA_020717985.1 Herpetosiphon sp. | reverse complement strand
GTACCCATCCGCAAGGTCCAGAAAATGAACCGCGTTTACTCCGATAATTTTCGCGGCGTTGTTTTGTTCCGCGTGTCTTAATCCGCATAACTTTTCGGGAGTCATTTCCGGGTGCGTGGCGGGGTTGAAACCCTTGTCACCGCAAGTCAGCAAAAAATATGTGATCTCGTGTCCAGCGCGCGCCCAACGCGCGAGAGTTGCACCACAAAAAAATTCTGGATCATCGGGGTGAGCCAGAATAACCAGAATTTTTTGTGAAGTTTCCCAGTTGTCAGTTTTTTCGGTCATTGTTCTTTTTTGTGGTCTTTCCACAGGTACATCCGCCGCCTTCGTGACGATCACAGGGAGCCTGGGATTTGCGCTTCAAGGCTTCGAGTTCATCCCATGGTTCGATTTCTTCGCGTGAGAAGGTCATGTGCTGCGGGCGGTCTGTGCCGCTTTCGATCAGCACCACAACTTTATCGCTCATGGGGATCACGTCAATGACTTTGCCTTCGCCTTTGGGCGTGACCACGCGCTTGTTGCGTTTGGGCAGTGTCTTGCGCGCTTCGACATATTGTTCGTATTCGTAGATGAGGCAGCAGCGCAGGCGTCCGCACATGCCGGTGATCTCGTTGGGGGTGAGCGAGATGCCTTGTTCTTTCGCCATCTTGATCGAGATGGGCGAGAAGTCGGTCAGGAATTTCGAGCAGCAGCGGGTTTCAATTCCGCAGGCGCCCATGCCGCCCAGAAACTTTGCCACATCGCGCGGACCGATCTGGCGCATTTCGACGTGCGTGGTTGCATACAACTGGCTCATATCTTTTTTGAGCGACTTGAGGTCAGCCTTGTCTTCGCTCTCGGTGCTGAAGAGGAAGGCGAGGCGCGAGCCGTCGTAGTTATATTCGGCAGTGACGATCTTTACATCCTTTAGATGAAGTTCGGATGCGCGCGCGCGGCAGTTGATCATGGCTTCGGTTTGTCTGGCTTGCCAGGATTGCTGGAGCAGAAGGTCGCGCGGATTGGCGCGCCGCTCCACGGTTTTCCATCCGCCTTCCGGTTGGGGGGGAGCCTCCTCCAGAATTTGGACGACTTCGCCGAGATGCTTGCCGCGTACGGTATCCACGATGACATGCTCGCCCTGCTTTACATCGGGCAGGGAGGAAGAGTCGAAGTGGTAGATTTTGCCTATTTTGGTGAATCGGACACCGATAATGTTAGTTTGCATGGGCGCAATTATACCGTAGGGATGGGAGGAGGGATCGGGTAATTAAGGATTGGGACATGGCTTTCGTAAATTGGCATTTTCGACGTTATTCCTCGTACCACTTTGGCTCTCGTTCTTCGACTAGACCTCTTGCATAAGTATTTTTTCGTCCGCTAATCTTCGCTAATCTGCGCGAAACATTCAAAAAATTTGCGCAGATTAGCGTGAATTCGCGGATAAAGTTTTTCGTGAAAACCAGCCCGCTACTTTTGCAAGAGATCAACTTTAAGAAATCCCTGATTGTCAGTTGCGCTAAGGTTGACTCTCATCACTTCAACGTGTATGATGCAATCGACTCAGGCTGGTCGGGCAGTCGCGGTCCTGCGTTGTCGGGATCGAGGAAAGTCCGCACTCCATGGAGCACGACGTCGGATAATTTCCGGGGCGGAGAAACTGCCGCAAGGCATGAACCTGCCGGAAAAGGGCCACAGAAACAAACAGCCCTTCCATCCTTTTGGGTGAAGTGGTGATGGTGAAAAGGTGGTGTAAGAGACCACCGGCATTTGCCGTAATGCAGATGGCCAGGTAACCCCCGTCGGGAGCAAGGCCAAGCAGAGGCGAAATCGTCTGTGGACGATGGGAGACTGCTCGTCTCCGCATGTGCTCTTCCCTCTTGTGGGTAGAGCCAGCCTCGGGTAGGCTGCATCGAGCGGCACGGCGACGCGCCGCCCAGAGAGATGACTGCACAGGCAGAGTGATCTGCTGGACAGAATGCGGCTTATAGACCAGCCTGAGTTGTTTTATGTATGGGGATAATTTTTTGCCGAAACCTAAATTTCGTGTCGTATAATAAGCGGACAGTGGGGATTCCCCCGCCAAAAAGCCAGCATGAAGCCTGATACGAAGTCCTCCTCTTCTGAAAACAAAAGCATCTACATTAACGGAGATGTGAAGGATAGCGCTGTCTTAACCATGATTAGAAGGATTGTAGGATTACCATGATTAGTCCGCTTACAAATCAAGGCAATCAAGTAAATCACGTAAATCAAGGTTAAGACAGAAAGAGTTGATATGCAACATGAAGATTTGACCCGCCGCATTATCGCCGCCGCCATGAAAGTCCATTCCACACTTGGCAACGGCTTTCAGGAAGTCATCTACCAGCGCGCACTGGAAATTGAATTTCCCTATCACAACCTCGCCTTTGAGCGCGAAAAGGAAATGTCCATTCATTATCGCGGACACGAAATCGGCACACGCAGGGTCGACTTCTTCGTTGAAAATTTGATTATGGTCGAACTCAAAGCCGTCATCCAATTAGAGGACGCCCATCTCGCCCAAGCCATGAATTATCTCGAAGCATATAAAATGGAGATCGGTCTGTTAATCAATTTCGGCGCGAAGAGTTTACAATTCAAGAGAGTTCATAACAACAAACTTAACCATGATTGAAAGGACTATAGGATTACCTTGATTGGATTCGCACAAATCATGGTAATCCTTCAATCAAGAAAATCATGGTTAAGACACCGCCTGTTGATGGAACACTTCGCTGAAATGTACGTGGATACCAACAGTAAGGAAACTCGCTAACAATGCAAATCAACTCAACTCGTCCGCTCAAGGTATTTCTAAGCTACTCACCTGAAGATAAAGATGCAGTAAATACCCATTACCAAAACCTCTTGGCTAATGGCATAAATGCTTGGTTTAAAGAGGAAAATCTTTTGCCAGGACAGGAACGGGAATTGGAAGTCCCTAAAGCAGCAAGGGACGCTGATGCATTTATTATATTTTTGTCCAACAAATCAATTAACCAAGAGGGGTATTTTCAAAAAGAGATCAAAATAGCATTAGACATAGCAGACGAAAAACCAGAAGGCATAATCTATATAATTCCAACAAGATTGGAAGATTGCGTATTGCCAGCTCGAATTGGCAGATGGCAATGGGTGGATTTATTTTCAGATTCTGGCTTTTCAAGACTAATGAAATCTTTGGCATTGTGCGCAAAAGCAAAGGGTCTTATTTTTGAGCCAGAATCGCGTGAAACAGTAAAGGAATCTATCTCATCTTTAGTTTTAAGCGAAGAAAAATGGAGCGATAACTTAAGTGACGAACAAATTAAAGCAGCAGGTTATCATGGTTCTCACGCAAGGTTGTTGGCAGGTCCAGGCACAGGAAAAACTCTCGTTCTAACACGTAGGATTGTTTACTTAATTCAAGAAAAAGGCATAAACCCTGACCAAATTCTTGCATTGACTTTTACACGCGCTGCTACAGCCGAGCTAAAACAAAGAGTCGCAAAAGTATTAGGAGAAAGTAATACCCCAAGAATATCTACTCTCCACTCGTTCGCCTTAAGGCAGTTGCTGAGGAATTCCAAAAAACTTATCAGCCTGCCAAGACCACTACGCATTGCAGACGATTGGGAGGAACGCCATATCATTTTTGAAGATATAAGACAGTTGTTGAGAGCAGAACGAATCAGCCATGTCACCACTCTGTTTTCTCAATTATCTGCCGATTGGGAAAGCCTAGTTCCCGAATGTTTTTTATATAATAAAAGTAGCCCACCTGG
>DYDH01000334.1 GCA_020717985.1 Herpetosiphon sp. | reverse complement strand
ATGTCGGTATGCGTACCGCTCATTCGAATGGCGCGCTGGTTGGAATCCCATTTCACTACCTGGGCCTGATCCAGTATCCACTTATATTGTCCGTCCTTCGTACGCATCCGGTATTCAAGTTTATGTAATGGTATTCGTCCTTCAATATGATCCTGGATCGACTGTTGTGCCATTGCCTGGTCATCCGGATGGATAAAATCAACCCATTGTTTGACGGTGAATTCTATATCATTCAAATGGTAGCCGAGCATTTCCGCCCAACGCTCGTTCCGCTTCACTTCGTTGGTTTCAAGATTCCAATCCCAATATCCAAGTTGACTGCCCTGCAGTACAAATTGCAGACGCTGTTCGCTATCGACCAGGGCTTCTTCCGCCTGCTTGCGCTCGGTGATGTCGACACTCATGTTGGCATAATGGTCTGAGTCCACCATAAAAACGGATGACAAATAGTATCGGTTATTGGGCTCGAAATATGTCTCGAAGGTTTGTGGCTGGCCGGACGCAACAACCTGTCGCGCGATTTCAAAATACGATAACATCTTTTCTTTGCCAAAAAGGGCAACTGCGCGTTTTCCGATGGCGGCTTCCACTGTCAGACCAATGCTGGCAGCCCCCAGCTCATTGATATCACTGATTTCCCAATCCACAATATTTTCGGCATCATCATAAATGAACTGATAGATGACGCCTGTAAATGGCGCCAGTTTGAGAAGCGCCTCAAAACGTTGTTGGCTTTTCTTTAACGCACCCTCCGCCTGCTTGCGCTCGGTGATGTCGCGCCCGTAGACCGTCACACCGCGTATCTCTCCGTCATCCTCGCGAATTGGGCTAAAGTGATATTCGATGTAATGAGGCGACTCGCGGAAGTGGGTCTGCGTTTCAAATGTAAAACTCTCGCCCCGCAAAGCACGGTCATACAGTCCCTGCCATTCCGCATTTACTTCCGGCGGGAAATTGGGGAGCAAGACGCTTTCACCCATTTCCAGGCGGCGCCCGAGCACGGCGCTGGTATTGCGGTGGAATTCTCGGTTGCCCACGGTCAACCCATACTGTTGATCCACTGCCCAGATGCTTCCATCTGTATTCTCGATTAATGCGCTTAGGTTGGTTTCATTTTCCTTTAATTTCTGCTCCGTCCGTTTGATCTCGGAAATGTCGCGGGTGATATTCAGGATGTGCGGCTCGCCATTTAACTCAATGGTCACGGCCGATAACAGGCCGTAAATCTCGCCGTTCAGTGTCAGAAAGGGAGCTTCATAATTTCGGACTTCGCCTGTCGCCTGCAACTCTTCGACCACCTTCCTGCGGTCTGCGGGGTCTTTCCAGATATTAATTTCTGTAGAGGTCTTTCCGACGACTTGCTGGCGGGTATAGCCTGAAGTTTGCTCAAAGCCCTTGTTGACTGAAACAAACGTGCCGTCTGCCAGCCGTGTAATCGTTAGCGAATCGGGGCTGGTGTCGAAAGCCAGACGGAATTTTTCCTCGCTGGCACGCAGTGTCTCCTCCGTCCGCTTGCGTTCGGTGATGTTGGCTGTGACAATGACCACGTTCCAATCCGAAAGAGGGATGGGAACGGCGTTGACCTCTGTCCAGATGAGACCGCCATCTTCTTTCACCACACCCATCTCGACATTGTAAATTGCCTTTTGCTCGCGGATGGCGCGCACGCTGGCAAACTCATCGGCTGGCATGGTTAATCCATCGGCTCTTAAATATTTTCGCTTTGAAAAATCGCCGTTTGCCAATCCATCCTGCGTCAAATTCAATATTTTTGACAATGCGGGGTTCTGGTAAACAATTTTTCGGTCGGTATTGAGCACCGAAATCCCCAATGGCAAAAAGTCCAAAGTCTTTCTGAGTTTTTCTTCACTCTCGCGCAGCGCCTCTGCCGCCTCGATCTGTCCGCGATAAAAGCGCATCCGTTGCTGTCGCCAGACCAGCATCAGCCCCGCGCCGGTGACCAGCATTAGCATCCCAAAGAAAAGGATGGTCTGCCACAGGCGCGCCCGCAGTGGGGCGTAGACTTCGGAGGTATCCATCTTGGAGACCAAAAACCAGGGCGAATCCGGCACGGCGCGTATATCGGAAATCACCGGCACGCCGCGATAATCCACGCCTTCCACGATGCCTTCAAAACCCAGCACAGCTTTCACCGCTGGAACATCTTCATTCTCCAGCGGGAGGCGCAGGTTCAAGGCTGTATCCTGCTGGAATTTTAGTTCGTTCAGATACAGGGCGTTGTTCCCATCGCGGCGGATGAGCAGGGTCTCGGCGCTTTGGCTCGGTACGGGCCAGCGCTGGATGAATGGATAGAGATAAACGTTCGGGTTAATCCGCAGGACGAGCACCCCCAGCGGCTGGTTGTTTTGCGTGCCGAAAACGGGCACCAAAATGGAGAGATGGACGGCGTCTGAATCTGAATGGCGGTGGAAGTCCAGAAAGGTGATCTGGTCTGAATCCAAACTGACAGCAGCCTGCTCGACCAGGTTTGACGGAACCGCTTCGGGCGCGGCGGGAATCGAGAGCCGCTCGACGCCATGTGAGTCCAACAGGAAGACGCGGTCATACTCCGGGGATGCCGCGATTTTTTCCATCCAGGTTAATAACTTAATTCGCGTTTGGGCATCCTGCAGGTTTTCGAAATAGGCTTGAACCCGCTCGGAAAAGTTCTCGTTGCGATAAAAGAGGCTGGCATCTGCCATGCGCTCATTGTGCCAGTCTTGCATTTCATCCGATTTCAAAGCGGCAATCGCTGAAAGCTGGCTTTCCACCTGCGCGCGGAATTGCTTTTCGTAATTCTGGTAGGTGATATAACTGGCGGCGGCGAAGCCGCTTGCAAGCAGGATAAAAATTAAAACCAGGACAGCCAGCGAGCCTTTTTCCTCGGGCTTGAGATCGGTCAGGCGCGACCCGCTTTCCGGTTTTGGGGGGCGTTTCAGGAACTGGAAGCGGAAGATTGCCAGCGCATAACACACGGCGCTAAACCCGATCCCGGGAACGAAGGGGTTGAAACGGAGTTCGGGCAGGAGATTAAAGACCCCAGTCAGCGCCAACCCCAGGGCGGTCAGCGCACCCAACGAAACCAGCAGCACCTGACCAAGCAGACGCTTTGGTTTACGCCAGGCCGCCACTACGAGCGCCCCCGCTCCCACCACCAACAGGAGGGTGCTGTAGAAAGTATGCACAAGATACCAAAGGCCAGGGATGCGGGCGCTGGTATCGGCGATCCAGAACGGGCCGATTTTCTCGAACGCCACATTCTGCACCAACCACAAGCCGTGCAGGCTGCCGGTAACCATTGCCACCTGGGTAATGATGGGAATGGCAAACAGGGCGACCCGCAGCAGTTTGGAAAGCCAGTCGCCGCGCCCGCTGTATTCCATCGCAAAGAATAGCCAGAAGACCGGGATGATCGCGGCAAACGGCACGCGTAGGCTGAACCAAAACAACGCCTGCGGCTCCGTGCCCACCAGCATGACGCCGATCTCCGTCAACGCCAGCAGGCTTTCGGCCAGCACCATATACGCATACGAACGCGCGCCCGTCACGTGCGGCTGTCGCCAGGCGTACCAAGCCAGGAAGCCGGTCAGGATGCAGGTCAACAGGATGGAAGAAAAGTAAAGAACGGTTTGCCAGGTCATGCTGCGCCTCAACTTTTGTGGAAGAAAAAACAGCGAAAAAAGATTTAAGAAAAATTCATGTTTTGGGTGTAACCCCTTATTCCCGTGTCAATGCTTGTCTACAATCCCATCATATCACTTTGCGCGCGCGTATAGACTAACAATTAAGT
>DYDH01000333.1 GCA_020717985.1 Herpetosiphon sp. | reverse complement strand
AGTTTGCTAACGGTGAGAAATTCCATTTTGCCGTCGTCGTTTTTGGAGTTTGGTGAAAGCATGAAGCCGCCGCCTTCGCGTGGACCGTTGCAAAGAGTGAGCATGATGACTTCTTCCGTCCACTTTTTGGTTTCTGTTTCGATCTGCATTTTGGCGGCGTTGTGATTCAAGATGATGGTTTGAATGACCGCCGTGAGATACATGAGAAAGCCTTTAACGATGGGTAGTTTGTGCGAGCGGATGGTAACCACTGCGTCAAATCCGATACCGATGGTATTGTCGAAATATTCAGCGCGACCATATTCATCGGTCATCAAGCCGATATCCACAGCATGGATGTTTTCGCCTTTGAGAGCTTGAACGAGCGCGTATGCGGGTTTGTTTGCGATGCCCATTGAATATGCAAAGTCGTTGCCTGAGCCGATGGGAACGATGCCCATGGCGGGGCGTTTATCCGCGGGGACCTGCATCAGCCCATTCACCACTTCGTGGACTGTGCCGTCTCCGCCCATGGCAACGACGAGGTCACAACCTTCCTGCGCGGCTTGTTTGGCAAGTTCGATGGCGTGCGTGGGGTAAACGGTTCCGCTCCAGGTCAGGTCGCCTTTGAATTCCTGTGCGATGGGGCGCAAATCGTTGGCGGTTTTCCAGGCACGTCCCAGATCTGCCATGGGGTTGAGAATTAGCTTGACTTTGTAAGGCATGGAAAACTCCTGAGTTTGGATTTGTAATTATATAACTGATGTTACGCACCGTCCCGAAGGTTTGGATGAAAAACAAGTTTGATTTACGGCAACCTTCGGGACGTTCTGTGTAATTTGTAATTATATAACCCCGCGTTTTCTCATTTGGTTGCAAGGTGAAACGCCATACTCCGACGGCATTTTTACTTTTCGCGCGGTATCGTTATTGAAGGCAAAGGTCCTGTGGATTTCTTGGCTACAACGAACGAGCCGCGACCGTGCTTCTTGCCTTGATATAAAGACGCATCAGCCGCACGCAAAAGATCGCCTGCGTTCTGCGAATGTACCGGGTAGACTGCGATCCCGGCTGTGATGCCCAGTTCGATTTTTTTGTTTGCAGGAAATGGAAAACTGTATTCCTTCATTAATCCAATCAGCTTATTGGTAACAGTTTTGGCTGTTTCCAATCCGCTGTCACGCATGATCAGGGTCAATTCATCACCGCCGTAACGGGCAAGAAAATCGGTTGCGCGCATGTTTTCAGCAAGGTAGTTAAACACAGAATGCAGAACTTCATCACCAGTCACGTGACCAAATATATCGTTCACGGCTTTGAATCCATCCAGATCCATCATCACAACCGAGAATTGTGAATTCATGCGTTGTGCATAGCGGATCTCTTCCTGCAGGCGGTCTTCGAGCGCGCGGCGGTTGGGTAATCCGGTCAGGCTGTCTGTGTTTGCCTGTTCAGCAACCAATTTATGCAGGCTTGCATTGGAAATTGCCACGGCCGCTTGATCTGCCAGCAGGCCGATCAAGCGCAATTCGGCGCGTGTAAATCCCCCCGTTGTAGACCTTGAAAGGTTCATCACCCCAACAATGGAATTATTAAACTTGAGTGGGACTCCAATAATCGAACCGGCCCAGTCATCAGCGATATTTTTATAAAGTGGATGGTTTGTCATATCTTCAACAATAAGTTTTTCCCCGCTGTTTGCCACAAAATATGTCAAGCCGTCTTTGCGCGGCATGGAAATGGGTTTATTTCTGCCGCCCTCCGCGTTCAATGATGCGCCAAAATTTAATTTTCCGTATGAATATAGAAAAATATGCGCCGCGCGCGCATTTTTTATCAAGCGCATTGCCTCGGTAACCACCGCATCCAAAACGGTTTGCAGGTCTAGGCTGGATGTTAAATTCAGGCTTAAGTTTCTTAGCGAGTTCAGTTCGTCTGCCTGCTGCTTTACCAGCGCCATCAATGAATGCTTCGAGACGATGTCTTGTGTATATAGCTTTTCGTCCGGTTCCCTTTCCCGGGCGTTGGGGGATGACTCGGCAACTTCAACCAGCACTTTAATTAATTTTAGTATGCCTTCTTTTTCTTCGGACGGAATCGAAGTGTCTTTGTTTATAATTTCCCATGCGTGCTGAAAAGCATCAGCCTGATTTTCCCTTTTATTTGTCATGGCATGTCTTTTATCATATCGGTTAGGCGGTGGCAACGTGCCGTTCGTACTATTATACACATGTAAAATGGATTGTAGAAATTTTTCTCATGAACTCCCTGGCAAAAACAGGGAATTCGCGTTCTTCCGAAGCATTCATCCAACGGTTATTGGATGGGGTGTGTTTCATTTCAGTTGAAACCGTCCCGAAGGTTGGCTAAAATAACCAAATTTCTCATGAAAACCTTCGGGACGTTCCTTCCTTCAACTCATTTGAAATGCACCCTATTGGATGTCATAAGAATATAGGATGGTCTCCATTTCCTGCGGGGTCAGCCTGCCATGATGACCATAATGTTTCCGGTTTGGGATTTCCGCAAACCCGCCCGAATCGTATCTTGGTTTGATAAAAGTATTGTTCAATCTTTCACCTCGTGTTCATCATGCTGTCATCTGGAGAGCGTAGTATACATATACATTCTCCTCTTCTTATGGAACATCCGAAGTCCGGGCAGACTTCGGATGTTCGCTTTACTCAGACATCATCTTCGCAGCTTTACGTCCTATCTCCACCGCAAAGTTCGTTCCCCGATCCCATGGATAGACCTGGCTCATCGAAGCAAAATACAAACCCTTGATCGGCGTTTGTATCTCAGGGATATTCCGTGAATGATTCACCAAAGGCACGGGCTGGGCGTAATTTGTTTTGAAGACCCAAATCTTCTTCACCCAATCACGCTTGAACTCGGGGTTGAACTTTTGGAATGCGGGGACAAATCTTTCCAATAATTCATCGTCGCTCATTGTGAAATATTCGTGACCCAATTCCAAATAATCGCCCGCGTACATAATATAGTCGCCGCCGAAATTTTCCTTCGGCACAAAGTTCGTGTGTTCCACCAGCGCCAAAAACGGATAGCCTTCATCTTTCGGCACGTTGAACCAGTAATAGCCGTCCTTTGATAACGGCTGTTTCAACGACAGCGTCATTACCACCGCGCCCATGGATTTTAACTCGAGCAAACCCTTTAGATAATTTTCAGGCAGATCGGGACATAACTTTGCCATCAGATTGGGCGACGACGTGACCAAAACCTTGTCGAAAGATTCGCCGTCCACGTTCAAATTCGCCGAAGCCTGATCCTGTTTAATGGACTTGATCGGCGCGTTGAGTTTTATCTCCACTCCCATCCCGCGCAACTTCTCCGCGAACAGATCGGCAAATTTTTGAAAGCCGCCTTCGAACGTACCAAGCCGTGTCGTGCGTGCGTGGATTCGCGCCCACATCCATGCCATGTTGACATCCTTATAGTATGGGCCAAACTTTCCGATCAACAGCGGCTTCCACATTTGCTCGTAGACTTGTTTGCCCGCATATTTCAACATCCACTCATCGGCGGTGACTTTTTCCAGCGCGCGCCAATTATTTGTGAGACGGAGATATAACCCGACGAAGCCGAATCTAATTTTGTTCAGACCAAACCCAAGTCCAGGAAAAAGAAGCGCTTTCAGGATCGAGTCGAAGGGATACCAATTCTTCTTGTACAGCATCACTGTCAACGGGCGCGGGAATCGCACCTTGTCTTCCAATCCCAATTCGCGGATCAATCCCAGCATTTCCGAGTC
>DYDH01000332.1 GCA_020717985.1 Herpetosiphon sp. | reverse complement strand
GTGCTGCGCAATATCAATTTTTTCACAACCATTCCAGAACTCAACGAGCCGCCCGCAGTCTTTACCGCTGACGTGGAAACAAACCGAAAGTCGATTCGGAAGATTGCCGCGCTCAAGCCGCAGGTGATTTGCTTCGGACATGGTCCTGTCATTCGAGGCGCGGAACGGATCCAGGAATTTGCAAACAGGCTTTAGATAATTCAGGTGACAGTCACTTTAGAAGTGACTGTCACCTGTTTAAGAGGAAAACATGACAACCACCAACAAAACTATTCTCGTCATCGGCGGGACGGGTATGCTCGGCAAACCCGTAGCGCAACAACTCAAAGCGGACGGGTTCAATGTCCGCTTGCTGGCGCGCAATCCTGAAAAGGCGCAAAAACTTTTAGGCGCTGGATATGAAATCGTCAAAGGTGATGTGGATAGCCCCGCTGCTCTAAGAGAAGCAATGAACGGTGTGGACGGAGTCCACATCAGCCTGAAAGGCGGTCCCACCGAAGCGGACTTCGACCGCATGGATCATCTCGCCACGCGCGACATCGCCAATGCCGCAAAGGAGATGAATGTCGGGCGCGTGACGATTCTCTCCGCGTATGCCGTCAGCGAGGAAAAGGCTGATACGCCAGAGAGCAGGTCAAAGGTCAAGGGCGAAGCGGCACTTAAGTCCAGCGGCGTGCCGTACACCATCTTCCGCGCTTCGTGGTTCATGGAGACGCTTCCGCTTTTCGTACAAGGCAAAAGCATATCTCTGATCGGGAATCTACCTCACCCACTTCACTGGATCGCCGTCAAAGATTATGCCCGCATGGTCTCGAAGAGTTATCAAACAAATGAGACCTTGAACAAAGAACTTTATATTTTTGGTCCCGAAGCGTACACCATGGGTGAGGCAATGAAAATTTATGCCGAGCATACAGGTGTGAAGGTTGCGCCGATGTCCACGCAAATGCTTGCGGCGCTGGGGTTGCTGACTTTCAACACCGAATGGAAAGGCATGGCGGTGCTGATGAAGCACTACGAAAACTGGGGAGAAGACGGCTCGCCTGAAGAAGCCAATCGGTTGCTCGGAGCACCGCAAGAGACGTTGCAAGAGTGGTTACAAAAACCCTTGACAAGTCAATAAACTAAATATAAAATATATTTAGTTATGAGTTATTCACTGTCGTTTTCCCAAGCCATCTTCGTCGTCCTCTTCGTCGGGGATAAAGTCGCACAGGATTATTTTGACTTTGTCCCGACCAAGGAATTGTCCAGCGCGTTGAATATCCCCAACCCGTCGGCGGTCAAGATTTTAGGCAACCTTGCCAGCGCAGGCATCATCGAAACCCGCGAAGGTTCACGCGGCGGGGTGCGGCTGGCAAAGCCCGCCCAGCAAATCACCCTGCTGGATGTGTTCACCGCCATCGAAACGGGCAAGCCTATGTTTCGGCAGGACCATCAACTGCGAGTCACAGGTAAAAAGCCCACCCGCGCCCATCAGTCGGTGTATGCCGTGCTCACCGACGCGGAAGAAGGCATGAAGTCACGCCTTGCGAAAACCACCATTGCCGACCTCATGGCAAGTTTGAATCAATAATCTGTTCATGTCATTGCGAGGGCGTTCTTGTTCTTGCCCGAAGCAATCCGCTCTCAATAACATCATGAAGATTGCTTCGCCGCCAAAGAACAAAATCAGCGGATCGCAATGACATCTGAGAAGTTCTTTTTTTTGCAAGTAACTATATATTCATTATATGTAGTTTATAAATAAAATCAACCAAGGAGATAAATCATGAAATTAAAAGTTTTGTTACGCGTCATCGGAGTTGTGCAATTAATTCTCGGAGCATTCTATCTGTTCCTGCCGCTGCAATTTTTGTCCATGCAGGGACTCTCGACCCCTGGCGCCGATAACGCCTACCCGCTCGGAATGCTCGCTGCCCGTTTTCTGGCGTATGGCATCGGCATGTTGGTGATTGCCAACCAGCCTGAGAAACACGTATTCTGGATTAACAACATGATTCTGATTCAAGCCGTGGATTTGGCTGTGGGAATTTTCTACACCTTAACTGGCGTTGTCGCCCTCGCCCACTCGAGCTTCCCCATGTTCAACGCGACCCTGTTCATCATCTTGCTGACGCTGTGGCGTCCAAAAACAACCGCGAACGCGTAATCACAAAATCACTGAAAGAGACAGAAGATGAAACTGCTGAAAGATTTAAATAAACGCATCCAACAAATTGCAAGTGTCAGGCTGTGGCTGTTGCTCACGCTCATCATGTTTGGTCTGGGGTACGCCATGACCTCCTCTATCAGCCCATCAGCGGAACTCATGTCGCTGGCAGGCGGGCGCAATGTGCCCGATACACAGTTTTGGCGCTCGGCGGATTCCCTGTACAGTCAATTGACAGATTACGGGGCGCACGGGCGTCGCCTTTACCTGACGCGCGTTTCGCCAGTTGACCTTTTTATTCCGCTTGCACAGGCATTGTTTCTATCCGTTGCAATCACACTTATTTCTCGGCAGGTCTTTCAGCGTGACAGCGCCTGGCAATTATTGAACACGCTCCCCTTTGCCGCAATGGTCGGGGATTACCTTGAAAATGCAAGCATTGTTTCAATCATCCTGGCGTATCCAAATCGGCTGGATGCGCTGGCGCTGGCGGCGGCATTTTTTACAGCCATTAAATTCATCGCCTCCCTCGCAAGTATTGGTTTGATCATTCTGGGAGCCATCGTTTGGTTGATAAACAAAGGGAAAAAATGATATCAACACTTTTATTCACCTGGCTGCAAGGCGCGGATTTTTACTTCGACCTTCACAAGCAAGCGGTTGACTCTTTGCCCACTGGCAACGGCGAAACCTGGCTGGATATTGGCAGCGGACCTGGGCTGGTCGCCCGCCTCGCCGCCGAGAGGGGCTATCGCGCCCTCGGCATCGACACCGACCCGCAGATGGTTGCCGCCGCCAAACGAATTGCCCGCCGCAACCATTCGCCAGCGGAATTTCAAACGGGCGACTTTACCAGCCTGCCAGCAGAATCGGCGCAGGTGGTTTCCGCCGCCTCCCTGCTCGCGGTTCTTCCCAACCGTGAAGCGGGTCTGCGCTCCCTTTGGCATTTACTCTGCCCAAGCGGATTCCTGCTCATCGTCGAGCCGACTCATCAAATGACCAGTGAGAACGCCAGCCGCGCCATCCAAAACGGACTTCCCAAAAAGCGCATCGCGGGTCTGCGCATGTGGGCAAACGCCAGGCAGGGAAACATCGTTGACCCAGCCGTCTATGAAACCCTTGGCGCGGAATCGATCCGCTTCGTGCCGCTACTGCATGGATTGGTCGGCGCATGGGTGATTCAGAAATAACCGCAGGATAAATTTATCTCTAAAAGCAAATGCCTTTTCGGCATTTGCTTTTTTTTGCCTCTTGACAATTTAGTATAAATATACTAAATTAGTAAACATATACTAAAAAAGGAGTACAAATGTCGCCACGAACTTACAAGGCATCGGAACAAACCAAAACCAATATACTGCAAAAAGCCGTGGAGTTATTCAACGAACACGGCACAGCCACAATATCCATGAACGCACTTGCCGAGGCGCTTGGTATCAGCGCGGGGAATTTACAATATCACTACAAGAACAAGGAGGAGATGATCCGCGCGATTCTGGAGCAAATGTTCAGTGAGTTTGATGTGATCTACCAACCCGCCGAAGGACAATTTACGCTCGACACCCTGCGGCAGCTCATGCGACTTAATTTTGGCATCA
>DYDH01000331.1 GCA_020717985.1 Herpetosiphon sp. | reverse complement strand
CCGTGAAATAGTTCATGGAATTGCCGCTCTTGAACCGCTCATCGTTCAGGGCAAAGCCCTTGACGATATACTCCTTGAGCCGCTGGGTAGCCCAGATGCGGAATTGGGTGCCTTGTTGCGATTTGACCCGGTAACCGACGGAGATAATCACGTCCAGGTTATAGTAGCGCACATCGTAACTCTTCCTGTCGGCGGCAGTTGTTCGGAAATTCCGAACAACTGCCGCTTCGCTGAGTTCTCCCTCCTGAAAAATGTGACTGATGTGCTCGCTGATCGTGGCTTTCGATTTCTGAAACAAATCACAAATATTGGCCTGCGCAAGCCAAACCGTTTCATCTTCAAGTCGGACATCGATTTTTATTTTCCCGTCAGGATTCTGATAAATTAGGATTTCGGAGTTATTCATCATTCATCCTTTTGAAATCAGCCCTTACGCCACCATGACTTGGCCGTTCATCAGCGCGTCCAACCGTCCAACGGGGTCGTCTGGACATCGGACATGTTGCATTGCGAAGCAACAAGCTATCCAATGTCCGGGCCTGACCCCTGATATCCTTATATCTGAAGTATGAGGTACCACCTAGCAACACAATTTCCGTTTTACAAATTCATCATGCCATGTAAGCAGGCCCTCGATATCTGCCTTAAGCTCATTCGGCTCGGGGACTTCGACGGGGGCTTCATATGATTGGCTGTGTTCAAATCGGGAATACTTCCCCATGTATGTGTCAACTATGACGCAATCACCAGGCGTGATCTGGGCGAGTTTGCCAATCTTTCCGACTGTAGTTACTGCGCGCCGGTGACGTTGAACAACGTCTGCCAAAAAAACTAATTCGACAATACGTTCCATCAAAATGCGGAGATCGCTGCAGATGGCCTTTGCCAATGGGTAGTAGGCCTCATTCCCATCAGATAACAGAATCTTCTCTGCCTGAGGCAATCGTTCATCCAGTAACTTTCTGAGTGCTTTATCTGGTTTTTTACCAAACAAAGGAATATCGCCAGGCTCGCCAACCCCCCAAGGCTCATGCCGAATGCAAATAGTTTCAGGAGTTGCCTTATCACTTAAGATGCCAAGAAAACTAAGCCGGTGCGTAAAGACTAGTACTTGCCGCTCCTCACTTAGAGAAATGAGCCTATCAATAGTCTTTTCTTCGTAGTCTTGGTCCAATGAAGAGATCGGGTCATCAAATATAAAAGGAGAAATGGTTGATTTACCCGTTACATCGGCGAGAAAAGCTGCCAATTCAACTATTCGTCTTTCACCCTCACTTAAGATTTCTATCGGGTCGACACTATCCCCTTTAATGCCTCTTAGGTGAACAGCATGCAGCGTTTTCCCACGGCTTGTTCTTGTCTTAACCAGTTCCACTCTGATCTTCTTGGCGCCAAGCTTATTAAGATTTTCATTGAATCGCCCTATGTAAGCTTCCGTAATCAATTTTTCGGAGACAGAATCTGCATGGAGAGAAATAGCCTTCGAATTTGTGCTTTTAATTTGGCTGTTAAGTTGGTCTACCTTTTGCAGCCGCAGGATCTCAGCTCGTATTGATTTTTCCTGTTCAGATGTCCACTTTTTGGCAAGCAGTTCATTCTTTTGCTGAAGTGCCTTTGCCCGATCAAAAGTAGTCGCGTCCTCCTCATGCTGTAGTGCTTGTTCTTCCAACCCTGTGCTGCGCTCCCTCAGGTTCTCAATCCAAGGGAATCTATGTATCACTATCCCATTTGGAACCTTGTAATTTTCTAACTCTTTTAAGCCTTGCGAAATAGTATCTACCGTCCTCCAGGCCTCAAGTAAGCGTGGTAGCCATTCCTCTGTGTCAAGCCCGGAAGCCTGACATGCTGTTGTCAATTCCTTCTCTGATGGGGCCGGGGGTAGCTCTGCCAATACCATATCACGTGCTTTTTCGGCTGCTTGAGCAGCTTTTTCAAGATCGCCTCTGACAAATTGTTCGAAGTCGTTCAATCTCTCTTTTGCGCTCGCCGCCAAAGGTTGATGGCACAAAACACAATGTGTATCTCCATGAGTATGAGGAAAGCTATGCCCAGGATAGGCGGTTGCTTCAGAATAGTTTCGCGCGGCTTCCCAAAGAGTGCGCCAAGTATCGCTACCAATGCCCTCTAAATTCGCTGAACTCAGCGTGACTTTTGCGCCATCAATGGAGATGTCTCGTTGCTTTTTGGCCTCTACTTTCAATTCAACAAAAGCTTGGCACGCCTCAGGTGACGATATCTTGATTGCATCGTCCAGATTAGAGACTAGGGCGTCAAGTTGGATTTTCTGCAATCGTTTTTGCTTTGCCAATTTGACGGGATCAGCAGCATTGAGCCGTTCCTCAAGGATCTGTAAATCATTTTTATCGTCATCCATCCAAATCAAAATTCCAGCTAAAACCGCCTCATCATCTGTCGATTTTAAATTCCTAAACTTGCTGATTGCCTGTGTTAATTGTAATTCAACTGGATTCGCTGGCAGGCGAGAGGGCAATTTGTCAAGTTCAGTTTCAAGTTGTTGCTTTACTGCCGCACATGCTTGCACCAATTCGTTAAACAAGACGACGGCAGGGGGAATATAAGATGCTTCGTTTTCCTTGCTTATATAAAATCTTCCGCAGTCGGCATCAAATATATCTGCTGACAAAAGATCCTGAATAGGTCCGTCTGTTGCTGACCAATCAATAGACTGTTCTTCGCCACCGACACTAAACTGGATTTTGCAACATTGCTTGGCTGGGGAGGCTTTATAGACATTTGGGCGTAGATCTGTAGCGTGCGACTTTCCGCATGCTCTCTTAAGGATTCGTGTGTAACCTGATTTGCCTGAACCATTATTACCGTAAATCACGATTAAATTTCCGCCGCCAAAGGATAATGGCTTGCGGGGGGCAAGATTTTCGATTCCGCATATTTCACCAATAGAGGCCAGCCGGATTTCCCTACCTTTAGCCGTTTCACTAGACAGGGTTGGAAATTCCCGAGAGTTCGTTGCCTTCTGCCCCTCTTTTGTCTTGCATAACGATACGAGGTCGGAAATATCTGTTGCGCTCAGACTCCCTTTGGTAAGTATTCGCAGTGCGGCTTCTTGCTGCCAGTCAGACCGGGTATGCAACCAAGTCACAATTTCTTGTTGTATACTCATGCCACCGCCTCGATGCTGGTTTGCGTGTTTCCTACAGTGGTTTCGCCGGAGAGGAATTTAGGGAGAAATCCAAAACCGGACATCTATTTTCCCAGCACGCCAGGCTCCGCCAGCAGATTGATGATGAGCCAAATCATCAGCTCCTTGGCAACCGGGGCGCTTTCGGCGATGAGCAAGGCGAGTGCGGTCAGGGCCGGTGGGTTGAGTGGGCGCCCCATGCCTTCCTGTTGCAGGTAGAGCATGAACAGGAAGGAAGCGATGCGTTTGTTGCCATCGGAAAACGGGTGATCCTTGATGACGAAGTAGAGGAGATGGGCAGCCTTCTCCTCGCGCGTGCGGTACAGCGCCTCGCCGAACATGGTCTGCTCGAATGCTCCCGAGGATGCCATCCAGCGCCGCGCCGCGCGGGTTGCCGAACAGCGACGTGGCCTCATGGCGGACCAGCAATTCGCGCTTGAAATCGGCAATCGCCAGGCTGGCGCGGGCGACATCCAGCACCCCCGAAGACGGTTTGGCGCCCGGCGGCAATACCAGCCGGTCTTCGTCGTACTCCAACAGCAACCGCCAGGTGTCGGCGTAGCCGGTGATCAGTTCCAGCACGGCGCGGCCGGTGTCATTTACCAGCGCTTGGTTTTGCAGGGTGCGTGTGGCCCAGATGCGGAACTGGGTTCCGCGCTTGGAATTGACCCGGTAGC
>DYDH01000330.1:3739-3831 GCA_020717985.1 Herpetosiphon sp. | reverse complement strand
CCAGATCGAGCGGCTGTATCATGCGACGATGGATTCGCGCGCGACAGGCGGCGACAGCCGTGCAGGGCGGCATCTGTTTTCTCATTTGCGAA
>DYDH01000330.1:0-3732 GCA_020717985.1 Herpetosiphon sp. | reverse complement strand
CGCGGAAATTCTCGCGGCGGGCGCGTCGGATTGGGTGGTGCATTCGGTGAATGGAAAATATCTTTCAGACGAAGAATATTTTTTGCATTTCATTTTGCATTTCTTTGAAGAGTCGCTGACGGGGCGTGACGATTTGAACGCAATTGTGTTTGCCGAATGGCTGCAAAAACGCCGCGCTCAAATTGAACGCGGCGAGTTGGTGTACATTGCCCATCAGATGGATTTTTTGGCAGATATTAAACGTCCCGAAGGTTTTCCTGCAAGCCCTGTTTCGCCAATCAAACCTTCGGGACGATGATTAATCTGCCGTTGCGCCGGCTAGCATGGGCTCGTCGCCGTTGTATTTCATCAGGTGCGGCCATTTCCAGATAATGAAGAATGTGCCAATCACACAGCCGATCCCGCCGCTGATGACTGCAAACGGCGCGCCGAAGAATTGTGCGACAGACCCCGCTTCAATCTCGCCGAGTTGCGGACCGCCTTGAAAGAAAATTTGATTCACGCTGGTCATTCGTCCGCGGATGTGATCGGGGGTTTGCAATTGACGAATGGTGTTGCGGATGATGGTGCTCACGCCGTCTGCCGCGCCGGTGGTCGCAATGGCGATCCATGCGACGAGGATGGAAGTTGTCGCGCCGAAGACGATGGTGGCAAATCCAAAAACCACGACTGCGCTCAAAAATAAAATGCCCTGCTTTCGCAGTTCCTTGATCTGCGAGATGACCAGCGCGGCAAGGACTGCTCCCACAGCGGGAGCGGCGGAAAGATAGCCGTATTCCACCACGCCAACGTGCAAGACATCTTTTGCGATGATCGGCATGAGCGTGTTTGCCGAGGCGAAGAAAGTCGCGACAAAGTCCAAAAGCATGGTCGAGAGGATGATCGGTCTGTTGAAGATGAAACTGATCCCTTCGCGGATCGATTCCATGCTGATGCCCGCGCTTTTTTCTGCGATGCTTTGCGGCACATCTCCGATCAGGAACAGGGCAACCAGAACAGCCACGAATGAAATTGCGTTGAAATAATACACGGCTTGCTGTCCCGCGTACGCGATGGCGAATCCGCTCAGGGCGGGACCAAGCACCGAGCCGACTTGAAACGAAGTGAAGGTCATGCTGAAGGCGTTGGGCAAATCCTTTTTGGGGAGCAGGTTGGGAATCAATGCCTGGCGCGAGGGACCGTCAAACGCAACGGCGATTGCCTGAATGGCGGTGATGAAGTAAATGTGCCAGATGGTGACGTGCCCAAATTGAGTGAGCAGCCCCAAGGTCAGGGCGAGAAGCGCGGCGGCGCTTTGGGTCACGAACATCACCTTGCGTCGGTCAACAGAATCGGCCAGTGCGCCGCCAATCAGGGAAAAGATGATCACGGGCAGGATGCGGGCAAGTCCGATGCCGCCGAGGGCAATGGGATTTTTGTTCAACTGATTGATGTGCCAAAATAAAGCCCAGAGTTGCATCTGGGTTCCTGTGATCGAGATCAGTTGTCCGAGCCAAAGATAGAAGAATTTTTTGTGCTTGAGCGAGGGGGGAATGTGCAAACCCATTACGTTCCCCAGTCTCGTAAATATAAAAAGTCATAACCAATGGTGCGGTTGCTGACCTTTGCGATGGGCGGCAGCATCCGTTTGAATTGGTTGCGCCGAATGCGAGTCGTAACCGCATTGACAAATTTTTCGTTGAAGCCTGCTTCGATGGCTTCCTGCGGAGAGTAGCGCTGGTCAACGAGCAGGTAAAGAAGTTTGTCCACTTCTTCGTAGGTGAAGCCTAATTCATTCTCATCAGTCTGACCTTCCCACAAATCTGCGGACGGGGCTTTGTCTATGATCGGCGCAGGGATGTTCATTGCGCGGGAGAGTTGGCGCACCTGTGTTTTATACAGATCGCCGATGGGATTCATCGCGCTGGCGGAATCACCATACATGGTGCTGTATCCAAGCAGGATTTCGGTCTTGTTGCTTGTGCCGACCACCAGTCCTTTGAAGACTTCGCTTTGGTCGTACAAAACGATCATGCGTTCACGCGCCATGATATTGCCCATGCGCATTTTCGAGATTTGCGGGTCGAGTTTGAAGAGCGGCTCGACCATGTCTGTGATCTCGATGGTCTTGCTCGGCACGCCGATCTGGTCAATGAGAAGTAGAGCGTGGTCGAGCGAATCCCGGCTGGACAATTTATACGGCATCCGCACTGCGAGGACATTTTCCGCGCCGAGGGCTTCGGCGGCGAGAGCGCAGGAGAGCGCAGAGTCAAGTCCGCCAGAGAGACCAACGATAGCGCGAGACATGCCCACGCGTGTAATTTCAGATTTGATAAAGCCCGTGAGAATTTCACGCGCCAGGGTCGTATTGATGGAAAGATTTAGATCAACCACGGGAGAGTATCCTATCCAATTCTTTTTGTACGAGAGCAGTTCGCTCATCGCGCAGCAAAGGCAAACGGGCGCGGGTGCGGCGAAGTTGATTCAAATCCATTTCTGCAAAGGTTAGGGCTTCTTCGTTGTAGGGTCCATGCGCAATCTCTTCGCCGTTTGGGTCGAAGAGCGTTGCGCCGCCCCAGAAGTGCAGTCCATCTTCATAGCCCACGCGATTGGCATGTGCCACAAAGGATGTGAACATGCTGGCGTAGGCTTTGGAGACACGTTCCACCCAACGCGCGGACTCGAGCTTCTCCTTGTCGTTCAGTCCGCGCCCGGGGGATGCGGAGGAGAAAAGCATGATGTCCGCGCCATCAAGCCAGAGCAGATACGGCGGGGAGGCGTGCCAGAAATCTTCGCAGATCAACATGCCCACACGCCCAAAGCGCGTATCGAATGCGCGGATAGAATCGCCCCACGCAAAGAAACGACCTTCATCGAAAAGGCCGTAGGTGGGTAAATAAACTTTGTGGTGAACGTGAACCACCTTCCCGGCAGAAAGGTATGCAGAGGCAATGTAAAAGCGGTGGCGGGAGTCTTCGTCCACGAATCCGACCACGATGTCGAGGTCTTGACTCGCTTTGAGCAAGTGTTTGAAAACGGGGTCATCCTCTGTCGGCTTGCGCGCGACCGAGGCAACTAAATCCTGTAAGACATATCCAGTCAGCGAAAGTTCGGGGAAGACAAGCAGATCTGTTTTTTCAGACTTGGCCTGTTCGATGTAGTCCATGTGTTTGGCGAGATTGGATTCCACATCTCCCAATTTTGTGTTGATCTGGGCAAGGGCTAGGTTTAGTTTCATTGGGCGAATCTTACCACTAAAAATATAAGACCCTAAAGGTTTTGGAAACCTTTAGGGTCTTTACTGCGGGGAGGGGGGGATTCGAACCCCCGGTGGACCGGAGCCCACAATAGTTTTCGAGACTATCCCATTCAACCACTCTGGCACCTCCCCAATAAAGTTTCACATGCCTTGTTTTCAAGTACCACGTGAAGCGGGCAGGATTATAACCGAAAAAATTCTTTGTAATCTGAAAATCTGTTGATTGATTTTAAAGCTCCACGCTCTCGTGTAAATCAGGATAATGCACCTGACTCAAGTTTCGTTCGTTTAATAGTCCCTTCAAGGTCATGGCTTGTTTTTCTTCGCCATGCACCAAAAAGAGCTGCTTGACCGAATCCTTTACACCCAAGGCATATTTCATGAGCAGATCCTGCCCCGCATGACCGGAAAGTCCGCCGATGGTTGCAATATCGCATTTGCGTTTGTAAACTTCGCCAAAGATGTTCACCTGCGGCTCGCGGTCTGCCAGCCTG
>DYDH01000081.1:6773-19899 GCA_020717985.1 Herpetosiphon sp. | reverse complement strand
GCGGGGGGGCCTGCCTGGGAGCAGGGAAAGCCAGAAGCCACGCCCCGAAGCGGCAGTCCCCTTTGCCCAGGGTATGCTGTCGGCAGGCATTTTGAGATGCTCATGGCGCGCCGTCAATTTCTGAATATTTATATACAGCCCAACCTTGAAAATTTTTAACCTGGCGATAATGAGATTTAATGTATTCGGCGCCTTCTCTTGTATTTTCTGTTTGAATTGGAAAATCGAACAAAGGGGTAATTTCTCCCGTATCAACTATTAGTCGAGGCTGGTTTCGAATAACATCGCGAATGAATTCTGAAATTATTTGCTTATCCGCATAGCCCTGGGTATAAAATGGCAACTGGTAAACAAAACGAGTGGGACTTTTTCGAAAGGTATAAAAATTCACAAAAGATTCGGCGCCCCAAACAAGGACACAATCATTTGAAGTGGTTTCTGCTTTTATATATTGGGCAACATCCAATATAACCTCTTGATTCGCCACTTCCAACTGAACCGCGACTTGATTTTTGTAAACATTACCCGCATACCTCAATAAAACTCCTGCGATCATTAATTGAATAGCCGATTTGGCGATATTTGGAATGTTCATCAACGATAGAAAACGAAGAATTGCCCAAAGAAAAAAAACAAAAAGCATGGAAAGAACCGGCAATATGGATATGTAATAATGCGAATAATTTCTGCCGGAAATTCCTATCAACGCCAACTCAATGGGGAGATCGATCAAGCCAATTAATAATAGAGGCTCCAATTCGGTAATGGTGTATTTCCTGAAAAGAATTTGCGTTAATCCAAATACATATCCTGTTATTAATACGAGAAGCAATGTCAGATTATGCGACGTGGGGGATAAATAATTCAAGTTATATATGAATGCTGAATCCAGGAATACAGAAAAAGCTCCCTGTGCGCCAAAGAATAAAATTACAATGATGAATATCGATAAAACGCCCGCTGAAAAGGAAAAAAGTTGCTCGAGTCGGCGCTTGATTTGATTTCGTTTAATAAAAGCCAGAACCAGGTATATGATAATCGTGACCCAAATTCCCGTTGCCGTCTGTTGGGTAAAAAAAACAATACCGCCTGTTAGACCAATAAAAAACCAGCGCCAAAGCGAAAAACCGAACTTGTTGTCCCTGTAAAAAAGCCATAGCGCCATAAACTGGAATGGCAGGGCATATTCAGCCGTATAATTGCCGCCATCAATAATGATGGACAATTCACTCAGCCAAACCAACGACCCGCATAAAGCTGGATAAACCCCAAAGACATTTTTAAACAAATAATATCCAATTAGCGCCGCTAAAAAAAGCGATGTTAATTCAAGTATCCAGATACCCCACCGCGAATTGTTTGAGATAAATAAGCCCAACGCGTTAATATAGAATATTACGGGGGGTTTATGATCCCATACATCACGATATGGTAATTCGCCATTCAAGATACGCTGCCCAACATATAAAAATACGCCTGAATCCCGGGCAGCCACTGGCATACGTGACGGATTTACAGGGTATAGCGCGCATATGCATACACAAAAAATAATCGAATATTCCAATATTCGGTTTACGAGTGACTTTTTCATGGAGTGCCTAATACCCAATGCTTTGTGCCGATGGACAGTGCGCGGGCGTGGATTCCGCCAGGAAAAACTCGAAACCACATTGCGCGAAATGCCTGACACGAAGCGGCATTCCCCAGCATCAAGTGAATATTTTGTCAGCCGGCCGCTTCATTCAGATTCAATTCCTTGCCCATTTTCCGACTAAAAGTTTGATAACCAAGTTTTTCGTAAAAGGAGATTGCTGTTTCGTTAAATTCATAAACATTCAACTCAATGGATGCCGCGCCTTTCGTGATTGCCCACTCTTGCATTTTGTCCATCAGTATTCTTCCTGTCCCACGATTCTGGAATTCTGATTTTACAACAATACCATCAACAACTGCATAACGTCGGGGAACAAAAACAGGAAAGGCAGGCGTATCTCTGACAATTGCATGAACGAATCCAACAAGTTTTCCATCTGTTTCCGCAACAAACAAGCCGGCGTTCTCATCAGCGATCAGCCCCGAATAATACTCCTGTTCCCGAACTGAGCCGCCTGGCTTTTGGAATAAGTGAGGGAGATTGTTACGATGTAAAGCGTCCATTTCATCGAACAAACCACACAATGTATTGTAATCATTTGGTGTTGCTTTACGAACGTTTATTGTCATATACGTTCCTTTTGTCTTCAAAAACCACATCTTTTACAGAGGCTGCCAACGCTTTGCGCGGACTGGCTCCGGGGCGGACGTGGATGAAAAACTCGAAGCCAGTGCGTGTGTCTGCTTTGTTAGGCGGCGGTTTGGGCCAGGAAGTTTTCAATGTTTTGAATAAATTCCAAAGCCCCTTTTTCCATTTTTTTTGTCAAAACATCTAAATCACTAAAATCTGGATTATCCACCAAAATATGCTCTACAACAGAATCCACGCCCTTCACAGGTTCTACAATTCTATATTTATCCCAACCGCTTTCTTTGAAAATTTTCCAGTATTTGGCAAGAACCTGCTTATTTTTTCCAGACAGCCAAATTTCAAATCTAAATGCATCGTAAAGAAATACAATTGCAATCTTCAAGTCTCTATCCTTCAATGATTTGGGCAGGATGGAAAAATAGGTCATATCCATATACCCATTGTAGAGACTTCCAGGTGTGGAATAGTCAGGATATTTGTTTGAGAAGTGATTCTTCAAACTCATCATATATTCCATCAATGCTTGATATGCTTTTTGAATTGACCCCTTTTCCAACTGTTTTCTAAATTCAGCCATGTTTTCTTGCAATGATTTCATGTTTATCTCCAGCGCTCTTCTATTAGTTGTTGAAAACAAAAAATCTCATTTTTATTTAGCCCAAACTACAAGAAAAAACGCTTATCTTTTGGGAATTGTTTTCAGCGATGAAGAGCCGCCCAACACTTTGCGCGAACTGCGCTGGGGCGGGCGTGGATTCTGCTTGGGAGCAGAAAAACTCAAAGCCAGAAAACTGCTTGTAACCCGCACAGAATCCCTAACATCCAGTGCGCCCCGAAAGATTGCGCGCGATGATTTTTTTCGAGAGAACGTCGCCTTGTTTAGACAAGAGGCGTTTTTTTTAAATGCGGACTATTCACGGTTTCCAAGTTACGTTCTGAGAACGCTTTGTTGGGCTACATAGATCGGGATCGTAATCCCCTGCAGGCATCCTAAAACCGGTAGACCACCGTACGGTTCAGCCTGCGCAACGTGGAGTTGACCTCCTGGACGCGCATTATGGTCCGCCACCACAACGGGAATCGGGAAAATGCAGTCTGTTCGCTTGGTCTGAACTCTTTGATCAATTCAAGCTTCGGCTCAAGCTGCTTGATATCCTGAGGATCATCAAGGGCCCACTTATAGGTTGCCCCTGTACCCCCGACGTTTGAGCCTACTTGTTTGAGTATCACGGGATGAACTACATCAAAGATCATCTGCCCGCCGGGGAAGTGAGCGACCACCGTATTGAGCAGCGTTTTTACATCCGCTTCGCTCACGTACATCAGCGCTCCCTCGGCGATAAGCAATGCGGGTCGATCCCGTGGAACCTCGTCCAACCAACGCAAATCGTTCAGCGGTGCGCCGATCAAGTGATACTGGGCCGCAGACGCAGCCTCCCGTTCGGGTAATAGTTGGCGGCGCAGGTCGATCACATCGGGGTAATCCACATCGAACCACTGGACACTGGCAGGCGGATCGATTCGGAAAACACGACTGTCCATGCCGCAACCCACGTGGAGCACGGTCGCATCCGGGTGATCAGCAAGATAACGGTTTGTGAGCATATCAAAGGTTGCTGCGCGCGTGGCGATGATGGTACACCCAATGTCCTTCCACATATCCCATGAACTCACTCCCTTGAGGGTTTTACTCATGTCATAGTCGATGTGCCGCATGGCTTTTTCAGCCCACGGATCACGCAAGATAGGATTCTTCCACGCGCTCTGAACCGCTCGACCGTTCAGGGTGATAAGCATCGTTTCTTTTTCTTTTGTGAACTGGATCTTATCTGTTGTCATTGATTGTTCCTTAGCGTATTATCTGCTTCGTGTCCTTTTCCTGTTTGATTTGCTCCATCTGCGCTCGTGCCGCATTTCCCTCCGAGAAAAAGTGTGCAGCTCAACCATTTGAGCGGACTGGCACTGGTGTGGGCGCGGACTCTGCTTGGGAGCAGAAAAAACTCGAAGCTAGAAAAATGCTTGTAAATCGCGCAGAATCCCCAGCGTCCAGTGCACGCTTTGTTAGGCGCATTTTGCTTTTCAAACTTCACACTCAACATAATTCAAGTGATCCATCACACTTTTCGGTTGAGTAAAATAGCAGCCATGTATTTACTGTTATTGTGAAAATCACAGATAATTGTTTTCTCCTGTTCGGTACATCCTAACAACAGCTTGATTTCAACATCTTTCTTCAAGCGATCCACGGTACACACTATGGCATCCAACTTCGCCTCTGTGCATGTACCTCGCCACACGTCCAGTTCGTTTCCATCGCCGCCAGATGTTCCTTTGAGGTAACCATAGTCCAAAGGATAGATCAGTAACGGATACCGTGGATGCGACGAGCCTCGGGGACGATCAATTACCAGTTCTGCTGACTGGAGTAATATATCCAGACCTGTCCAAAACGTTTCTTCCAATAGTGGCTCCTTTTTATCTATCAGCTACGCTTGTTTTAGTGAGCGATTGCATCTGTTCTAAGACAACTCGCATTACTCCTGATTCTATGACCGCCGAATCTTGCAGCAATTTGCGAGGAACTGCCCAACACTTTGCGCGGACTGGCGCTGGGGCGGGCGTGGACTCTGCTTGGGAGCAGAAAAAACTCGAAGCCCGTTGTCGGTACTGCAAGTTTCACTTTATGTTACGGGCTGCTGCTTTGCTTCCCTTTCTCAGGGAGTTACAACGCTTCGACACAGTCAGTCACCCAACTGCATCGGTTGCCTGCTATCTGGCGTCCTGACACTAACCAGAACTGGACTTTCACCAGTGAGCAGATGATGATTTATCAGGACACACCACGCTTTGTTGGGCAGGACTTATTGGACTCCAGCGTAATATCGCTAGGTGGCCTACCTCTCCAGTTCTCCTCGTACTGATCGATCCTTGATTCCAAGTGCGTGCTCAATCTGCTGTTCAATGTAAAGCGCCTGTGTAGAATCCGTTAAGCCCTCCACCACGATTTCATCTTTCTTATCGTAAGTTACAGCGTGGACTTCGTAGTTGGAGCTTTTCGAATTGCCCCTAGAACCATTTTCCTTGCTGTACAACTGTTTGATGTCCATCGTTTTCAACCGTTTGTTTCCGGGAACTGGGACTGGACCACTCTTCACTTCCAGGCTTCTCGAATTGACTTTGATGACCGTCTCATTTAGCCAACCTGCGAATACGCCGTAAGCTACTGCCAGTCCTATCAGCGCATGTACCGACCCAACTGCGGCCATTATCCAGATGCGTTGGCTGATGGTGACCCCAAACCATACGGCCATAAACCCATTCCAGAACAAGCAAAAAAAAGTGATCCCAATGACGGTCATACTGAACCAGTCGCGAGTGATTATTAGCTCGCCTTTGCTCCTCTTTACAGTAAACCCTTTTGGCATTGGTGTCTCTAATCTCTCAAAGCTATCCAGAACATCCGTCTCCACCTGACTTGGTTTTGGAAAGTCGTAGGTACCACAGTATTCGCAGTGGAAGACATTTTGGCCTTCTTCGATAATTATTGGTGCGCCACATTGTTTGCAATTCATGGTTTACTCAGTTCCTTTATCTGCCCAACGCTTTGCGCGGACTGGCTCTGGGGCGGGCGTGGATTCTGCTTGGGAGCAGGAAAAACTCGAAGCCAGGAAACTACTTGACGTGAAGCGTGCCGCAGAATCCCACAAGTTAGATGCACGCTTTGTTAGCCAGTGTTTATTTTATAGAGACTAACTAATGGTAAACAGGAATTGTCCATTCGGCTCTCTCAATAGCAGATAAATCGGTTACGATTATTGTTAAATATTCGACCGCCATATTTGTGTAATCTCCATGAAACTCCCAGGTGTAACTAAATGCGGAATGTAGTTGTTCAATATCTCCTGGCTTTATGCTCAGTGAGCTATTGTCAACAGATGCTCTGTCTATAACGTAATTTTGTCCTAAATTATCGGTGACATTAATATTATGGGTGCTGTAATTAAAAGAAATATCATGTACACCAACATTTTTTGTTTTAAAAGTAATGTACATACCGTTTTGCACAAACTCAACTTTTTCAGCTACCAACGAAATATTACCACTTGTATACCATTCATTCAAAGATAGTCCAGTGTTTTTTTGTGTTGCAATAATTATTGGGGTTGACGTAGGTTTAGGCACTTCAGGTGTACTTACATTATTACTGCTTTCTGTACTTTTTGTGCTGGTTCCACAAGATACTTGATGGCTATTATCTAGTTTTGGAACTTGCAATTTATAAACGTAGGGAGCTTCGTAAACTTGCTCATTTATAGAATACTGAACAATTGAACTGAATACTTGCTCGTACCACCCAATATCATACACAACGTGAGTGCCCGCCGCTGCTGGCATGTCAATTGTATCAAGCCGAGAATTTGCTGATTCATATGCTTTTTGATATGCGGCTTCAATTTCAATCTCAAGTTTAAGTTTTACTGTTTCTGGTATTCCTGCTTCTCCACCACCACGCACCGTGGCTTTCCCACTTAACGTAACATTTTTTGTGATTGATGCAGTAGACCCCAAAGTTTGACGTATTTCGCCAGTGCCGCCGCAATTAGGCAATGGAAAAGTTTCTGTTTTTATAAGAGACTCAGATGGCTGCACAGTAGTAACCCGTATATTTCCAACAGAACCATTTTGCATATCTTGATTTGCTGGTTGCGCTGTTGGTGTTGGCTGACAAGCACCTAAAAATAGTGACACGAGAATTGCGATAGATAAATATAATCTTTTTGCCATTTTTATATTCTCCTTTGATTGGCAATTGAATATTACTTTGTTATAGAAAGAACTGGCTAACAGTTTGCGTTGACTGGCGCTGGCATGGTTTCTGCTATCGAAACAGGTTTCACCCATAAACAGATATGGCCAATACTATGTTTTATGCTTATGGCAACCTTCTCAATCCACCACACCTAATTATTGTCGATAAAGTACTATATCTTTTTCGCCTGGCTTGGACGATTTATCGCCAAACAATGCAGTTTGGGTATTTTTGGAATATGGCTGTTTGATAGTTCTATACTTCCAGCCTGGAAAACACTGCTTCAACACTTTGAGCGTTATCTCAAAAGTGTTTTTTCTTGCATCTGTCCTTACATAAACATAACCATCACTGCAAACTAACTGACTAGATTTTTGAAATACGTCCAGTAGTAATTTTTCATATTCTATTGAGGAGGCGAAAGTAGCTTTATGTTTTTCGGTTTTTCTTTTGTAAGATAGTTCTTCGCCTAGCATCCATAAACGGAGCCACTGATCTCGATGATAATCAGTCACATCAATATATGGCGGTGAAGTAAATAATAGCTTGATTTTATTTTGATACGACTCGTTCAAATCATTTATAACTTGAGTACTGTCACCAAGTATCAATTCTGATTGTGCCGGTAATATTGGAGTGCCTTTTTCGTAACGCCAATCTATCTTCTTTTGCATAAAAGATTTCGGCTCGATTTCAGGTGGCGTAGTTTTGTGCTCTTTCCACCATCTAACTGAATATTTAGGAGCCATAGCTTTGCTTTGTCGCATTTGATTTGAAAAAGATCTTTGGCGAGAACCATGTAAATCAATCAAAATAAACGCCATTAAAGTTCGATCAACATCTGAGTTTCGCCAATCTAGCATATTTCGGGCAGACACCAAAAATTTCAGAGTTTGTTCAGAAAAGCAGAGATTAAAAAATTCTTGAAAAGAATCGGGAATTTTAAAAGAAAAACTATCTGCGTTGAGTGATATTTGTTCGAGCCTAGCCAAGACCATTTCTTTTGGGGCTGGTGAAGTTTTTGTTTTACCATACACCCAACCGACAGGATTAATTTCTATACCAATCGCTGGACGATTCAAAGCTGTGCCAATAAAAACACTAGAAGCCCGGCCTGCAAACGGATCGAAAATCCAATCTCCAGGTTGGGTATATTTTTTTATAGTATCTTCAACAAATGAAGTAGGAAACATTGCATAATAAGGACCTATTCCTACCCATCTGTGATAAGCAGTTTGATAACTCATTTGGTTCCAGTGTTATTCGCATCTTGCATTAGTTTGCGTGCTAACTTTTCTAAAACGCGTTTTCCTAAATTCAATGGGATAGCAGCTTCTGCATGAGCAGAAATAATTGGCGTTACAGAGTTTCTGTAACGTGCAGATACCAATTTGTCGAGCAAACTCATTGCGTCTGCTAATCGAGGGAATTGTTCCAATTCCGCTGTTTTGGTATTAGATAAATCTTCGTCGAGGAAGGGCAAGCTGAAAACTATTAGTGCCCCAGACTTTGCTTTATAAAGCACTTTTCTTCCAAAATAAGTATTTCTTCCGTAAACGCTATCACTCACAGAGAAAATAATTCTCTCTTTGATATAAGCATCTGTCAAAAGAATTGCTGTTTGGGGAGCCAGAAAATCCATTTCCCCATTTGGTGCCTTGTCGAGATTTTCAAGATGCTCAACAAAACCACCTGTCTTTTCAATCCCCATGATCAACATATTAAAGTGTGGATCCCTAATCACTTTTCGAACTTCGTTGTTTATTCTTTGAAGTTCTAGCTTTATCGGTGTGCTAATCCATGCAGGATCATCAAAAACAGCTAAAGGGCCATCGACGACAATTGCCATACGTTGCAAAACTGGCAAAAGATTTTCTTTCTCAAGGGTTCGCAAAAAATGAATTAACCACAATTTTTCTAAAACATTAACCGTTTGCGTAATAGCAGATATGTTTGAGCCTTCGGGATTAATAGACTCATGAATTCTTAAAGCATCTGTAGAAAACAGACTTCTTTGAAATAAACAATCACATTGGTATTCATCCAATCCCCGTTTATATTTTTTGTTTTTTTCTAAACAGTCATCAAAAGGACAGTGTTGGCGCCCATCATCTGGTTTGCTTTTCAACAAGGCTTCGTAGGTATCTAGAAGTGATTCTCCCATCTCGGACATTTGCTTATTCTTTAAAAGCTCATATAAGGCACGACGAAAAGAACTATTGGTGTCTAGTTCATTATCGATGATGATATTTGTAGTAGGTAATGCGCTATCAATAGATTCAGCATTTTGAATGGTTCTAAATTCTTTTGGATCAACAGGCCGTTGAGCATCAAGTATTACCATTTTTGCTACATTGAGCAAAACAGATGCCACAGTAACATATCCAACAGATGCAAATGGATACCCATTTGCGACTGGAACTTCTGACTCGCTGCCATCAATAGCCAAAACGTAATCTGGCGTCCATAGGCTTGGCTTTAATTCGTCCAATTCAACCCGAGGCGCAGTGGTCTTCTGACTCGGCGATTCGGGCCTTGGGCGCATACGCTTTAGAAGACCTTGAACCTCTGCGCTTTCAGATATTCGTTTTATAGGCTTATAACTCGCAAGCTCATTTTCGTAAGGCATTTAAACCTCAAATTTCTTTATCTGAGCAGGAACAACGAATACATTGCTAAGAGTTTTTATACGTAGAAAACCTCTATCTTGCGCACGCCGTATTGAAGGTTCAAAATCTTCGAAATCATAATATTTACAAAGTTCTCTGGTTTCATCAGTGTTATTCAAATGACCAATAAACCAGTTCGCTGTGTTTTTAAGAATATTGCGTTGGATGCTGCTAACTTCCTGAGTAGCATAGACTAATCCAATATGGTATTTACTTGCCTCTTTAGCAGTTTTAACCCAAACATTTTGGTAATCAGTTTCTGAGCCCGAAGGTAACAAGTTGTGCGCTTCTTCAACGTACACCAAAATCTCAGGAATTTTAGATTCTCCATTCCTGAATTTAATCTGGTTTCCCTTGAATATCTTCCAAAGAATCCGCGCAGCTGAGGATTTATTAATTTCTTCATCTCCACTTGATTGATCAATAATAACCAATTTGCCATCTACTAAGTCTTTATATATGTCGTCTGCATAATCTGTGCCAACATCATTAGAATGTTGTCCAATAACTCTAGCCACAAGTCGAGCTCCATTTGGATATTCAAACATTGTTAGTAATTTTTTTAGGTCAGCATCTGCCCATTCATCACCAGAGGCATTCGGACGATCTGAGATATACCATGTTTCAAAATCTTTATATTCCTTGGTAGAAACGAAACTGCTCAAAGATTCAATAGCTGATGAAAGCCGATCCCATGTAGGGAAATCTGCGCTTAGAATTTTCGCCGCAGATGCAAATTCAGGCTGTGCATCTTTCCCAGATGTTGCTGCTCTATTCATGTACTCTAATAATTTATCGTTAAATAAACCACTTATGTTTGGCTTCATACCTTTTGGCGGTTCAAAGCCAGCCTTGTTCAATAGAGCTTGGTAAACCAAAATTCGCCGCTTAAATCGTGTCAGTGCGGATCGGTCAGATTTATCAGGTTCAGAAAATATAATTTGTCTGAAATTGCCTATGTACTTTGTACCATCTTCCGCCAATGCGTTATCGATGATTTCTTTTCCTTCCTGCAAGTTTTCCGACGCGTAAAAATTTAGCAGCATTAATTTGCGTCTAGGGTCATTAGGGTGAGGCAATAAACCATAGGTTACTACGTCCTCTTGCTTACCTGTCGACCTAGTTTTCCAAACATTTTTTATTGCAGAAGGATTCTCTTGTTTGTTTTTGTCTTGCTCATTCTCGTTTGCATATTCACCATTGGGGTCAAATACAATTTGACCAATGCGCAAAGGTTTATTTTTAGTAAAGCGTAATTCAAAAACAGACTTTAAGATAATTTTTGTAGTATTTGATTTTCCTGTTCGAGTCATGCCAAATAAAGCAGTTTTCTGTGCTAATAAATCGGCAGGCGAAATATAGACTTGCACATTTGATACGCCCTGAAAAGAACGATTTGTGGAAGCATATCTTACATCACCAACCATAACTCTTTCTAGTGATTGGTCTGGATCAATTCGATCTGGATCAATGTAGTTCACAATTTCAGATAATGCGTCTTTATTAGGTTTATAGACCTTAAGACCTTGATTTGGATAGTAATTTGAAAGATCACTTCCGAACTTTAAAACTAACTTGCCTAAACGTTCAGATTTATCTACAAAGAATGTTCCGATCACTCTACATTTGACGCCCGCAAACGATAATAGGTTTGCAGTCGTAGCATCCATTATTTCACTTTCATCCCAATTTACACCGGTCTCACCAGATACTTTTTGGGCGGTTTCAACTCTAACTTTTTCGGCTTCGGAGTGTCCTGGCAATGGAGCTGCATCCATAACACGTAAGAGAATGGCGGAACTATCTTCTCGCTGATAGTCAACCTGCTCTTCGTCAGGTTTTACTCTTGTGGCAATCAAAAAACAAAGACTTGGAATACCCCCAACTTTTTTTCTGTAAAAGTCGTGTATTTGGACATTGGCAAACTCATACCCAATGGAATAAACATCACCAACATATTGGTCTGATTGAATCAGCCTTTCAAGCAAGTTCTTTGCTTCAATAGCATCGCGGTTTTGTTCGTTTTGTTTAATGGTTGATAACAAGGTCATTTTACCCATCCTTACCCTTATATATATTGTGAGTATGCAAAGTTCATAAAGAAAGTATACAGCAATTTCTAATATTTACTGGACTTTCTTGCACAGATTCCTAACTCTTCTTTGCTGTAGTTGATAGTAATGTTAGAAAATGCGCGTAGGACTCCCCGCCAAAATGAGGACTGTTTGAGAGTAGTACAAACTCATTTTGGCGAGGCGAACTCTTACCGTCTATGAAGACTACACCACACTCTCGGCTACTGTCTTGCCGTACGCCATCAGCGCTTTTACCATTTCAGCATTTCTGCCTTCGACATACACGCGCAGGACGGGCTCTGTGCCAGACGGGCGGATCAACAGCCATGAGTCGTCGGCCATGATGTATTTCACGCCGTCACGCTGGCTGACCTCGTCCACTTTTTGCCCGCCGATCTCTGCGGGAGCTTGCTTCGTCAGGAACTCGGTCATCTCGGCTTTGGCCACGGGACGGCTGAGGCGCAAGTCCGCGCGCTCGTACAAGGCGGGACCCACATCTGTCAGCAGGTCGTCCACCATTTCATACAGGGATTTATTCGCCGCGGCGATCATTTCCACGATCAGCAAGCCCATGATCGGCCCGTCGCCTTCGGGGATGTGTCCCTTGAACGAGATGCCGCCCGATTCTTCTCCGCCGATCAGCACATCTTCCTTCATCATGTAATCCGCAATGTGGTTGAAGCCCACGGGCGTTTCATATAGTTTCAAACCATAGCGTTTTGCCAGGCGGTCGATCATGCGTGTGGTCGAAACCGTGCGCACGACCGCCCCCGACCAGCCGCGTTTTTCAACCAGATACTTCAACGCCAAAGCCATGATCTTGTGCGGGTCAACGAAATTTCCACGCTCATCCATCGCGCCGATGCGGTCAGCATCGCCATCGGTGACGACGCCGAAATTGCCCATGCCCGAACTGACAGCGCTGGCCAGCGGACCGAGATATTTGGCGATCGGTTCGGGATGTACGCCGCCGAAACCGGGATTCATCTCACCGCGAATTTCCGCGATATCACAGCCTGTGCCTTGCAAAAAGGCTTTGATCACGCCGCGCCCCGAGCCATACATCGCGTCCACCACAAAACGCTGTGGATTTTCCGCGATGATGTCTGTCCTGATCAATGTGTGCAGGTGTTCAAAGTACGTCGGCAGGGGATTGAACTTTTGGATCAAGCCCGCATCGCGCGCCTTTTTGAAATCCATCAAGTTGGGGCCGCGCGCCTGTTCTTCGTTGTCGTTGATATACACTTCCACGCGGCGGCATTGTTCGGGCAGCGCCGAACCGCCGAATGCGCCCTTGAGTTTCAAGCCGTTATAGCGCGGTGCGTTA
>DYDH01000081.1:5671-6744 GCA_020717985.1 Herpetosiphon sp. | reverse complement strand
GGCGGCATTATATTTTACGGCAAATGAAATTGTCGGTGTCGGCGAATCAGATTGCGCCAACAGCACCTTGAATCCGTTTGCGGCAAGCACGCGCGCCACTTCCCCGGCGAAGCGGTCGGAGAGAAACCGTGTATCGTAGCCGACCACGATCTTGTTTTTGTCGGGGATTTGTCCGCCGTTCGCAGATTTATCCCAGTGATCGGACGCCACTGCGTCAGCAATGGCTTGCGCCACGATACGAAGGTTATCGAATGTGAAACTATCTGAGATGACAGCTCGCCAGCCGTCAGTACCGAAATGAATGGGCATGTATTTTCTCCAAGGGGAAAAGATGAAGGATGAAAGATGAGGGATGAAGGCGAAAGGTTTTATTCATCCTTCACAATTCATCATTCATCCTTGTTTTTACGGGGTTGCAGATGGCTCAAAATTTGGTGCGGGCGTGGCATAACTCACCACTGATTCCAACAGCCAGCCTTCAATGCGTTGACCGTTGCGGGTCACGAAGACATGCATCCACGCTACGCCGTTCACCTGTTTGAAATCCGGATAAATTTCCACGAGTGTGCCGTTATCCAATGTCATCAAATATTTTCCATTGGGAGTTTGACGCAGGTTTGCACCGCCTCCTTCACTCGCGCCGACCGTGCCGGATATTGACTGCGGCACGCTGGTCAATGTGGCGGGTACTGTTTCGACAGGCAGTGTTTCAGTGACAGGGATGGTGGCGGTGGGCGTGAATGGCGTCGGACTTGGCGAGGCTGTCGCAGTTATGGTTGCAGTGGACGTTATGGTCGTGGTGGCGGTTGCGGTGGTCGTGCCACTTGTCGGTGTAGCCGAAATTGTCAACGAGACGGTTGAAGTGCTCGAAGGACGAGGACTGCTTGTCGTTGTGGCCGTCAGGCTTGGGGTTTGGGATGGAAGCGGGCTGGGCTGGATCGTCAGCGTGGCTGTCGGTGTGGATGTGGCGGCAACTGCGGCGCTCGCCGACGGCAGGCCTGTCCCCATAAAAATAACCAGAATCCCGGCGAAGAATAGGAGCGCGATTCCGCTGAAGAAGATCCCTTGAGTCG